>NZ_JBGGTQ010000004.1:300000-500340 GCF_041320705.1 Kineococcus mangrovi
TGCGGTCGCCCGCACGCCGTGTACCGCAAGTTCGGCCTGTGCCGCGTCTGCGTGCGCGAGATGGCGCACCGCGGCGAGCTGCCCGGTGTGACCAAGAGCAGCTGGTGACCTCCTACTCCTTCACGACCCTGATCACTGAGACGCCGAAGGTCCGGCCCGCACGGCGAGGCACGGAAACCGCGGCGAGGAAGGGCGGACGAGCCCGATGACGATGACCGACCCCATCGCGGACATGCTGACGCGTCTGCGGAACGCCAACTCGGCGTACCACGACACCGTCCAGATGCCGTACAGCAAGCTGAAGTCCCACATCGCCGACATCCTCCAGGCCGAGGGGTACATCGCCTCCTGGACCGTCGAGGACGCCGAGGTGGGCAAGAAGCTCACGCTGAACCTGAAGTTCGGCCCGAACCGTGAACGTGCGATCGCCGGCCTGCGCCGCGTGAGCAAGCCCGGTCTGCGGGTCTACGCGAAGTCGACGAACCTGCCCCGCGTGCTCGGTGGCCTCGGCGTGGCGATCCTGTCCACGTCCTCGGGGCTGCTGACCGACAAGCAGGCCAACAAGAAGGGCGTGGGTGGGGAAGTCCTCGCCTACGTCTGGTGAGGGAGGAGAACTCATGTCGCGCATCGGTCGACTCCCGATCACCGTCCCCTCGGGCGTGGACGTGACCATCGACGGTTCCGCCGTCACGGTCAAGGGCCCCAAGGGCGAGCTGAACCACACCGTCGCCTCCCCCATCGCGGTGGAGCGCACCGAGGACGGGGCCCTGTCGGTCACCCGTCCCGACGACGAGCGCACCTCGCGCTCGCTGCACGGCCTGACCCGCACCCTCCTCTCGAACATGGTCGAGGGTGTGACGAACGGCTACGAGAAGAAGCTCGAGATCGTCGGCACGGGGTACCGCGTCACGGCCAAGGGCTCCGACCTCGAGTTCGCGCTCGGCTACAGCCACCCGGTCGTCGTCAAGGCGCCGGCCGGCATCACCTTCGCCGTGGAGAACAACACCAGGTTCTCCGTGGCCGGCATCGACAAGCAGCAGGTCGGCGAGGTCGCCGCGAACATCCGCAAGCTCCGCAAGCCCGACCCGTACAAGGGCAAGGGCGTGCGCTACGCCGGCGAGCAGATCCGCCGCAAGGTCGGAAAGGCTGGTAAGTGACGATGGGACTCTCCACCCAGAAGACCCAGAAGGGCACTGCGCCGGCGCGCAAGCGTCGTCACACCCGCGTGCGCAAGAAGGTCGTCGGCACGGCCGTGCGTCCTCGCCTCGTCGTCACGCGGTCCACGCGGCACGTGTTCGTCCAGGTCATCGACGACGCCGCGGGTCACACCCTGGCGTCGGCCTCGACCATGGAGGCGGACCTGCGCGCCAGCGGCGACGACAAGTCGGCCAAGGCCAAGGCCGTCGGTGTGCTCGTCGGCGAGCGGGCCAAGGCGGCCGGTGTCGAGTCCGTGGTCTTCGACCGCGGCGGCAACCGCTACGCCGGGCGCGTCGCGGCGATCGCGGACGGCGCTCGTGAGGCGGGGCTGTCCCTGTGACCTACGAAGTCGATGAGATGAGGAACGTCTGATGCCTGGACCCCAGCGCCGAGGCGCCGGTGCGGCCGGCGGCGGCGACAACCGCAACGACAACCGCGGGAACGACCGCGGTCGTGGCGGTCGCGACGGCGGCCGCGACAACCGCGGACGTAGCGACGCGGGCGACCGCAGCAACTTCGTCGAACGCGTCGTGACGATCAACCGCGTCGCCAAGGTCGTCAAGGGCGGTCGTCGCTTCAGCTTCACGGCCCTCGTGGTCGTGGGTGACGGTGACGGCACCGTCGGTGTCGGCTACGGCAAGGCCAAGGAGGTGCCCGCGGCGATCGCCAAGGGCGTCGAGGAGGCCAAGAAGAACTTCTTCCGCGTCCCCAAGATCCAGGGGACGATCCCGCACCCCGTGCAGGGCGAGAAGGCTGCCGGCGTGGTCATGCTGCGCCCGGCCTCCCCGGGTACCGGTGTCATCGCCGGTGGTCCGGTCCGCGCCGTGCTCGAGTGCGCGGGCATCCACGACGTGCTGTCGAAGTCGCTCGGCTCCGACAACGCGATCAACATCGTGCACGCGACGATCGAGGCCCTGCGCGGTCTCGAGCGCCCCGAGCAGGTGGCGGCCCGCCGCGGTCTGTCCGTGGAGCAGGTCACCCCGGTCGCGCTGCTGCGCGCCCAGGCCGCGGGGGTGAGCTCCTGATGGGTCGCATCAAGGTCACGCAGATCAAGTCCGGCATCGGCGGCAAGCGGAACCAGCGCGACACGCTCCGCAGCCTCGGGCTCCACAAGATCGGGCAGTCGGTCGTCAAGGACGACAAGCCCGAGTTCCGTGGCATGGCGAACACCGTCGCGCACCTCGTGAAGGTTGAGGAGGTCGACTGATGGCGAACCAGGGTGACCACGTCCTGAAGCTGCACCACCTGCGTCCCGCCCCGGGGTCGAACACGGCGAAGACCCGTGTCGGTCGCGGTGAGGGCAGCAAGGGCAAGACCGCCGGTCGCGGCACCAAGGGCACGAAGGCCCGCTACCAGGTGCCCGAGGCGTTCGAGGGCGGGCAGATGCCCCTCCACATGCGCCTGCCGAAGCTGCGCGGGTTCAAGAACCCGTTCCGCGTCGAGTACCAGGTCGTCAACCTCGACAAGCTCGCGACCCTCTTCCCCGAGGGCGGCACCGTCGGTGTCGACGAGCTCGTCGCCAAGGGCGCGGTCCGCAAGGGCCAGCCCGTCAAGGTCCTCGGCACCGGTGAGGTGTCCGTGGCCCTGCAGGTGACGGCCGACAAGTTCTCGACCTCGGCGGCCGAGAAGATCGCGGCTGCGGGCGGGTCCACGACCGTCCGCTGACGCCCAGCACCACCGCCCACGGCGGTAGCGGCGAGTGATCGCCCGCTACCGCCGTGTGTGCGTTTGGGGGAAGGTAGGGTCTACCGGGGTGGCGCGCCTCGTGCGGCGTCGTCCCAGCGCCACCACCAGAACCACCAGCACCACCCGCAGTGCCCGAACCACCCTGTTCGACCCACCCGTCCGACCAGCCAGGAACGACTCCGGCTCCTCCGGGAGCGCGGTGCAGGAGGTCGTAGTGCTCACCGCAATCGGTCGCGCCTTCCGGACGCCCGACCTGCGCCGCAAGCTGCTCTTCACGATCGGGATCATCGTCCTGGTCCGGCTGGGCTCCTTCGTGCCGGCTCCCGGGGTCTCGTACTCCGCCGTGCAGCAGTGCATCGACGTGGCGCAGACCGGCAACGACCTGCTCGGCCTCGCGAACCTCTTCTCCGGCGGCGCGCTGCTGCAGCTGAGCATCTTCGCGCTCGGGATCATGCCGTACATCACCGCGAGCATCATCGTGCAGCTGCTGACGGTGGTCATCCCGCGCTTCGAGGCCCTCAAGAAGGAGGGCCAGCAGGGGACGAGCAAGCTCACGCAGTACACGCGGTACCTGACGATCGGTCTGGCGGTCCTGCAGTCGACGACCTACGTGACGATCGCCCGCGAGCCCTCGCGCCTGTTCGGCACCTCGTGCAACGCCCAGGTCCTGCCCGACCAGAGCGTCCCGACGATCCTGCTGATGGTCCTCACGATGACCGCCGGGACCGGGCTCATCATGTGGATGGGGGAGCTCGTCACCGAGCGCGGTGTCGGCAACGGCATGTCGCTGCTGATCTTCGCCCAGATCGCCGCGACCTTCCCGACCTCGCTGTTGGCCATCGGCCGCGAGCGCGGCTGGCTGACCTTCGCGGGCGTGCTCCTCATCGGGCTCGTCGTCGTCGCGGCGGTCGTGGCCGTCGAGCAGTCCCAGCGTCGCGTGCCCGTCCAGTACGCCAAACGGATGATCGGCCGGCGGATGTACGGGGGCACCTCCACCTACATCCCGCTCAAGGTCAACATGGCCGGCGTCATCCCGGTGATCTTCGCCTCGTCGCTGCTCTACCTGCCCGCCCTCGTGGCCCAGTTCAACGACCCGAACGCGGCCTGGGTGGCCTGGATCACCGACCACTTCACCAAGGGTGATCACCCGCTGTACATGGCGGTCTACTTCCTGCTCATCATCTTCTTCGCGTACTTCTACGTCGCGATCACGTTCAACCCGGACGAGGTCGCCGAGAACATGCGCAAGTACGGCGGTTTCATCCCCGGGGTGCGCGCCGGACGGCCCACCGCGGAGTACCTCGACTACATCCTCACCCGCATCACCCTGCCAGGATCGCTGTACCTGGGGCTCATCTCGCTGCTTCCCCTCATCGCGTTCGTGCTCTTCAATGCGAACACGAACTTCCCCTTCGGGGGCACGTCGATCCTGATCATCGTCGGGGTGGGGCTCGAGACGGTGAAGCAGATCGAGTCCCAGCTCCAGCAGCGCAACTACGAAGGGTTCTTGCGATGACTCGTCTCGTCCTCCTCGGTCCGCCCGGTGCGGGCAAGGGCACCCAGGCCAAGCTCCTGTCCGAGCGCCTCGGCGTCCCCGCCATCTCGACCGGCGACATCTTCCGCGCGAACGTCGCGGAGGAGACCGAGCTGGGCACGACGGTCAAGGAGTACCTGGACGCCGGCAAGTACGTCCCGGACTCGGTCACCAACGCGATGGTCCGCGACCGCCTCCGGCAGCCGGACGCGGCCGAGGGCTTCATCCTCGACGGCTACCCGCGCACGACCGACCAGGTCCGCGAGCTCGACGACATGCTGCGCGAGACCGGGGCCAAGCTCGAGCACGTCCTGGAGATCACCGCCGACACCGACGAGCTGGTGCGCCGGCTGTCGCGCCGGGCCGCCGAGCAGGGCCGCAGCGACGACACCGAGGACGTCATCCGCACCCGCCAGCAGGTCTACCTGGACCAGACGGCCCCGCTCGTGGAGGTCTACTCCGAGCGCGGCCTGCTGCGCTCGGTGGACGGGCTGGGGGAGATCTCGGCGGTGACCGAGCGCCTCGTCAAGGCCCTCGACCTGCCCGACGCCTGAGGTCGCCCGCCGTGTTCGGACGTGAACGGGTCGAGTACAAGACCCCCCAGCAGGTGCTGGCCATGCGCCGGGCCGGGCTGCTGACCCACGCCGCGCTGCAGAGCGTGCGCTCGGCCCTGCGGCCGGGCGTCAGCCTCGCCGAGCTGGACGCCCTGGGGGCCGAGGTCATCCGCGCCGGTGGTGGCACCTCGAACTTCCTCGGGTACCACGGCTACCCCAAGACGCTGTGCATCTCGGTCAACGAGGTCGTCGTGCACGGCATCCCGGGGGACCAGGTCCTCGCCGAGGGCGACGTCGTCTCCGTGGACGGGGGCTGCGTCGTCGACGGCTGGCACGGCGACTCGGCCTTCACCGCGATCGTGGGGGAGCCGGCCGACGCCGGCGACGTCGAGCTCGTCGAGATCACCCGCCAGGCGCTGTGGGCCGGCATCGCCGCGCTCGACGCCCGCGGTCGCGTCGGGGACGTGGGAGCGGCCGTGGAGGACGCCGTCGACGGCCGCCTGGGCATCGTCGACGGCTACACCGGCCACGGCATCGGCACGGCCATGCACATGGCTCCCGAGGTGCTGAACCACCGCGTCCGGGAGAAGGGCCCGAAGGTCAAGGCCGGGCTCGTCCTGGCCATCGAGCCGATGTGCACGCGCGGCGGCGTTGAGACCGACGTGCTGGCCGACGACTGGACCGTCGTGACGTCCGACGGCGCGCGGGCCGCGCACTGGGAGCACACCGTCGCCGTCCTGGACGAGGGCCTGTGGGTGCTCACGGCGCCCGACGGCGGGGCCTCGGAACTGGCCGCCTTCGGAGTCAGCGTCCCGCAGGACTGAGCGTCCCGGCTCCCCGGGTGCTCTTCGGTTGCGCCGCAACGCCGAGCGGCGGCGTGATCGCTCGATTTCGCCCAGGGCGCGCCGTCGCGTAAGCTTGAGCGTCGGTCCGCCATGCCTCCCGTTGGTTCCACCAGCGGGGCCGGGCTGACTCCCACCGACACTTGATGAAAAGCGGAGGACATGCCGAAGAAGGACGGCGTCATCGAGATCGAAGGCACCGTGATCGAGGCCCTGCCGAACGCGATGTTCCGCGTCGAGCTGAGCAACGGTCACAAGGTGCTCGCCCACATCTCCGGGAAGATGCGTCAGCACTACATCCGCATCCTCCCCGAGGACCGGGTGGTCGTCGAGCTCAGCCCGTACGACCTGTCCCGCGGGCGCATCGTCTACCGCTACAAGTGACCACCCACTGGCCGCCGGCCCGCCCCGAGACCGGGGCGGGTTCTGCACGACCGGAGACACGATGAAGGTCAAGCCGAGCGTCAAGAAGATCTGCGACAAGTGCAAGGTGATCCGCCGTCACGGGCGGGTCATGATCATCTGCGACAACCTGCGCCACAAGCAGCGCCAGGGCTGACGCAGCGGGTCGCACCGCCGCACGGACCCGCAGTCCTCGCCGAGGACGCGCACCACCCATTCGCAGGACCCGCCGACCGCACCCGTCAGGGGCGGTGCGGTGACACCCCCGGTCGGAGGCCGGGGCCCGCTCGAGACGGCGGGGCCGGTCCTGCGGCAGACCTCCGCGACAGAAGAGGGACCATCCCGCATGGCACGTCTCGTCGGCGTCGACCTCCCCCGCGAGAAGCGGCTGGAGATCGCGCTCACGTACATCTACGGCGTCGGTCGCACCCGCGCCCAGGAGACCCTGGCCGCGACGGGCGTCAGCCCGGACCTGCGCGTCCGCGACCTCACGGACGACGACCTGGTCGCTCTGCGCGACCACATCGAGGGCAACTACCGCGTCGAGGGTGACCTCCGCCGCGAGGTGGCCGCCGACATCCGCCGCAAGGTGGAGATCGGTTGCTACGCCGGTCTGCGGCACCGCCGCGGCCTGCCCGTCCGCGGGCAGCGCACCAAGACCAACGCGCGCACCCGCAAGGGCCCCAAGCGCACCGTGGCCGGCAAGAAGAAGGCCGGTCGCAAGTAACCGTCCCCGTGACGGTGCGGTCCACCAGCGGGCCGCCTCGCGAACCCGTGGTTCGCCCTCGCACCCCAGTCGTCGCAGTCCACCAGGAGTCCGGAGAGCATGCCTCCCAAGAGCCGTCAGGCCAGTGCGACGCGCAAGCCGCGTCGCAAGGAGAAGAAGAACGTCGCGCACGGCCACGCGCACATCAAGTCGACGTTCAACAACACGATCGTCTCGATCACCGACCCGACGGGCGCGGTCATCGCGTGGGCGTCGGCCGGTCAGGTCGGGTTCAAGGGGTCCCGCAAGTCGACCCCGTTCGCCGCGCAGATGGCCGCCGAGGCGGCTGCCCGCCGTGCGCAGGAGCACGGCATGCGCAAGGTCGACGTCTTCGTCAAGGGCCCGGGTTCGGGCCGCGAGACCGCGATCCGCTCGCTCCAGGCCACCGGCCTGGAAGTCGGCGCGATCCAGGACGTGACCCCCAGCCCGCACAACGGCTGCCGTCCGCCCAAGCGTCGGCGCGTCTGACGAGGGTGCGGCCTTGACCCCCACCCGCGCGGTGGGGGTCGGGGCCGTCCCGACCGGAACCCAGTTCTAGCAGTCAGACCCCGTCGGCGGACCGATGTCGACGGGCGTGCGGGGCGTCATATGGCGGACGCCCGCGGGAAGGAACCTCCGTGCTGATCGCACAGCGCCCCACCCTCACCGAGGACGTCGTCGACGAGTACCGCTCGCGCTTCGTCATCGAACCCCTCGAGCCCGGCTTCGGGTACACCCTCGGCAACTCGCTGCGCCGCACCCTGCTGTCGTCCATCCCGGGCGCCGCGGTGACGAGCCTGCGCATCGACGGCGTGCTCCACGAGTTCACCTCCGTGCCGGGGGTCAAGGAGGACGTCACCGAGATCGTCCTCAACGTCAAGAACCTCGTCGTCTCCTCCGAGCACGACGAACCCGTCGTGATGTACCTGCGCAAGCAGGGCCCGGGCGCGGTCACCGCGGCCGACATCGCCCCGCCCGCCGGGGTCGAGGTGCACAACCCCGACCTGCACATCGCGACGCTCAACGGCAAGGGCAAGCTCGAGCTGGAGCTGACGGTCGAGCGCGGCCGCGGCTACGTCTCGGCGGCGCAGAACAAGTCCGGTGAGCAGGAGATCGGCCGCATCCCGGTCGACTCGATCTACTCGCCGGTCCTGAAGGTGACGTACAAGGTCGAGGCGACCCGCGTCGAGCAGCGGACGGACTTCGACCGCCTCGTCGTGGACGTGGAGACCAAGCACGCCATCTCCCCGCGCGACGCCGTCGCCTCCGCCGGCAAGACGCTCGTCGAGCTGTTCGGGCTGGCGCGTGAGCTCAACGTCGAGGCCGAGGGCATCGACATGGGCCCCTCGCCGACCGACGCCGCGCTCGCGGCCGACCTCGCGCTCGAGATCGAGGCGCTGGACCTCACCGTCCGCTCCTACAACTGCCTCAAGCGCGAGGGCATCCACACCGTCGGCGAACTGGTCTCGCGCAGCGAGGCCGACCTGCTCGACATCCGCAACTTCGGGCAGAAGTCCATCGACGAGGTCAAGGCCAAGCTGGTCGGCATGGGCCTGCACCTGAAGGACTCCCCGCCCGGGTTCGACCCGAGCGCCGTCGTCAACGACTTCGAGGACGACGACCAGTCGTTCGCCGAGGACGAGCAGCTCTGACCGTCCGCAGCCGCGCGCTCTGAGAACACGCGCGGCAACACCGAGGAGACAACACAATGCCCACCCCCACCAAGGGTCCGCGGCTCGGCGGCGGGCCGGCCCACGAGAAGCTCATCCTCGCCAACCTGGCGACTGCGCTCTTCGAACACCGCAGCATCACCACCACCGAGGCCAAGGCGAAGCGGCTGCGCCCGCACGCCGAGCGCCTCATCACGTTCGCGAAGAAGGGTGACCTGGCGGCCCGCCGCGAGGTCATGAAGACGGTGCGCGACAAGTCCGTCGTGCACTTCCTCTTCACCGAGATCGCCCCGGCCATGGCCGAGCGCAACGGCGGTTACACCCGCATCGTGAAGATCGGCCCCCGCAAGGGCGACAACGCCCCCATGGCCGTGATCCAGCTCGTCATGGAGCCGGTCAGCGCCAAGCAGGGCGTCGTCCGCGAGGCCGAGCAGGCCGCCGCGGCGTCCACCCCGGCCGAGGAGACCCCGGCGGAGGAGACCACCGCGACCGAGTCGACCGAGGACACCACCTCGGACGCGGTCGAGGTCGACGCCGCCGAGGCCGACCCGAGCGACGAGAGCGCCACCGAGCAGGACGGCGAGAAGAAGGACCAGGCCTGAGCGCCTCCCTCCCCGCCGACGAGCCCGTCCACCCCGACACCGGGGGGGACGGGCTCGTCCGCGTCCGGCTCGACCTCGGCTACGACGGGACGCGCTTCGCGGGCTGGGCCGAGCAGCCGGGCCTGCGCACCGTCCAGGGCGAGGTGACCGCCGCTGTGGGGCGCGTGCTGCGGCTCGACCCGGCTCCTCGGCTGACCGTCGCCGGGCGCACCGACGCGGGGGTGCACGCGAGCGGCCAGGTGGCCCACGTGGACGTCCCGGCCGCCGCGTGGGCCGCGGTCCCCGGACGGTCCGGCGCTGCGCCGGGCACGGCCCTCGTGCGGCGCCTGGCGGGCGTCCTGCCGCCCGACGTCCGCGTCCAGCGCGCTCGGCAGGCCCCCACCGGTTTCGACGCGCGGTTCGGCGCCCTGCGGCGCCGCTACGCCTACCGGGTGTGCGACGACCCCGCCGGCGTCCCGCCCCTGCGGCGCTTCGACGTGCTGCACCACCGCCGTCCCCTCGACGTCGCCGCGATGGACCTCGCGGCCCGCAGCCTGGTCGGGCTGCGGGAGTTCGCGGCCTTCTGCAAGCCGCGCGAGGGGGCCAGCACCGTGCGCACCCTGCTCGCGTACTCGTGGCGGCGCACCGACGACGGCCTGCTGGTCGCCGACGTCCGCGCCGACGCGTTCTGCCACTCGATGGTCCGCGCCCTGGTGGGTGCCGCGCTCGCCGTCGGCGACGGCCGGCGCGACGTCGACTGGCCGCGCCTGGTGCAGGACCGCGCCGTGCGCGACCCCGCCGTCGCCGTCGTGGGCCCCCGGGGCCTGACGCTGGAGGAGGTCGTCTACCCCGCCGACGCCGACCTCGCCGCCCGCGCCGCGCAGTCCCGCGCCGTGCGCACCCTCCCGTGACCGGCTGCCCCCGCGTGGGGGACGGGGTGGGCCGTGCGGGTGAGGGGCGGGTGGGTCGCGGGGCCGGGCGTGCGGCAGGCTGGGCCGGGTGCCCACGCTCGTCGTCGTCCGCCACGCGAAGGCCGACTCGCCGGTAGGACTGCAGGACATCGCCCGCCCCCTGGCCGAGCGCGGCAAGGTCGACGCGCGGCAGGCCGGTCGTTGGCTGGGCGAGCACGTCGGCGGTTGCGACCTGCTCCTGGTCTCCCCGGCCCGGCGCACCGAGGAGACGACCGCCCGGCTGCTCGACGGCTGGGGCGCCGCGCCCGTCGTCGTCGACGAGGAACGGCTCTACGAGGCCACCCTGGGCGACCTGCTGCGCGTCGTCCGCGGCCTGGACACCGAGACCGCCGACGCCACCGTCGTCCTCGTGGCCCACAACCCCGGCGTCAGCGCGCTCGTGGAGGCCCTCACGGGTGAGGTGGTGCAGTTGCGCACGGCCGGCATCGCGGTGCTCGACGTCAGCGGGGCGTGGGCGGACGCGGACACGACGAGCTGCACCCTGCGGCTGCAGCACACCGCCCGCGCCGAGACCACCGGTCCCGGGGGCGCCGGGGAAACCAGCGGCGGGCACTGACCCCGACCCGGCACACTGGCCGCTCACGCGAGGAGGAGCGGGGAAGTGGCTGGAACAACGGGTGGGCACGTCGACGTCGCAGGGTTGAGCCACGAGCTCCCCGACGGCCGGCCGCTGCTGAGCGAGGTCTCGTTCCGCGTGGCCGACGGGTCGACCACGGCCCTCATCGGCCCCAACGGCACGGGCAAGACGACGCTGCTGCGGCTGGTCGCGGGGGACGAACCCGTCCAGGAGGGGGCCGTCGCGCGCAGCGGCGGTCTCGGGGTCATGCGCCAGTTCGTCGGTTCGGTGCGCGACGGCACGACGGTCGCCGAACTGCTCGTCTCGGTGGCCCCCGCCCCGCTGCGGGAGGCCTTCGCGGCCGTCGAGACGGCCGAGGCGGCCATGGTCGAGCAGGAGACGGAGAAGTCGCAGCTGCGGTACGCGCAGGCCCTGGCCGACTTCGGCGACGCCGGCGGGTACGAGCAGGAGGTGCTGTGGGACGAGTGCACCCGGGCCGCCCTCGGCGTCCCCTTCGACTCCTGCCGCAACCGGCTCGTGCGGACCCTGTCGGGCGGTGAGCAGAAGCGGCTCGTGCTCGAGGCGCTGCTGCGCGGGCCCGAGGGCGTCCTGCTGCTGGACGAGCCGGACAACTACCTCGACGTGCCCGGCAAGCGCTGGCTCGAGGAGCAGCTGCGCGCCACGCCGAAGTCGGTGCTGCTCGTCAGCCACGACCGCGAGCTGCTGGCCGCGGCGGCCGACCGCGTCGTCACCCTCGAACCCGGCGCGGCCGGTGCGGTGTCCTGGACGCACGGCGGGTCCTTCGCCGACTACGGCGCGGCCCGCCGCGCGCGGGGGGAGCGGCTGGAGGAGCTGCGCCGCCGCTGGGACGAGGAGCGCGTCAAGCTGCGCACCCTCGTGGTGACGCTGCGGGAGAAGTCGAAGTTCAACGACGGCATGTCCTCGCGCTACGCGGCGGCGCAGACGCGGCTGGCCAAGTTCGAGGAGGCGGGTCCGCCGCAGGCGCCGCCCGCCGCGCAGGACGTCCGGATGCGCCTGCGCGGGGGGCGGACCGGCAAGCGCGCCGTCGTCGTCGAGCGCCTGGAGCTCACCGGGCTCATGCGGCCCTTCGACGCCGAGCTGTGGCTGGGGGACCGGGTGGCCGTGCTCGGTGCCAACGGCTCGGGCAAGTCGCACTTCCTGCGGCTGCTCGCCGCCGGCGGTTCCGACCCCGACGCCGAGCACCGCCCGGTCGACGAGCACGTCCCGGACCCGGTGCAGCACGCGGGCAGCGCCCGGCTGGGGGCACGCGTGCGGCCGGGCTGGTTCGCCCAGACGCACGAGCAGCCGGCCCTCCTCGGCCGGTCCCTGCTCGACGTCCTGCACCGCGGCACCTCCCACCGCGACGGCCTGGACCGCGAGGCCGCCTCGCGGGCGCTGGACCGGTACGGGCTGGCCGAGGCCGCCGAGCAGCTGTTCGAGAACCTCTCCGGCGGGCAGCAGGCCCGGTTGCAGATCCTGCTGCTGGAGCTGTCGGGGGCGACGCTGCTGCTGCTCGACGAGCCGACCGACAACCTCGACCTGCACTCGGCCGAGGCGCTCGAGCAGGCCCTCGCCGCCTTCGAGGGCACGGTCGTGGCCGTCACCCACGACCGGTGGTTCGCCCGCGGCTTCGACCGCTTCCTGCTGTTCGGGGAGGACGGGCGGGTCGTGGAGACCCCCGAGCCCGTGTGGGACGTGCAGCGCGTCGAGCGGGTCCGCTGAGACGGGGAGCGGGTGCCCGAGCCGTTTTGACCCGCCAGGTGGACGGCGGGTAACGTCATGGGTCGTTGTGCCCACGCAGTGCCTGCCACACGGCGCCGGGATCCCCCGGTGCCGGAGGACTCGAGCGCGGGCCCAGTCCGCAACAAGTCCGAGGAGATGGGCAACCCCCGTGCGCACGTTCACCCCGAAGCCGGGCGACATCGACCGCCGCTGGCTCGTCATCGACGCGGAGGACGTCGTCCTGGGCCGTCTGGCCGTCCAGGCCGCCACCCTCCTGCGCGGCAAGCACAAGCCGACCTTCGCCCCGCACGTCGACGGTGGTGACTACGTCATCATCGTCAACGCCGCCAAGGTCGCCCTCACGGGTTCCAAGCGCGAGCAGAAGGTCGCCTACCGCCACTCCGGCTACCCGGGCGGCCTGAAGGCCACCGGTTACGTCGAGCTGCTCGACAAGAACCCGGAGAAGGCCGTCGAGAAGGCCATCCGCGGCATGATCCCCAAGAACTCGCTCGGCCGTCAGGTCCTGAGCAAGCTCAAGGTCTACGCGGGCCCCGAGCACCCGCACGCGGCGCAGCAGCCCGTGCCCTTCACGATCACCCAGGTCGCGCAGTGAGCCGCGGCGAAGCCCGATCCGCCGTCCCGGCCGTCTGAGCGAGGAGCACTGTGAGCGAGTACACCGAAGAGGTCGTCGAGGACGTCACCGAGACGGACGAGTTCGACGGGACCTACACGTCCGAGTCGTCCGCCCCGGCCACCGGCGGCAACAGCGTCATCGCCCCCGGCGGGGCCACCGGCCGCCGCAAGGAGGCCATCGCCCGCGTCCGCATCGTCCCCGGCTCCGGCCAGTGGAAGATCAACGGCCGTGAGCTGGACGACTACTTCCCGAACAAGGTCCACCAGCAGCTCGTCAACGAGCCGTTCCGGGTGACCGCGCTCGAGGGGTCGTTCGACGTCATCGCCCGCATCCACGGCGGCGGCTCGTCCGGCCAGGCCGGCGCCCTGCGCCTCGGCGTGGCCCGCGCGCTCAACGCGGTGGACCTCGAGGCCAACCGCCCGGCGCTGAAGAAGGCCGGGTTCCTGACCCGCGACCCGCGCGCCATCGAGCGCAAGAAGGCCGGTCTGAAGAAGGCCCGCAAGGCGCCGCAGTTCAGCAAGCGCTGATCCCGGCAGCACGCCGGCCAGCGAACATCGTCACGACGGCCCCGGGAGCTCTCCCGGGGCCGTCGTGGTGTCCGGGGGCCGTGTCCGCAGCGGCACGGCCCGTGAACGCAGGGAGAGGACGACAGGGTGGGGCGGCTGTTCGGGACCGACGGTGTGCGGGGGCTGGCGAACGTCGACCTGACCGCCGAGATGGCGCTCGGGCTGGCGGCCGCCGCGGCCACCGTCCTCGTGGACGAGGGTGGGACGGCGCACCCCCGCGCCCTCGTGGCCCGCGACCCCCGGGCCTCCGGGGAGTTCCTGTCGGCCGCCGTCGTGGCGGGGCTCGCGAGCTCCGGGGTCGACGTGCTCGACCTCGGCGTCGTCCCCACCCCGGCCCTGGCCCACCTCGTGGGCACCTCCGGCGCCGACTTCGGCGTCATGCTGTCCGCGTCGCACAACCCCATGCCCGACAACGGGCTGAAGATCTTCGCCCGCGGCGGGACGAAGCTGCCCGACGAGGTCGAGGACCGCATCGAGGCGGCCCACCGCGCGGGGACGCCGCGACGGCCGACCGGCAGCGGTGTCGGCCGCGTCCACGCCGGCCCCGACGTCGAGCAGGACGCCCAGGACACCTACGTCGACCACCTGCTGTCCACCCTGCCCGGCGGCCCCGGCTCGCTCGCGGGGCTGCACGTCGTCGTCGACTGCGCCGACGGCGCTGCGAGCGCCGTCTCCCCGCGCGTGCTGCGCGAGGCGGGCGCGCGCGTCACGACGCTGCACGACGTCCCCGACGGGCTCAACATCAACGACGGCTGCGGGTCGACGCACCTGGGACCCGTGACGGCCGCCGTCCTCGCGCACGGTGCCGACCTGGGGTTGGCCCACGACGGTGACGCCGACCGCTGCCTGGCCGTGGACGCGGCCGGGAACACCGTCGACGGCGACCAGATCATGGCCGTCCTCGCCCTGGCCCTGCGCGACCGGGGCCGGCTGACCGACGGCACCCTCGTCGCGACCGTCATGAGCAACCTCGGCCTCAAGCTCGCCATGCAGCGCGAGGGCGTCACCGTCGTGGAGACGGGCGTGGGGGACCGCTACGTCCTGGAGGCGCTGAGCGCCGGCGGGTGGAGCATCGGCGGGGAGCAGAGCGGGCACGTCGTGCTGCCCGCGCACGCCACCACGGGCGACGGCGTCCTGACGGGCCTGCAGCTGGCCGCCCGGATGGCCGAGACGGGCCGCACCCTCGCCGACCTCGCCTCGGTGGTGCAGCGGCTGCCGCAGGTGCTCGTCAACGTGCGCGGGGTCGACAAGTCCCGGGCGGGCGCGGACGCCGACCTGCTGGCGGCCGTGGCGCAGGCCGAGCACGAGCTCGGCGGGACCGGCCGGGTGCTGCTGCGGCCCAGCGGCACCGAACCGCTGGTGCGGGTCATGGTCGAGGCCGCGCACACGCAGCACGCGCAGGCCGTCGCGGACCGGCTCGCCGACGTGGTGCGCGCCCGCCTCGCGCTCTGAAACCGTTCGCGCTGCCCCGGTCCGGTCTGGCTGACTGGGGGAGTGCTCCCCACCCCGACCCTGCGCGGCACGTCCTCGGCCGACCCCGGCCGGAGCCGGTGGGCGCGGGCCCACTTCGACCGCTGGTACGACGCGCTGGCCGCCGCCGAGGCCGTGGACCGGCCCGACCCCTCGACGTGGCGGCGCGGTGAGCTGCGGGCCCTCCTGGACCGGGGCACCTCGGACGAGCGGGTGCACGTCCTGCTCGCCGAGGAGGACGGCGACGTCGTGGGCGTGGTCGACGTCCGCTGCCCCCTCACCGACAACCGGCACGTGGCCGTCGTGCAGGTCGCCGTCCCGCCCGCGCACCGGCGCCGCGGGGTGGGGTCGGCGCTGCTCGCGGCGGCCCTGGACGTGGCCGCGGCCACGGACCGGACCACCGTGCGGGTGCGGGTGGACCGGCCGGCCGGCCGTTCGCCGCGGGAGTGGCCGGGGTCGCTCGCCGCGACCCGCTGGGGCTTCGGCGCCGGGGTGCCGACCGCCCGGCGCCGGCTCGACCTCCCGCCGGACGCCGCTCACCTCGCCGCGCTGGAGGCCGCGGCCACCCCGCACGCCACCGGGTACCGGGTGCGCGCGTACGCCGGGCCCGTCCCGGAGGAGGACCTGGACCAGGTGGCCCACCTGAGCGCCCGGATGAGCACCGACGCCCCCCACGGCGACCTGCGGGTCGAACCCGAGCACTGGGACGGCGAGCGCGTCCGCGAGGCGGAGGCCCTGCGGGCGGCCCAGGGCCGGCACCAGTGGGTGGCGGTCGCGCAGGACGAGGAGGGGCGCCTCGTGGCGCACACCGTGCTCGTCCGCTCCGACCACGAACCGGAACGGCTGGTCCAGCTCGACACCCTCGTCCTGGCCGAGCACCGCGGTCACCGTCTCGGCACGCTCGTCAAGCTGGCCTGCCTGCGCCGCGCCCTGGCCGACAACCCCGCGGCGCAGCGGGTCTCGACGTGGAACGCGGTGTCCAACACCCCGATGATCGCCGTCAACGAGGCGCTGGGGTTCGTCCTCGACGAGCTCCAGGAGGAGCGCGAGGCACCCGTGCAGCGGGTGGCTCAGACCTTGCGCAACCGCACCTGACGCACGGAGTGGTCCGGCCCCTTCTGCAGCACGCAGGTGGCCCGCCCGCGCGTGGGCAGCACGTTCTCGGCGAGGTTCGGGCCGTTGATCTCGTTCCAGATGCCCCGGGCCCGGGCCACGGCCTCGTCGTCGGTGAGCGAGGCGTAGCGGTGGAAGTAGGACTGGGGGTCGGAGAACGCGGTGCGGCGCAGTTCGAGGAACCGGTCCACGTACCAGGTGCGGACGTCCTCGCTGCGGGCGTCGACGTAGAGGGAGAAGTCGAAGTAGTCGCTGACGGCGACGCCCTGGGTCCCGTCCGCGCGCACCCGCGCCGGCTGCAGGACGTTCAGCCCCTCGACGATGAGCACGTCCGGCTGCCGGACGAGGACCTCCTCGTCCGGGACGATGTCGTAGACGAGGTGGGAGTACACCGGGGCCCGCACCTGCGGCACCCCGGACTTCACCGCGGCGAGGAACCGCAGCAGCGCCCGTCGGTCGTAGCTCTCCGGGAACCCCTTGCGGTGCAGGATGCCCCGGCGTTCCAGCTCGGCGTTCGGGAGCAGGAAGCCGTCGGTCGTCACGAGTTCGACGCGCGGTGTCTCGGGCCAGTGCGAGAGCAGTTCGCGCAGCACGCGGGCCGTCGTCGACTTCCCCACCGCCACCGACCCGGCGATCCCGATGACGAACGGGGTGCGCTGGACGGCTTCGCCGAGGAAGGTGGAGGTCGCGGCGTGCAGCGACCCCGCGGACCGGTCGTACAGGGTCAGCAACCGGGACAGCGGGAGGTAGACCTCCTCGACCTCGCGCAGGTCGACCCGGTCGCCCAGGCCCCGCAGCCGCGCCACGTCCTGCGCCGTGAGGGTCATCGGGGTGTTCGCCCGCAGGGCGCTCCAGTGCGCGCGGTCCAGCACGACGTACGGGGTGGGGGAGCTCCCCGGGGACGGGGGAGGGGCGGTCGGGGACGTGGCCGGTGCAGTGGTCGTCGCGCCCGTCCTCACCGGTGTGAGGCTACCGGGTGACGGAACGGGCCGAGGTGACCGGGACGGGCCGGCGGGACCGTAGCCTGGTGCTCATGTGCGGAATCGTCGGGTACGTGGGCCCCCAGGGCGCGGGAGACGGCGGTGCGGGCGTCGAGGTGGTCCTCGAGGGGCTGCGCCGGCTGGAGTACCGCGGCTACGACTCGGCGGGGATCGCCGTCGTGACCCCCGACGGCGTGCAGACGCGCAAGAAGGCCGGCAAGCTCGCCAACCTCGTCGAGGAGCTGCAGGCCGACCCGCTGCCCGCCGTCGCCACCGCCATCGGGCACACCCGGTGGGCCACCCACGGCGGGCCGACGGACGCCAACGCGCACCCGCACGTCGGGATCGGCGGCCGCGTCGCCGTCATCCACAACGGCATCGTCGAGAACTTCGCGACCCTGCGCGCCGAGCTCGCCGCGGCCGGGGTCGAGTTCACCAGCGAGACCGACACGGAGGTCGTCGCCCACCTGCTGGCCCGTGCCTGCGAGGACACCCCCGACCTCGCCGCGGCCATGCGCGCGGTCTGCGCGCGCCTCGAGGGCGCGTTCACGCTCCTCGCGGTGCACGCCGACGCACCGGGCACCATCGTCGGGGCGCGCCGGAACTCCCCGCTCGTCGTCGGTCTCGGCGACGGCGCGAACTACCTCGGTTCCGACGTCGCCGCGTTCATCGCCTCCACCCGCGACGCTCTCGAACTCGGCCAGGACCAGGTCGTCACCATCACCCCCGACAGCGTCGTCGTCACCGGGTTCGACGGTTCGCCCGCCCAGGGGCGCCGGTTCCACGTCGACTGGGACGCCGCCGCCGCCGAGAAGGGCGGTTTCCCCTCCTTCATGGCCAAGGAGATCCACGACCAGCCGCAGGCCATCGCCGACACCCTCCTCGGCCGGGTCGACGCCGGCGGCCGGTTGCAGCTGGACGAGATGAAGATCTCCGAGGCCGAACTGCGCACGGTCGACAAGATCGTCGTCATCGCCTGCGGCACCGCGGCCTACGCGGGTCAGGTCGCCAAGTACGCCGTCGAGCACTGGTGCCGGATCCCGGTCGAGGTGGAACTGGCCCACGAGTTCCGCTACCGCGACCCCGTCGTCTCCGAGCGCACCCTCGTCGTCGCCATCTCCCAGTCCGGGGAGACGATGGACACCATCATGGCCGTCCGGCACGCCCGTGAGCAGGGCGCCAAGGTGCTGGCGATCTGCAACACCAACGGCTCCACCATCCCGCGCGAGTCCGACGCGGTCCTCTACACCCACGCCGGCCCCGAGATCGCCGTCGCCTCGACGAAGGCGTTCCTCGCCCAGATCACCGCCTGCTACCTGCTCGGGCTGTTCCTGGCCCAACTGCGGGGCAACAAGTTCTCCGACGAGGTGGCGCAGGTCCTGGAGCAGTTGCACGAGATCCCCGGGCAGGTCCGGCAGGTCCTCGACGGGCTCGAGCAGGTCCGCGAGATCGCCCGCTACATGGCCGACACCCGCTCGGTGCTGTTCCTCGGCCGGCACGTCGGGTACCCCGTCGCGATGGAGGGTGCGCTCAAGCTCAAGGAACTCGCCTACATCCACGCCGAGGGTTTCGCGGCGGGCGAGCTCAAGCACGGGCCCATCGCGCTCGTCGAACCCGGCCAGCCCGTGTTCGTCGTTGTGCCGAGCCCCCGCGGCCGGGACTCCCTGCACTCCAAGGTCGTCTCGAACATCCAGGAGGTCCGCGCCCGCGGGGCGCGCACCCTCGTCATCGCCGAGCAGGGCGACACCGCCGTGGAGCCGTACGCCGACGTGGTGATCCGCGTGCCGCAGACGTCCACGCTGCTCTCGCCCCTGCTGGCCGTCGTGCCGCTGCAGGTCTTCGCCTGCGAACTGGCGACCGCCAAGGGCCTCGACGTCGACCAGCCGCGCAACCTCGCCAAGTCCGTCACCGTGGAGTGACCCCCGCCGTCGGGCGACCCCGCCGTCCACCGCCGCAGGCCCGCGTGGGAGCGTGACGCCCGCGGACGCCGTCGGCGGAGGGACAGCACTGGTGATCATCGGCATCGGGATCGACGTCGTGGACGTCGCCCGCTTCAGACGTCAGGTGGAGCGCACGCCGCTGCTGCTCGAACGGCTCTTCGGCGACGGTGAGCGGGGTCTGCCCGCCGAGTCGCTCGCGGCGCGGTTCGCGGCCAAGGAGGCCGTCGCCAAGGCGCTCGGCGCACCCGTCGGGCTCGTCTGGCGCGACGTCGTCGTGGAGCGCGAGGACGGGCACCGGCCCGAGATCGTCGTGAAGGGCAGCGCGAAGGAGACCGCCGAGGAGATGGGGGTGGCGACCTTCCACCTGTCCCTCTCGCACGACGCGGGCATCGCGACCGCCATGGTGGTCGCCGAGTCGGCGTGAGCCGGGGGTGAGCCCCTCCGGGGAGCGGCCGGGCGCGCGGCCGGGGAGGGTGGGGCCGTGATCGCCGCGCACACCGTCGAGGACGTCCGCCGCACCGAGGCCGCCGCGATGGCCGCCCTGCCCCCCGGCACGCTCATGCAGCGCGCCGCCGCCGCCCTGGCCGTCGCCTGCGCCGACGTCCTGCGCGAGAGCGCGGGCGGGGTCAACGGCCGCTCCGTCGTCGTCCTGGCCGGGGCCGGCGACAACGGCGGGGACGCGTTGCTCGCCGCCGCCCGGCTCGCCCGCCGCGGCGCCGCCGTCACCGCCCTGCTCACCGCCGACCGCGTCCACGACGACGCGCTCGCCGACGCCCACCGCGCCGGGGTCCGCAGCCGCCCGTGGCGCGCCGGCGACGAGGACGTGTGCGCCGCGGCCGACCTGCTGCTCGACGGCATCGCCGGGATCGGCGGTCGCGGGGGCCTGCGCCCCGCGTTCGAGGGCCTGTCGGCCGTCGACGGGCCCGCCGTCGTCGCCGTCGACCTGCCCTCGGGCCTGGACGCCGACACCGGCGCGGTGACGGGCGAGGTCCTCGCCGCCGACCTCACCGTGACGTTCGGGACGGCCAAGCCCGTCCACCTGCTGGGCCCGGCAGCCGCCCTCTGCGGGCGGCTGCTCGTCGCCGACATCGGCCTGACCGACCTGCCCGCCGCGGCGGTCGAGCGGGTGGAACCCGCCGACGTGGCCGCCCGCTGGCGCCGGCCCCGGCCCTCGGACGACAAGTACTCCCGCGGGGTCGTGGGCGTCGTGGCGGGCGGACCGGACTACACCGGCGCGGCCGTCCTGGCCGTGCAGGCCGCCGTCCGCGCCGGGGCCGGGATGGTCCGCTACGTCGGGCCCGCGCACCCGAGCGAGCTCGTCCGGCACGCCCGGCCCGAGGTCGTCGCCGGCCCCGGGCGCGTCCAGGCGTGGGTCCTGGGCCCCGGGGTCTCCCCGGACGACCCCGAGCAGCGGGCCCACGTCCGCGAGGCCCTGCGCGGCGGGGAACCGGCCGTCGTCGACGCCGGAGCCCTGGCCGACCTGCCCGCGCTCGGGCCGCAGCACGTCCTCACCCCCCACGCCGGCGAGCTGGCGCGCCTCCTCGGCGCCGACCGGTCCGCCGTGGAGGCCGACCCGCTCACCCACGCACGCCGGGTCCACGAGGAGACGGGCGCGACCGTCCTGCTCAAGGGCACGGTGACGACCGTCGTCGGGGCCCGCGTCCTCACCGCGGCCGCCGCCCCCGCCTGGCTCGCGACCGCGGGCGCCGGGGACGTCCTGGCCGGGATCCTCGGCACGGCGCTCGCCGGCCTGCGCGACCCGCACGACCCCGAGGCCGTCGCGTGCGCGGCCGCCGACGCCGCCGTCCTGCACGGCCGGGCCGCGGCCCTGGCCTCGGCGACCGGTCCGCTCGCCGCCCTCGACGTGGCCGAGGCCGTGCCCGCCGCGCTGACCTCCCTGCCCGGGTGGGACGCGCTGTGAGGCCCGCCCCGCCCTGACGCACACCCCGTGCCCGGTGGCGGTACGGGGACGACGGGTGCCGGGCCGGGCCGGTGGGGGCGCGAGTACCGTCGAGGGCGTGGACCTGCCCACCGAGCTGCCGGCCGTGGCGCTCGTCGACCTCGACGCCGTCGCCCGCAACGTCGCCGTCGTGCGCCACCGGGTCGGCTCGGCCGCGGTCATGGCCGTCGTCAAGGCCGACGCGTACGGCCACGGTCTCGTCCCCGTCGCCCGCGCCGCCCTCGCCGGGGGCGCCACCTGGCTCGGCGTCGCCCACGTCCACGAGGCGCTGACCCTGCGCCGGGCGGGCGTCGACGCCGACGTCCTGGCCTGGATCCTCACCCCGGGCACCGACCTCGTCCCCGCCGTCCGCGCCGACGTCGACCTGTCGGTCGCCGCCCCCTGGTCCCTGGAGACCGTCGTCGCCGCGGCCCGGGAGGTGGGCCGCCGGGCGAGGGTCCACCTGGAGGTCGACACCGGCATGTCCCGCGGGGGCGCCTCCCCGGCCGAGTGGCCGGCGCTGCTGGACGCCGTGGCGAAGCACGTCGAGGCCGGCGACGTCGAGGTCCGCGGGACGTGGGCGCACTTCGCCAGCGCCGACGTCCCCGCCGACCCGTCGGTGCCCGCCCAGCTCGCGGCCTTCGAGGCGGCCCTCGCGACCGCGCGCGAGCACGGCGTCGACCCCGGCCTGCGCCACCACGCCAACTCGGCCGCCGCCCTCTTCGTCCCGCAGTCCCGCTACGACCTCGTCCGCGCCGGGCTCGCGGTCTACGGCCTCAGCCCCGCCCCCGACCTCGCCACGGGCGCCGAGCTGGGGCTCGTCCCGGCGATGACCCTCGCGGCCCGCCTGGCCCACGTCCGCCGCGTGCCGGCCGGTTCCGGCGTCTCCTACGGCCTGACGTACACCGTCGGTGCCGACACGACCCTCGGCCTGGTGCCCCTCGGGTACGGCGACGGCGTGCCCCGGCACGGCTCCTGGGACGGGCAGCGCTCCGGGGAGGTCCTCGTCGGCGGGGCCCGGCGCCGCATCGCCGGGCGCGTCTGCATGGACCAGGTCGTCGTCGACCTCGGCGACGAGGCCGCCGCACCCGGTGACCCCGCGGTCGTCTTCGGCCCCGGCACCGACGGCGAGGCCACGGCCGACGACTGGGCGCGGGCGGCCGGGACGATCCCCTGGGAGGTCGTCACCCGCGTCGGCGCCCGCGTCCCCCGCCGGCACACCGGGACGGCCGGCGTCCCGCACCCCTCGGAGGTTCCCGCGTGAGGCCCGTCCTGCCCACCCTCCCCGGCCTGCCCGTCCGCCGCCGTCCACCGCGCCGGCGCCCGGCCGGCCGCCGCGAGGAGCTGCTGCCCCTGACGGGTACCCCCGTCGAGGTCGTCACCGACGACGGGGCCCGGCTGCACGTCGAGGTCGACGAGGTGGACCGGCCGGCCGCCGACGCTCCCGCCGCCACGGTCGTGCTGTGCCACGGGTACGCCCTGTCGGCCGACTGCTGGCACTTCCAGCGGCTCGCGCTGCGCGGGCGGCACCGCCTCGTGCTGCCCGACCTGCGCGGTCACGGCCGGTCCACGCGCGGACCGGGGGGGCCGGTGAGCGTGGCCCGGCTCGCCGACGACCTCGGCCGGGTCCTCGACGCCGTCGCCCCCGAGGGCCCCCTCGTGCTCGTCGGGCACTCCCTGGGCGGCATGACGGTCATGGAGCTCGCCGCGCGCCGGCCCGACCTGCTGGTGCGGACCACCGGTGCCGCGCTCGTCGCGACGTCGGCGGGCGGGCTGGCCGCCGTCGACCACGGGCTGCCGCTGCTCGGGCACCACCTCGTGCACTGGGCCGAGCTGGCCCTCGACCGCGCCGGCGGCCGCTACGACGTCCTCGAACGCAGCCGCCGCGTCGGCGCCGACCTCGAGCAGCGCCTCGTGCGGCACTGGAGCTTCGCCGGACCCGTCGCGCCCGAGCTCGTCCGGCTCAGCGCCCGCATGATGGCGCAGACCCCCGTCGACGTCATCGCCGACCTGCTGCCCGCCTTCGCCACCCTCGACGAGCGGGGGGCGCTCGCGGGTCTGGCGGGCCGGCCCGTCCTCGTCGTCGCCGCCGAACGGGACCTCATGACCCCCGCCGCCCACGGCCGCGAGATCGCCGACGCGCTGCCGGAGGCCGAGCACGTCCTCGTCCGCGGGGCGGGTCACCTCGTCATGCTGGAGCACCCCGGTGTCGTGACCGCCCGGCTGGAGCGGCTGCTCGCCCGGGCCGCCGACGCGTCCGGACCACCGGCCGCGGCGCACGAGGTCGTCGTGCCCCTCACCGGTCGCGGACGCCGGGGGCGGGGGTGAGCGCCGCGCCGGAGGCCGCGGAGCTGCTGCTGGGCACCCCCGAGGCGACCGCCGCGTTCGGCGAGCGCGTGGGACGGCTCCTGCGGGCCGGTGACCTCGTGCTGCTGTCCGGCGACCTCGGCGCGGGCAAGACGACCTTCACCCGCGGGCTGGCGCGGGGGCTGGGGGTGCGCGGGCCGGTGACGTCCCCGACGTTCGTCATCGCCCGCGAGCACCCCTCCCTCGTCGGCGGGCCGGTGCTGGTGCACGTCGACGCCTACCGGCTCGGCTCCCTCGCGGAGGTCGACGACCTCGACCTCGACACCGCGGCCGAGGAGGCCGTGACGGTCGTGGAGTGGGGCCGCGGGTTCGTCGAGGAGCTGGCGGGGGACCGGCTCGAGGTCGACCTCCTGCGCCCGCACGGGGCGGCCCCGATAGGCACCGACGCCGAGGGCGAAGCCCCCGTGGAGCCCCGTCGGGCGCGGGTGCTGGGGATCGGTGGGCGCTGGGCGGGGGTGCGGCTCGCGTGAGCGCCGAAGGGTCGCTCGCCGGGCGGACCGACGACGCCCGGGTCCACGGCTTCGCGCGCCGGCACGCGGTCCGCCCGCGGGCGGGCGTCCTGGTCCTGCACGGGTTCACGGCCACCCCGCTGTCCGTGGCGGGCTGGGCCGAGGAGTTCCACGCCGCCGGGTTCGACGTCGAGGTCCCGCTCCTGCCCGGGCACGGCACGACCGTCCCCGACTGCGAGCGCACGACGTGGGCCGACTGGCTCGGCGCCGCGCAGGCCGCGCTGGACCGGCTGGACCACGAGGTGGTCCTCGTCGCGGGCATCTCCATGGGCGGGGGTCTCGCCCTGCGGCTGGCGCAGCTGCACCCCGACCGCGTGCACGGTCTCGTCCTGGCCAACCCGGCCGTGCTCCTGGAGCCCTGGAAGCTGGCGGCGGTGCAGACCCTGGGCCGGGTCCTGCCGCGCTGGCCCGGCGTGGCCGGGGACCTGCGGGACACCTCCGCGCGGGTGCTCGCCTACGAGCGCACGCCGCTGCGCGCGCTCGTCTCCCAGACCGGCGGCTGGCGGGACGTGCGCCGCGACCTCGCCCTGGTCCGGCAGCCCGTGCTGCTGCTGCGATCGCGTGTCGACCACGTCGTCCCGGCGGCTTCGTCGCGGGCCGTGCTGGCCGGGATCTCCTCGGCCGACGTCTCGGAAGTGGTGTACGCCAACAGCTTCCACGAGCTGACGTCGGATCGCGACGCCCCCGCCGTGTTCGCCGCCTCGGTGCGCTTCGCCCGCCGCCGGGCGCACCCCGACCACCCGGGCGGGACGGGTCCGGGCCCGGCCTAGACTCCCGCCGTGCTGCTGCTCGCGCTCGACACCGCCACCGACGGCGTGGCGGTCGCCGCCCACGACGGGGAGCGGGTCCTCGCCGCCGCCCGGGCGGGGACGGCCCGCAGCCACAACGAGGTCCTCGTCCCGACCGTCGCCCAGGTGCTGCGCGCCGCGGGCCGGGAACGCCGCGACGTCACCGACGTGGCCGTCGGGGTCGGCCCGGGGCCCTTCACCGGTCTGCGCGTGGGGATCGCCACCGCCCGCACCCTCGCCCTCGCGTGGGGGGCCCGCGTCCACGGCGTCTGCTCCCTGGACGCCCTCGCCGCCGAGGCCGCCGCGCGGGGACGGACGGGGGAGTTCCTCGTCGCGACCGACGCCCGCCGGCGCGAGGTCCACACCGCGCGGTACGCGGTCGCGGGCGGCTCGCTGCGGCGGACCGCGGGCCCGGACGTGCTGCGCCCGGCCGACGTGGTCGTGGACGTGCCGGTCGTGGGGTCGGGGACGCGGCTGTACCCCGACGTCCTCGGCGGGGAGCAGGGCCCGTTCGACGTCGACGGCGGGGCGCTGGCCCGGGTCGTCGTGGACGCGCTCGCCGGGCGTCCCGGTCCCGGGCTGCTGCCGCCCGAGCCGCTCTACCTGCGCCGGCCCGACGCGACGGCACCGGGGGCGCGCAAGCGCGTCACGGCGTGACCGGCCGGGGACCCGACGTGCGGCTGCGCCTCGCGGCACCGGCCGACCTGCCCCGGCTGCAGGACGTCGAACGCGCCGCGGGCGAGGCGTTCCGGTCCCTGGGCATGACCGCCGTCGCCGACGACGACCCGCCCGCCCTCGACGTGCTCGCCGCCCACCAGGAGGCCGGTCGCGCGTGGGTGGCGGTCGAGGGGGACGGTCCGGCCGAGGTCGTCGTCGGGTACCTGCTGCTCGACCTCGCCGGCGTCGACGGCAACGGGCACGTCGAGCAGGTCACCGTCCACCCCGGCCACGCCCGCCGCGGCACCGGCCGGCGCCTGCTCGCCCTGGCCGCCGACGTCACCCGCGCCCAGGGGCGCCCCGCGCTGACGCTGACGACGTTCGCCGACGTGCCGTGGAACGCGCCGTGGTACCGGCGGCTGGGCTTCCGCGACGTCGCCGACCCCGGTCCGCAGCTGCGGGCCCTGGTCGCGCACGAGGCCGGGCTCGGCCTCGGCGCGTGGCCGCGCGTCTGCCTCGGGCTCGACCTGACCGGTCCGGCCCTGCGGGACATGCGCTGGTGGGACGTCGCCGACGTGCACGCCCTCGAGACCGACCTGTTCGGCCGCGGCGCCTGGAGCGTCGAGGCGTTCTGGGGGGAGCTCGCGCAGCCGAACCGGCGCTTCCTGGTCGCCGAGGAGGACGGGCGGGTCGTCGGCTACGGCGGGATCGTCGTGGCCGGCGCCGACGCGGACGTGCAGACCATCGGCGTCGCCCGCGACCAGCAGGGCCGCGGGACGGGCCGGGCCCTGCTGCGCGAGCTGCGCGCCCGGGCCGTCGCGGCGGGCGCGAGGCACCTGCTGCTGGAGGTGCGCGCGGACAACGAGCCGGCGCAGCACCTCTACCGCAGCGAGGGGTTCGAGCAGATCGCCCGGCGGGCCCGGTACTACCAGCCCGAGGACGTCGACGCCCTCGTCCTGCGCGCCTCGATCACCGGCCCGGTCAGCTGAGCGGTTCCACCACCAGCGCGCTCTGCCTGCCCGCCACGCGCGTCAGCACGATCGTCGCGGGCCGGGACCCCTTGAGCGCCAGCTGCCTGCGCAGCTGGTCGGGGTCGACGGCCGTCCCGCGCTTCTTGACGGTCAGCGGCCCCACGTCGCGGGAGCGCAGGTGCGCCCGCAGGCTCTTGAGCCCGAAGGGCAGCACGTCCAGGACGCGGAAGGACCGGGCGAACGGGGAGGTGACCTCCGCGTCCGTCGTGACGTAGGCGATCGTCTCGTCGACGAGCCGGCCGCCGAGGTCGGCCGCGACCCGCCCGACGAGACCGGCGCGGATGACGGCCCCGTCGGGTTCGTGCAGGTACCCGCCCACCCCACCGACCTCCGCGACGGGCAGGTCGGTGTCGTCGAGCTCGACCGCGGCGTCCTGGCGCACGACGCGGGCGCTGCGCCCGGTGCCCGGGACGGCCAGCGGGCCGCACCACAGCGCGCACTCGACGACCTCCCCGTCCACCGACGTCCACTGCGCCTCCGCGCCGGCCGGCACCAGCTCGTGCGGCAGGCCCGGGGCGAGCTTGGCGCCCGTCACCGGGACGCGGGCCGCGGTCGCCAGGACGAAGGACAGGGGAGGGGAGGTGGCCTCGGGGTCGAAGACGCGCCGCCCGCCCGAGGTGCGCCGGGCCGGGTCGAACCACGCCCCGTCCCCCGGCCCCAGCTCGTCCACGACTCCCGCCGTGACGTCCTCGCAGCGGACCGGGACGCCGAGGTTGTGCCCGGCGACCGCGGCCGTGACCGGATCGGCGTCGACGGGCAGGACGGTCAGGCCCGCGTCGAGGAAGGCGAGGGAGTCGGCGCCGACCCCGCAGCCGAGGTCGGCGACGCGCTGCACGCCGGCGGCGGCGAAGCGGCGGGCGTGCTCGCGGGCGACCACCGCGCGGGTGGCCTGCTCGGTCCCGGCGGCGGTGAGCAGCAGCCCGGCCGCCCGGGCGCCGAACTTGGCCGCGGCCCTGGCCCGCAACCGGGACTGGGTCGTGGCCAGGGCGGCGAGCGCCGGGTCGTGACCCGCGCGCCGCAGCCGAGCGGCGAGCGAGACCGGGTCGGCGTCGGTGGTGCCGGCCAGTTCGGTGAGCAGGGCGCGGCCCGCCGGCGAGAGCAGGGCGTCGACGTCGGCGGTGTTCACCCGGAGGATGCTCTCAGAGCCCCCCTGCGTCTGGCACTCGTCAGGGCTGAGTGCTAGCGTCTCGCGCAGCGTCGGTGGCACTCCCCGGTGGGGAGTGCCAACGGGGCAGCGGCCGTCCGGCACCCGCGACGACGGTCGTCCGCTCCCCACCGTTCCGACCGTCCCGCACACCAGTTCGCTGAAGCAGAAGGGGAGGGCCGCACCAGTGTCGGTCTCCATCACTCCGCTCGAGGACCGCATCGTCGTCAAGCCGCTCGACGCGGAGCAGACGACCGCTTCCGGTCTCGTCATCCCGGACACCGCCAAGGAGAAGCCCCAGGAGGGCGAGGTCCTGGCCGTGGGCCCGGGCCGCGTGGACGACAACGGCAACCGCGTGCCGGTCGACGTGTCCGTCGGCGACAAGGTCATCTACTCCAAGTACGGCGGCACCGAGGTGAAGTACGGCGGCGACGAGCTGCTGATCCTCTCGGCGCGCGACGTCCTCGCCAAGGTCGCCAAGTAAGCGGCACGAGGTCCTGACGCCCCGGGCACCCGTTCTCCGGGTGCCCGGGGCGTCCCTCGTTCCCCGCTCACCGACCTGCCCGACCCGGAAGGAAAACGCACATGGCCAAGCAGCTCTCGTTCGACGACACCGCGCGCAAGTCCCTCGAGCGCGGCGTCGACGCCCTCGCCAACGCCGTCAAGGTGACCCTGGGCCCCAAGGGCCGCAACGTGGTCATCGACAAGAAGTGGGGGGCGCCGACGATCACGAACGACGGCGTCACCATCGCCCGCGAGGTCGAGCTCGAGGACCCGTACGAGAACCTCGGCGCCCAGCTCGCCAAGGAGGTCGCCACCAAGACGAACGACATCGCCGGTGACGGCACCACCACCGCGACCGTCCTGGCCCAGGCCCTCGTCAAGGAAGGCCTGCGCAACGTCGCGGCCGGCGCGGCCCCGGCCGGCCTCAAGCGCGGCATCGACGCGGCCGTCGAGGCCGTCAACGACAAGCTCCTGTCGCTGGCCCGCGACGTCGACGGCAAGGGCGACATCGCCCACGTCGCGACGATCTCGGCCCAGGACGCGACCGTCGGCGACCTGCTCGCCGACGCGTTCGACAAGGTCGGCAAGGACGGCGTCATCACGGTCGAGGAGTCCTCCACGACCGCCCTCGAGCTGGACTTCACCGAGGGGATGCAGTTCGACAAGGGCTACATCTCGCCGTACTTCGTCACCGACGCCGAGCGCCAGGAAGCGGTCCTCGAGGACGCCTACGTGCTCGTGCACCAGGGCAAGATCTCCACGGTGCAGGACCTGCTGCCGCTGCTGGAGAAGGTCCTCAAGGCCTCCAAGCCGCTGCTGATCATCGCCGAGGACGTCGACGGCGAGGCGCTGTCGACCCTGGTGGTCAACAAGATCCGTGGCACCTTCAACGCCGTCGCGGTCAAGGCCCCCGGCTTCGGGGACCGCCGCAAGGCGATCCTGCAGGACATCGCCACCCTCACCGGCGCGCAGGTCGTCGCCGAGGAGGTCGGCCTCAAGCTCGACCAGATCGACCTCGACGCGCTGGGCACCGCCCGCCGCATCACGGTCACCAAGGACGACACGACGATCGTCGACGGCGCCGGCTCGGCCGACGACATCGCCGGCCGCGTCGCCCAGATCAAGGCCGAGGTCGAGCGCACCGACTCCGACTGGGACCGCGAGAAGCTCCAGGAGCGCCTCGCCAAGCTGTCCGGTGGCGTCGTCGTCATCAAGGTCGGCGCGCACACCGAGGTCGAGCTCAAGGAGAAGAAGCACCGCATCGAGGACGCCGTCTCCGCGACGCGCGCCGCGATCGAGGAGGGCATCGTCGCCGGCGGCGGCTCGGCCCTGGTGCACGCCGTCTCCGTGCTCGAGGACGGCCTGGGCAAGACCGGGGACGAGGCGACCGGTGTCGCCCTCGTGCGCAAGGCGGCCTCCGAGCCGCTGCGCTGGATCGCCGAGAACGCCGGCCTCGAGGGCTACGTCGTGGTCGAGAAGGTCCGTTCGCTCGAACCGGGCAGCGGTCTGAACGCCGCGACGGGTGAGTACGTCGACCTGCTGGCCGGCGGGGTCCTGGACCCGGTCAAGGTGACGCGCTCCGCGCTGCGCAACGCCGCCTCGATCGCGTCGATGGTCCTGACCACCGACACGCTCGTCGTGGACAAGAAGGAGGAGGAGCCCGCCGCCGCGGGTCACGGTCACGGTCACGGCCACTGACCCCTCCTGACCGCGTCCGTCCGCGGACGCACGAAGGGCCCGGTCCCCTGGGGGGACCGGGCCCTTCGTCGTTCCGGGCACTGCTGCCGTGCGCCGCACCACACCGCGCACGGGGTGGAGCGGGGTGTCAGCCGACGGCGCGCATCCCGCGCCGACGCTCGGTCGCGTAGACGGCTTCGCGGTCGTCCTCGGTCATGCCGCCCCACACGCCGTAGGGTTCGCGCACCTTCAGCGCGTGCTTGCGGCACATCTCCAGGACGGGGCAGCCGGCGCAGATGGCCTGGGCGGCCGCGTCGCGGTTGCGGCGGGCGGGGCCACGCTCACCCTCGGGGTGGAAGAAGAGGTTCGGGTCGGCTTCGCGGCAGGAGCCGTCGAGCTGCCACTCCCAGACGTCGGCGACGGGTCCGGGGAGACGAGAGATCTCGGCCATGGTGGTGCGCTCCTCGCTGGAGGGGACGTGCTGACTGATCGCGACGTTACAACCGAGTCAGAAGTTGTTCAAGCCCCTGGGTCGAGGTCGTCACCGATCGGGTCAGGACCCGGTCCCGCGCGGGTGGCCGCCGAGCCGGCGGCCGGGTGAACAACTCTTTGAACCAGGTGTGAACAAGGTGCAGAGAGCAGGTGTCCCCGCCACCCGAACAACGTCGACCGTGCGCTGAACAACCGTGAACAGGGTTGGCGCGGTGAGGCGAGTGGCGCGGCGGGGACCGTCGCGACAGACTTCGGCCATGCCGTCCGCCGTCGACCCCGTCAACGGGAGCGCGTCCGCGCCGCCCGCGCCGCGCATGACCCTCACCGTGGCGGCCGTGGCCCGGCGGCTCGGCGTCGCCCCGGCCACGTTGCGGACGTGGGACCGGCGCTACGGCCTCGGGCCCTCCGAGCACACCGCGGGCGCGCACCGCCGCTACTCCGCCTCCGACCTCGCCCGCCTCGTGGTGATGCGGCGCCTGACCCTGGAGGGGGTCTCGCCCGCCGAGGCGGCGCAGCTGGCCGCGACGACGGCGGTCGCCGGCGGCGGGTTCGCGCTGGCGAGCGTCTCGACGATCCCGACGGCGGTCATCGAGGCGGCCGTGACCGACGCCGCCGCCATCGCCGGGCCCACCTCGGGTCTCCTCCCCCCGGGTGCCAGCGGCCCGGAGGGCCCGGACGCCGTCCGTCCCGACGAGTCCGAGGACGCCGAGAGCCGTCCCTCACCGGCCCTGCCCGGTGCTGACGCGCCGGGTCGGGCCGCCGTCGACGACGAGGACTGGGCGGTCGCGAGCCTGTCGGACCGCTTCGCGGACGAGGTCCGCGTGCGCGGGGTCGCCCGCGCGTGGGACGAGGTGCTCGGCCCGGCCTCGGCCGCGCGGGACGCGGCGATGCACGCCGCCGTCGCCCGCGCCCTGTCCGCCCTCCCCACCGCCGACGGCGAGCGGGCGGTCCTGCTGGCCGGAGCCGGCACCGCCGACGACCGGGACCGCACCCCCGTCCTGCTCGCCGCCGCGGCCGCGCTGGCCGAGCGCGGTGCCGGGGCGCGCAGCGTCGGGGACGGCGTCCCGGCGCGGATGCTCGCCGCCGCCGTGCGCAGGGTCCGGCCGCCGGCCCTGCTGCTCGTCGCTCCCGGGGCCACCTCGCGCGAGGACGTGCTGCCCGAGCTGGCCGACCTCCTGCGGGTGCGCCCGGCCCCCCTGCTCGTCGTGCTCGGCGGGCCGGACCTCGTCGCCGACCTGCAGCGGGTGCGGGAGGAGGCCGCCGGCCCCGAACGCGACCTCGTCCCGGTCGCCGGTCTCACCGAGGCCGTCGCCGCCTGCGTGGGGGCCGTCTCCTCGTGAGCACCACCGGGGACCGACCGCTCTCGTAGGGGCTAATAACACGGCGACCGGGTAGTCGTCCAGTCTCCGGTGCTTCTCGTCGGTCCCAGGCGCTCAGGTCGGGTCCAGGGTGTGCCGACAACTCTCTTCGTGGGGCACCCGACGTGCGCCGCAGCGGGGCCACGGACGGCCACGCTCCACCCGCACAGGGAAGAGGTTTGTGGTGGCAACGGTACTGGTCTGCGATGACCTTCCGCTGGCCCGCGAGGCCATGCGACGCATGGTGGCGGCCGTCCCGGGCGTGACCCGCGTCGTGGGTGCGAGCTCGGGCGAAGAGGCGCTGCAGCGGTGGCCCGTGGAACGGCCCTCGCTGGTGATCATGGACGTGCGGATGCCCGGCATCGGCGGGGTGGAAGCCGCTCGCCGGCTGCTCGCCCGTCACCCGGAGGCCAACGTCCTCATGGCCACGATGGCCGAGGACGGCGACGGGGTGGCCCGCGCGGTCGCCGCCGGCGCACGCGGCTACCTGGTCAAGGACGTCTCGCGCGAGGAGCTGGCCACGGCCGTGCTCCAGGCGCTGCAGGACGTCAGCCGCCGGCGCGCCGGCGGCCGCACCCGCACGGTCCTCACCGGCCGCGCGCCGGTGCTGACCGAGCGCGAGCAGCAGGTGCTCGTCGGCATGAGCCGCGGGCGCAGCAACGCCGAGATCGGCCGCGAGCTGTTCCTCTCGGAGGACACGGTGAAGACGCACGCGCGTCGGCTGTTCCGCAAGCTCGAGGCGGCCGACCGTGCTCAGGCGGTGGCTGTGGGATTCCGCTGGGGTCTCGTACGGTAGGCGGGTGAGCCCGGGGGGCGACGAGTCCGTCGATGCGCGCGGCGGCCGGTCCGACGCAGACTCCCGACACGCGGACGGCGGACGTGACGTCGGACGTGACGTCGGTGCCGTCGTCGTGCCCGACACCCCCCGGGTCGAACGGTCCTCCCCGGACCTGGAGGTCGACGGGGACCTCGGCGCTCCCGGTGACCTGGTCCCGGGCGCGGTGGACGGGGTGCGCGTCGAGGCCCGGCCCGGTCCCGACCTCCAGGTCGACGGTCGTCCCACCGACGGGGAGGACGACCGGCCCGGCCGGAGCCACGACCAGGACCACGACGAGGACGAGGGGGCAGGGGCGACCCGGCACCCGTCGGCGGGGGAGCGGGGTGTAACGCCCGGTCGTCCCGCGACGATGGACAGTTCGGAAGCCGGGGGGCTCCAGGCACTGGCGGCGCGTGCCCTGTCGGGGGAACAGGGCGCCGTCGCCGACCTCCTGGCAGCGGTTCGCCGCCTCGTCCACCGTTACTGCCGGGCCAAGCTCGGGCGCCTGCCCGGAGCTGATCACGCCGCAGAGGATGCGGCACAGGAGGTCTGCATCGCCGTGTTGACGGCCCTGCCCCGCTACAAGGACACGGGACGCCCGTTCGAGGCGTTCGTGTACCGGATCGCGGCCAACAAGGTCGCCGACGCCCAGCGCGCCTCCTACCGCGCTCCCGTCCCGACCGACGACGTCCCCGACGCCGCGACGGCCGAGCCGGGCCCCGAACAGCTGGCCCTCGACGCCTTCGACGCCGAGACCGTCGGCCGGCTGCTCGACACGCTGCCGCCCAAGCTGCGCGAGATCATCACGCTGCGGGTGGGGGCGGGCATGTCCGCCGAGGAGACGGGCCGTGCCCTGGGCATGACGGCCGGGGCCGTGCGGGTCGCCCAGCACCGCGCCATGCAGAAGCTGCGCAAGACCGCCCTCGAGGACGCCTCCCTGCAGGTGGCGCCGTGAACGGGGACACGACCGGGGGACCGGGCCGCCGCCGGGGGCACCTGCGCGGTGTGCGCGGGCAGGCCGGCTCGACGGGCACGAACGGGACGAACGGCGACGACACGTGGGGAGGGGACACCGTGGACGAGGACTCCTTCTCCGTCCCCGACCTCCTGGCCACCGACGCCCTCCTGGACCGGCTCGGCCGGCACGAGAGCACCGACGGCGACCTCGCCGACGCGGTCGCGCGCCTGCTGGACTCCTACGCCCTCAACGCCGACCCCGAGACCGCGGGCGTGCGCCCGGTGGAGCTGCCGGACCTCGACACCGCCGAGGAGCGGGCGGCCCACGCACCCGCGCCGCGCGTCCTGCTGGCCCGGCGCCGCGCGGTGCAGCGCCTCGGTCGCGGCACGGTCGCCGCGGCCGCCGTCCTGACCCTGCTCGGCGGGACCGCCGCCGCGGCCGCCACCAGCGTCAGCCCCCTCGGCGGTCCGGGGGGCGCGGTGTCGGCCTCGATCGCCTCGCAGCTGCCGGGCTGGTTCCCGGACACCGTCTTCAGCGTCTTCGCCGGTTCGCCGACCGACCGCGCCCAGCGTGAGCTCGTCCAGGCGAGGGCCGACGCGCTCGCCGGGAACGGCGAGGACGCCAAGGCGCGGCTGAAGTACCTGCAGCGCCAGCTCGACGACACCTCGGTCGACCCGCAGGTCGTCCGGGAGGTCCAGCGGACGCTGGACGCCCTCGAGGACGACGACCTCGACGCCGTGGCGGGCCCCTCGCCGTCCGGTGCGCCGACGACGTCCCCGGCCCCGTCGCCGACGGGCACCAAGCTCGCCGACGTGGTGACACCGACCGCCTCGCCGACGAGCACGTGGCAGGTGCCGCTGAGCCCGGGCCGCACGACGGGCACGGCCCCCTCGAGCGCGCCGACGAGCCCGCCGAGCGCTGACCCGGGGGCGACCGGGACGCCGGCGCGCCCCTCGACCCCGTCCGCGCCGGTCACCCCCACGGCCCCCGCGGTCGTGCCGAGGCCCTCCACCGGCGGGGGCGCGGGCGCCCCGTCGACGCCGGTCGCGACCGACCCCCCGGCCACCCAGGCCCCCGGCACGCCCACCGGCGGTCCGACGGGGACACCGACGGGGACACCGACGGGGACACCGACGGGGACGCCGACGAGCAGCGGGGGGCCCACCGGCGGCACCCCGACGAGCGGCACCCCGACCGGTGTCGCCCCGACCGAGGGCACCCCGACCGGGGGCCTCCCGACCGGCGGCACCCCGAGCGAGGGCACGGACCCGGCACCGGGCCCCGCTGCCACGGCTGCACCGACGTCCGGGGCGACGGACGGGACCGCCGACGGCCCGACCCCGACCGACGTCCCCGCCGACCCGGTCCCGGTCGGCCCCGGCGTCGTGGGCCCGGGCCCGACCGTCGTGACGCCCACCCTCCCGGTCCTCCAGCCGTCGCCGAGCACCGGCGTCGCGCCGGTCCCGGGGGAGTCCCCGGGTGCTGTGGACGCCACCGGTTCCACGGACCCCGGGGTGCCCGCCGGCTCGTAGACTCGGGGGGGTGAGCGCGCAGATCCCCGACGGACGGACGACGTCCGCACACGACCCCTTCGGCTTCGTGGGCCTGACCTACGACGACGTCCTCCTGCTGCCCGGTGAGTCCGACGTCATCCCGTCCGAGGTCGACACCTCGACGCGGGTGTCCAAGCGGGTCAGCCTGCGGATCCCGTTGCTGAGCTCGGCGATGGACACGGTCACCGAGTCCCGCATGGCCATCGCGATGGCCCGTCAGGGCGGTCTGGGCGTGCTGCACCGCAACCTGTCCGCCGAGGAGCAGGCCGCGCAGGTCGACCTCGTCAAGCGGTCCGAGTCCGGCATGGTGACCCAGCCGGTGACGACGACCCCGGACGCGACGCTCGCCGACGTCGACGCCCTGTGCGGCCGCTACCGGATCTCCGGCGTCCCCGTCGTCGACCCCGACGGCACCCTCGTCGGCATCGTCACCAACCGCGACCTGCGGTTCGAGTCCGACTTCACCCGTCCCGTGCGCGAGGTCATGACGAAGGCCCCGCTGGTGACCGCGCCCGTGGGCGTGTCCGCCGACGACGCGATGCAGCTGCTGCGCCAGCACAAGATTGAGAAGCTGCCGATCGTCGACGGCCGCGGTCGCCTCACCGGTCTCATCACCGTCAAGGACTACGTGAAGTCCGAGCAGTACCCGCTCGCGACGAAGGACGCGGACGGCCGGCTGCGCGTGGCCGCCGCCGTCGGCATCTTCGAGGACGCGTGGAAGCGGGCGATGGGCCTGGTCGAGGCGGGGGTCGACGTGCTCGTCGTCGACATGGCCCACGGCCACTCCCGCGCCGTGCTCGAGATGATCTCGCGCCTCAAGGGCGACCCGGCCGCCGCGCACGTCGACGTCGTCGGCGGCAACGTGGCGACGCGGGCCGCCGCCCAGGCGCTCGTGGACGCGGGCGTCGACGGCATCAAGGTCGGCGTGGGCCCGGGCTCGATCTGCACGACCCGCGTCGTCGCCGGCGTCGGCGTCCCGCAGGTCACCGCGATCCACGAGGCCGCCCAGGCCGCCGGGCCCGCGGGCGTGCCGGTCATCGGCGACGGCGGGCTGCAGTACTCCGGCGACATCGCCAAGGCCCTCGTCGCCGGCGCCGACACCGTCATGCTCGGCTCGCTGCTCGCCGGCTGCGACGAGAGCCCGGGCGACCTGGTCTTCATCAACGGCAAGCAGTTCAAGAGCTACCGCGGCATGGGGTCCCTCGGCGCCCAGCAGACCCGTCAGGGCGGCCGGTCGTTCTCCAAGGACCGCTACTTCCAGAACGACGTCGCCACGGACGACCGCTTCGTGCCCGAGGGCATCGAGGGCCAGGTCCCGTACCGCGGTCCCCTCGGCGCCGTCGCGCACCAGCTCGTGGGCGGGCTGCGGCAGTCGATGTTCTACGCCGGCGCCCGCACGGTGCCGGAGCTGCAGGCCAACGGCAGCTTCGTCCGCATCACGCCGGCGGGTCTGAAGGAGTCGCACCCGCACGACATCCAGATGACCGTCGAGGCGCCGAACTACAGCGGCCGCTGACCACCACCCGGGGCGGGCCGCGCGCGGACGGGCGCGCGGTCCGCAGCGGGTAGCCTGCTGCCGTGTCTGAGATCGAGATCGGCCGCGGCAAGCGGGGGCGACGCGCCTACAGCTTCGACGACATCGCCGTCGTCCCGAGCCGTCGCACGCGCGACCCCGAGGACGTCTCCACGACGTGGCAGATCGACGCGTACCACTTCGACATCCCCGTGATGAGCGCGCCGATGGACTCGGTCGCCTCGCCCGCGACGGCCGTCGCGCTGGGGCGGCTCGGCGGTCTGGGCGTCCTCGACCTCGAGGGGCTGTGGACCCGGTACGCCGACCCCGAACCCCTCCTGGCCGAGATCGCCGGCCTCGACCCGGCCGTCGCGATCCCGCGCATGCAGGAGATCTACGCCGAACCCGTCAAGGCCGAGCTCATCACCAGCCGGCTGGCGGAGGTCCGCGCCGCCGGGGTGACCGTGGCCGGGGCGCTGTCCCCGCAGCGGACGCAGGAGTTCTGGAAGGTCGTCGTCGACGCCGGGGTCGACCTGTTCGTCATCCGCGGCACCACGGTCTCGGCCGAGCACGTCTCCGGCACGACCGAACCCCTGAACCTCAAGCGGTTCATCTACGAGCTCGACGTCCCCGTGGTCGTCGGCGGCGCGGCGGGCTACACCGCCGCGCTGCACCTGATGCGCACGGGGGCGGCCGGTGTCCTCGTCGGGTTCGGCGGGGGAGCGGCGCACACGACGCGCACCGCGCTGGGCATCCACGCGCCGATGGCCTCGGCCGTCGCCGACGTCGCGGCCGCGCGCCGCGACTACATGGACGAGTCCGGCGGCCGGTACGTCCACGTCATCGCCGACGGCGGGGTGGGCACGTCCGGCGACATCGTCAAGGCCATCGCCTGCGGGGCGGACGCCGTCATGCTCGGTGCGGCCCTGGCCCGCGCCACCGAGGCCCCGGGCCGCGGCTGGCACTGGGGACCGGAGGCCCACCACTCCGTGCTGCCGCGCGGGGAACGTGTCCGGGTCGGGACGTCGGCCCCGTTGGCGGAGATCCTGGGCGGTCCCGGCCGGGTGGCGGACGGGACGACGAACCTCATGGGCGCGCTGCGCCGGTCGATGGCCACGACGGGGTACTCCGACCTGAAGGAGTTCCAGCGCATCGAGGTCGTCGTCTCGCCGTACCAGCCCGCCTGACGCCACCCGTCACCCGCGCCCCGAGGAGCCCCGTGAGCCAGCACGACAGCACCCCCTGGACGCCCGACGCGATGGGCCGGCAGGAGGGCCGCACCGTCCTGGTCACGGGCGCGAACTCCGGGCTGGGCCTGCACGTGGCGACCGAGTTCGCCCGCCGCGGCGCCGACGTCCTGCTCGCCTGCCGCAACCCCGAGCGGGGCCGGGCCGCGGTGGCGCAGGTGCGGGCCGAGGCCGGCGACTCCGGGGTCGACGCGCACGTCGAGCTCGTCGCCCTCGACGTGGCCGACCTCGCCAGCGTCCGGCGCGCCGCCTCCGACGTCCTGCACCGCCGGTCCAGCATCGACGTCCTCGTCAACAACGCGGGCGTCATGGTGCCGCCGTTCGGCCGCACCGTGGACGGGTTCGAGACGCAGGTCGGCACGAACCACCTGGGCCACTTCGCCTTCACGGGCCTGCTGCTGCCGGCGCTGCTGGCCGGTGGCGGCGGCCGCGTCGTCAGCGTGGCGAGCGTGGCCCACAAGTTCGGCCGGCTGAACCGGGAGAACTACCAGAGCGAACGCAGCTACCAGAAGTGGCTGGCGTACGGGCGGTCCAAGCTGTCGAACCTCCTGTTCGCCTTCGAGCTGCAGCGCCGCGCGACCGCGGTCGGGGCGCCGCTGGTGTCGGTCGCCGCCCACCCCGGGCTGTCCGAGACGAACCTGTGGAAGACGACCCCGCTCGGCGGGAACCGCGTCGGTGAGGCGCTCGCCCAGGTGCTCGGCCGGGCCGTCGGGCAGTCCGCGGCCCTCGGCGCGTGGCCGCTGCTGCGCGCCGCGACCGACCCCGAGGTCGTGGGCGGGGAGTACTTCGGCCCCGGCGGGCGGCAGGAGTGGCGGGGTTTCCCCGTCCTGGTCCCCGCCAGCCCGCACGCCTACGACACCTCCGACGCGGCCTGGTTGTGGGCCCGTTCGGTGCAGTGGACGGGCGTGGACCCGGCCGAGCTCAGCGCCTGAGCGGGGCCGCCAGCGCGCTCACCGCGAGCAGCGCCCCGGCCACCGCCACGACGGTGAACCCCGCGGCGGGTCCGGCGTGCTCGGCGACCGTCCCCCCGAGGGAGGCGCCGGCGGCGACGCCCAGGACGATCCCGGAGTTCAGCAGCGCCATGAGGAACGCCCCGCGCTCGGCGGGCACGAGCCGGGCAGCCGCCGTGTTGACGGTCACGAGGGCGGGGCCGATGAACAACCCCGTGACGAGGACGGCGCCGGTCAGCGTCCCGAGGTGGGTGGCCGTGGCGGCCATCAGCCCGGCGCCGGCCAGCAGCCCCAGGCCGCACACCAGCCACCGGGCCCGCAGGCCGAAGCGCGCGGGCAGCAGCACGAGGCAGACGGTCGTGGCGGTGGACCCGACCGCGGACACGGCGTAGACGAGGGACCCCAGCGAGGGGGAGCCGATGCGTTCGGCCGCGGCCGTCACCCCGGTCTGCGTCGCGCCGAACGTGGCGCCCATGCAGACCATCGCCAGGACGGGGACGGCCACGACCCACGGCACCCGCGCCTGCGGCCGGGAGGTGTCCCGGGGGACCGGCGCGGTGTGCCGGTGGCTGCGGTGGCAGGCGAACGCCGTGACGAACACGGACGTCAGCGCCGCGGACGTCAGCAGCGCGGCGGCCGGGCTCCCCAGGACACCGACCACGCCGACGAGGGCGGGGCCCAGGATGAACGCGGCCTCGTCGACGGTGCCCTCGGCGGCGAACGCCGTGGCCAGGTCGTCCCGGTCACCGGTCATCCGCAACCAGCGGGCGCGGGAGAGACCGCTGACCGACGGCAGCGTCAGCCCGACGACCGCGGCGGCCGCGAGCACCGCGGGGGTCCCGGAGGTGGCGAGGGCGGTGAACAACCCGGCCACGGCGAGCAGGTGCAGCGCGACGACGACGAGCAGGACGGCCCGCTGCCCGCGCCGGTCCGCCGACCAGCCGACGACGGGGACGCCGACGGCCTCACCGATCGCGGCGGCCGCGCTGGCGAGGCCACCGACCGCGACGGACCCGCTGGAGGCCGTGACCAGCGCCAGGACTGCGAGCGGGACCATCGTGATGGGCAGCCGGCCCAGTGCGGAGACGGGCAGGTAGGCCCTGCCGGCGATCTGCGGCAGCCGCGCGTAGCGCGAACGCAGACCAGTCGAGGGGGAAGTGGTGGACGGGGGTGTGGTCGTGCTCACGGGTACGCTCCAAATGCGTGGGTGCGCCTCCCCACCACAAGCGCACCGGGGCCCTGAGCTGTGACCATTAGACCGTACATCATCCCTGCGCCCAGCATGATGCAGTGCTCCTCACTCGCTGTTGTTGCGCTTCCGCACCAGGTTGGCGACTGCTACGACCCTCGGCCTACCGCTGGCTCGGAAGCCAAGACCATGACGGAAAATCTCAGGGATCCAGAATCGGTCGTCCTCCCGGAAGACGACGCCACTCTCGGCGAGAAGTTCTAATTGCGTGATAGACAACTGGACGGAGTCCTGAGTAAAGGGCACCTGGCGTTCCTCGGCCCCCAGGTTTCTCAAATGTTGCAACAGGTCGCCGATAACGGGTGACTCCTCGCTGATGGCGCTGATCTTCTGGCTGCTGCAGGTGATCAATGCATCGCGCATAGCGGCGGGAGCCAGAAGTCGATCGGTCCACCGGGCCTCGCCAATGGAACGCCGCGCCGATTCCTGCATGAAGATTACAATGTCGCGCGCCTGGATATTGTCATTGAAGTCTGACAGGGCTGCGAGGAACCACCCAGAGCTTCGAGCCTCGCGGGAGCGGAGGCTTCCCATCTTCTCGCCCCAAACATCAATGAGCAGGCGGTTGAGGTCATCCTCGTTGGCCTCTCGAACAACGTCTTCCGTTACTCCGGGCATGGCGCTGGAGCTTTGCGCCAACCATAGGGCCAAACGCTTAGCCTCGGATGGGTCCCATCGGAGTGAGAAATCTTGGTAGCGCGCCAGGAATTGCGCGCTATTTTGTGGGAAAGCCGCTCTCACTAGGTCGATGCGGACGAAAACGATGAGGCCGAATGGGCGTCCCCTCAAACTCTGCAGCCATTCGATGCAGTCTGCAAGCAGTACTCGAAGGGCGCGCTGTTGCTCGGGGTTCCGGGTGACTTCCGGAAGGGTGTCCTCTAGGCCGTCGATGAGAAAAATGCGGCGTTCAGTGCGGCCAAGTTCGATAAAGAACTTCTCGGCTTCTTCTGGTCTAACGTCGGCGCCGATGGATTTAGCCAGAAGGGCGAGCCAGAGGTGGCGCCACTGCCTGTCGCTCAGGTGAGCTTCCAGTCCTCCGCCGATCATCTCGCGGATCTCAAGCTGCGTGGCTGGTTGACCAGACTCGCTGACCCCAACCTGCTCAAGAATCGCGTCAAGTCGTTGGCGCGTGTCGTCGCTCATGTTGCGTGAGTACAGGGTCGGCACAAGGGGCGCACTCAGCTCAGCTCCCGGCACGTCGACTCGGTCGGCGTAACTTCGCCAGTCGAGCGTGTATAGCATCTGAAGTTGAGTGAAAGTTTTGCCCGCGCCTTTCGCTCCTGTGACGACGCATAGAGGGAGAGTCGTTTTGTGTGCCTCCACCAAGTTTCGCAGAGACTCAGTTGGAAGGAAGGCTTGTTCCTCCGTCGTCTCGGCGTAAGCTAAAGACTTCGAGAAGTCCGCGAGTCGACGACGACGGTCATCTGCAGCTGCCGCGGAGGGTGCCTCTTGTGGGGCTGACTTTTCCGGTGTCTGGCGTAGAGCAAGCTCGCGCGCCAAGGGGTGAAGCACGTTTAGTAGGCCTGTCTCATGTATGGTCGCGGCAAGATCGTCCCAATCCGAACTTAGGCCTAGCAGTGCCTCTTGAAAGCCGCTGTAAAGGGTCGAAGTGCGAACGTCGTCATCCACCAAGCCCGTCTCACGGGCCGCGGCCTCCTCATTCCCGCCAGCGCTGTTAAGTGCACGCAACTCCGCGACCAGAGGCGCAACAACCGACTGGGCCATGGCCTCTTGGTCGGTTCGCCGGTACTGGGTGACGATCAAGCTACCGCCAGGATCTGTGGCTTGACTCGGTGCTCGCGTGTTGATTGCTCGGATCATCATCGCGGTACCGTCGGCGGATTGGGCGCTAACGGTCGTGACAAAGACCTTTTGGATCCTGGGATCCAGCAGTAAAGGCGCGGCGAGTTCGGAGGCGCCTGCCCTGAGGTCAACAAGGATGACATCAACGTTCGCTTGTCGGCCAAGTTCCACAAGACCGTCGGTGAGAAAATACGGCGACCGATTGGGTGTGAGTAGATGTTGAGGCTCGATGCGAGCTGGCGCAATTCGTTGCAATTCTCGCCGGGAGGGCATGATCAAGATATCGTCAAGAGTCTGGTTCTTGGTGTAGGCCGCCGCAAGTGTGGCGGCATCCGTCACCGAACCGTCACGAGACGCATGAAGGAGTGCGATCATGTCCTCGAACGAGAAGTCGATCTCTCGTCCGGATTGTTGGTACATCCAGCTGACTCCGGGCGCCTCCAGATCAGCATCCACAATTAGCACCTTTAGGTTTAGGCGCTTCAAGGCGTGAGCTAGAGCCACGGCGTGGAGAGTTCTGCCAACACCGCCCTTGAAAGAGTGAAAAGCAACAATGCTGACTTGCTCCCCAATCGGGTGCTCGGGGGAGGGTAAGGGCGTCCCTATCGCCCCAGTGATGCGGTTCTCGCGCCATCGAGGACGGCGCTCCTGGTCCGTCATATCTTCGCCGGACCGTTCGATCTCGATCGGCAGATGACGCGTGGAGACCCGTCCCGGAAGATCGTCTAAGACTAGAATTGAGTCTTCGTCGTCTTTGAGGATCGACCCAGGCCCGAAAATCTCTTCGAGCCATCCGAGGACTATGTCTTCGTCATCGGTTGTAACTTCAAGGGTCAGTCCCCCCCAGAATGCGCTGGCTTCGCGCAGCCAGGTGGGCCAGTTGTCCGAATGGGCTGCGGTTTCAAATGCGGCGTCTACGTCTACCCAAGTGAAAAATCGCCCTGCGCTACCAAAGTTCATAGTGCCCCGCCCCTCTCGCGCTTGTACCAATCGATAATCTGACGGAAGCAGTGGATCGCGGCCACATGATCCTCATCTCTGAGTGTCTCCCCGTAACGCCATGCTTGATGTGCATCTTTCATGGCAATACTCGAGCTGGTTCTGTTGTGGCGTGTGCGTAGAGCGCGAGGTATTGATATCTCGTTCGAGAGATTTAATTCTTTAGCGAGCCGGGCGAGATCATGGCCGTATTCATCTGCAAGTGAGCTGGTGTCGGCGAGGCTCATTCTCGACATCAAAGCAGCCTTCAAGGCGCATTCTGTCGCATAGAAGAGCAAGAGAGCGGATGTGGGGCTGTCGCCAGCTGTAAGTTGACCCACCGCTTCGTGGTGTTGTCGAACGGCTGTACGCAGTGCGCGCTGACCGACCGTGATCGCCATGGATTGACCATAGCGAGTGGACGCCGTCTCCTGTTCAGAGCGACTCGGGGGGCGTCTCAGGCCGGTAGAAGGGTGCCGACCGCCTGGGCGAGCTACCCCTCCCCGTGCCAGCTCCGCCACAGGTCCGCGTACGGACCCCCCGCGTGGACGAGTTCGGCGTGCGTCCCGAGTTCGGTGATGCGCCCGCCCTCGACGACGGCGATCCGGTCGGCGTCGTGGGCGGTGTGCAGGCGGTGCGCGATCGCGACGGTCGTGCGGCCCTCCAGCACCGCGGCCAGGGACCGTTCGAGGTGCCGCGCCGCGTTCGGGTCCAGCAGCGACGTCGCCTCGTCCAGGACGAGGGTGTGCGGGTCGGCCAGCACGAGCCGGGCGAGCGCGACCTGCTGGGCCTGCGCCGCCGACAGCGTCAGCCCGTTCTCTCCGACGGCCGTGTCCAGCCCGTCGGGCAGCGCGAGCACCCACCCCCGCGCGTCGACGGCCGCCAGCGCCGCCAGGACGTCCTCGTCGCCGGACCCGGGTGCGGCGAGGGCGACGTTGTCGCGCAGCGAGGCGGCGAAGACGTGCCGCTCCTGCGTCACGAGCGCGATCCGCGAGCGCAGCTCGTCCAGCGGCAGCCCGGTGACCTCGGCGCCGCCGACCTGCACGGTGCCGTCGGTGGGGGCGTTGATCCCGGCGATCAACCGTCCCAGCGTCGACTTGCCCGCCCCCGTCGGCCCGACGACGGCGAGCCGTTCCCCGGGTGCGAGTTCGAGTGAGACCCCTTGCAGCACAGGGCGTCCGGGGGTGTAGGCGAAACCGACCCCGTCGGCGTGGACGACGTCGGAGACCGGCTGCGCCGGGGACGTCGTCCGGTCCGGTTCGACCGCGGACAACCCCACGACGCGGGCGAAGGAGGCCTGGCCGACCTGCAGCTCGTCCCACCACGCGAGCAGCTCGTTGACGGGGCCGACGAGCTGGCGCAGGTACAGCACGACGGTCGTCACCTGCCCGACGGTCTGCAGGTCGTGCCGCACGAGGAAACCGCCCCACAGCAGCGCGACGACGACGGGCACGAGGTAGGACATCTCGATGCTCGGGAACCACACGGTGCGCAGGGACAACGTGTAGCGCTCGCGGCGCACGGTCGAACCGATGACGTCGTCGACGAGCCGCACCCGGTGCTCGGCCAGGCCGAGGGCCTCGACGGTGCGGACGTTCTCGACGTTCTCGCCCAGCGTGGTGGAGATCCGGCCCCACTCGGCGCGTTCGGCGGCGTACCCCTGCGGTGCGCGGCGCAGGTACCAGCGGGTCGCGAGGAACAACCCGGGGAACCCGGCGAGGATCGCGAGCGCCACCAGGGGCCCGGAGAACACCGCCGCCACGACCGTCAGGACCGAGGTGACGAACGCGACGAGGATCGCCGGCGCCCCGTACCGGACGGTGTAGCTGAGCGCGTCGACGTCGTTCGTGGTGCGCGAGACGAGGTCGCCGGTGCCGGCCTGCTCCACGACCGACAGCGGCAGCGCGGTGGCGCGGCCGAGGAACTCCTCGCGCAGCTGCGCGAACACGCCCTCGGCCAGGACGAGGGAGCGCTTGCGCGCCAGGCGCGCCAGCACGGCCTGCGCGACGACCGCGACCACGAGGACGGCGACGGCGACGTCGATCCGGTGGGCCACGACGTCGAACGCGGTGCCCCCGCGGACGGCGTCGACGACGTCGTCCACCAGCCGGCCCAGCAGGTAGGGGCCCGCCAGCCCGGCGACGGCGGCCAGCGCGTGCAGCGCGAGCATCCGCAGACCCGGGTCGCGGTGCTGGCGCAGCAGCCGCCGCACGTCGCGCAGGACGTGCTCGCGGTCGGCGACGGGGAGGGTGGTCCTCATCGGCGTGTCCTCACGGGTGCTCCTCGAGCGTGCGGCGGGGGTCCCGCGGTGCGGGCACGGTCTCCGGCGCGGGGGCGGCGGCGTCGCGGGTGACGAAGACGCGGTAGCCGGGGTCGGCGGCGAGCAGGTCGGCGTGCCGGCCGGTGGCGACGACGTGCCCGTCGCGCACCCAGCAGACGTGGTCCACCTCGGGCAGGACGAGAGGGCTGGCGGTCGCGACGACGGTCGTGCGGCCGGCCCGCGCCCGACGGAGCCGGCCGGCGATGCGGGCCTCGGTGTGCGCGTCGACGGCGCTCGTCGGCTCGACGAGGACGAGCGCCTCCGGCTCGCGGGCCAGGACCCGGGCCAGGGCCAGGCGCTGGCGCTGGCCGCCGGACAGCGACCGGCCGCGCTCGGTGACGGTGCCGGCCAGGCCGCCGTCGACGAGGTCGAGGACGTCGCGGGCGTCGGCGACGTCCAGGGCCGCGAGGACCTCGCCGTCGTCGTGCACGTGCTCGGGGTCGACCTGCTCGCGGATCGTCCCGCTGAACAGCTGGGCGTCGTCCTCGGCGAGCAGGACCCGCGAGCGGACCTCGGCGACCGGCAGGTCCCGCACCGGGACCCCGCCGAAGGTGGCGCGGGTGTCGTCGTCGAAGCGGGCGAGCCGGCGGGCCAGCACCGCGGCGTCCTCGGGCGGGTCGCAGACGAGGGCCGTCATCCGTCCCGCGGCGGCGCGGATCCCGGAGTCGGGGTCGGCCAGCTCGCCCCCGCGCGTCGCGGGCGGTGCGCCCGCGCGGTCGGTGACCGCGGGGGGCACCTCGAGCAGCGTGATGAGGCGCCGCGCGGCGACGAGGGCGCGGACGTACTTGTCGGCCGCCTCCACGAGCATCCGCAGCGGGGAGGTGAGGAACGCGGCGTAGCCGTAGAGCGCGACGAGCTCGCCGGCGGTGACGTCGCCGCGGGCGGTGGCCCGGGCGCCGGCCCACACGAGGGAGGCGACGAGCAGACCGGGCACGAGGATCTGCAGCGCCTCCAGCGCCGACTCCCACGTCGCCACCCGCACCCCGGCCGCCCGCACCTGCTGGCTCTTGGCGCGGTACCGGTCGAGGAACACCTCCTCGCCGCCGATGCCGCGCAGGATGCGCAGCCCGCGGACGGTGTCGGTGCCGATCGAGGTCAGCTCCCCGGACAGCGTGCGGTGCCGGCGCTGCCGTTCCTGCAGGGGGCGCAGGACGAGCAGCAGCAGCGCCATGACGACGGGGACGCCGACGAGGATGACGAGCCCGATGGGCACCGACGTGCGCAGCACGAGCACGGCGACGACGACCACCGCGGCGACCGAGGCGACGGCGCGCTGGGTGACGTCGAAGGCGTCGGCCAGGCGCGGGCCGTCGGAGGCGATGGAGGCCAGCACCTCGCCCTGCGGCAGTTCCCGGGTCACCGCCGTGCCGGCGTGGGCCGTGTGCCGGCCGACCTGCTGCAGCGTCCGGAAGCAGGCGGTCAGCCAGTTCGTCACGCCGTAGCGGTGCCGCGTGATCGCCGCGGCCGCGGTGACGACCGCCAGCCCCAGGACGACGAGCGCCCACCGCGTCAGGGCGTTCGCGTCGCCCCGGCCGTCCGGTCCGACGAGACCGGCGTCGACGGCCCTGCCGATCGCGGCGGGCAGGACGGCCTGGGACAGCAACCACACGGTGCCGACCGCCGAACCGGCCACCATCGGCCGCCACTGCTGCGCCGCCGTGCGCAGCAGGAACCGGGTGGGGGAGGAGACGTCGGGGGTGCCGGGGTCGCTCAAGGGGAGAGAGCGCACGTCGACCGACGGTAATCGCTTCCCGGTCCCGCTTCCACGTGGTTTTCGGGCGGTCCCGCGCCGACGGCTACCCTTGGGCCGTGACGCCGGACGCGCCCGAAGGCCAGAACCCTCCCCCCGCCGATGCCCCCGCCGAGGTGGACGCCGAGCGCGCCCACCGCCCGGTCCTCGTCGTCGACTACGGGGCCCAGTACGCGCAGCTCATCGCGCGCCGGGTCCGCGAGGCCGACGTCTTCTCCGAGATCGTGCCGAGCTCGACGAGCGTGGCCGACATGCTCGCCAAGGACCCCGCCGCGGTGATCCTGTCCGGCGGTCCCTCGAGCGTCTACGCCGACGGCGCCCCGCAGGTCGACCCGGCCCTGTTCGCGGCCGGCGTGCCCGTCCTCGGCATCTGCTACGGGTTCCAGGCCATGGCCAAGGCCCTCGGCGGGGAGGTCGCCCGGACCGGCCGGCGCGAGTACGGCGGCACGGCCGCGGCCCTGCCCGACCCGGCCGCCTCCACGCTCCTGCGCGACCAGCCCACCGAGCAGTCGGTGTGGATGTCCCACGGGGACAGCGTGTCCCAGGCGCCGGCGGGGTTCCGCGTCACGGCCTCCACGCCCGACACCCCGGTCGCCGCCTTCGAGGACGACGAGCGCCGCCTCTACGGCGTGCAGTGGCACCCCGAGGTCAAGCACTCCGCGCACGGCCAGGACGTCCTCGAGAACTTCCTGCGCTCCGGCGCCCGCATCGCCCCGGACTGGACGACGGGCAACGTCATCGAGGAGCAGGTCGCCCGCGTGCGCGCCCAGGTCGGCGACGGCAAGGTCATCTGCGCCCTGTCCGGCGGTGTGGACTCCGCGGTCGCGGGGGCGCTCGTGCAGCGCGCGGTGGGCGACCAGCTCACGTGCGTGTTCGTCGACCACGGCCTGCTGCGCGCCGGTGAGGCCGAGCAGGTCGAGAAGGACTTCGTCGCGGCCACGGGCGTGAAGCTGCACGTCGTCGACGCGGTGCAGCGGTTCGCCGACGCCCTCGACGGCGTCAGCGACCCCGAGCAGAAGCGCAAGATCATCGGCCGGGAGTTCATCCGCGTCTTCGAGCAGGCCGCGCGCGACGTCGTGGCCAAGGAGGGCTCCGACGGCGGGGAGGTGAAGTTCCTCGTCCAGGGGACGCTGTACCCCGACGTCGTGGAGTCCGGCGGCGGCACCGGTGCGGCGACGATCAAGAGCCACCACAACGTCGGCGGCCTGCCCGACGACCTCGCCTTCGAGCTCGTCGAGCCGCTGCGCGCCCTGTTCAAGGACGAGGTCCGCGCCGTGGGCGTGCAGCTCGGCCTGCCCGAGGCGATGGTCTACCGCCAGCCCTTCCCCGGGCCGGGTCTGGCCATCCGCATCGTCGGGGCCGTGACGCCGCAGCGCCTGGAGGTGCTGCGCGCGGCGGACGCCATCGCCCGTGCGGAACTGACCGCGGCCGGTCTGGACCGCGACATCTGGCAGTGCCCGGTCGTCCTGCTCGCCGACGTGCGCAGCGTGGGCGTCCAGGGCGACGGCCGCACCTACGGCCACCCGGTCGTGCTGCGGCCCGTCTCCTCCGAGGACGCCATGACGGCCGACTGGACGCGCCTGCCCTACGACGTCCTGGCCCGCATCTCCACGCGCATCACGAACGAGGTGCCCGAGGTGAACCGGGTCGTGCTCGACGTCACGAGCAAGCCGCCGGGGACGATCGAGTGGGAGTGACCTCCCGCTGAGGTTCCGGGACCCCCGGCCGGTCAGGCCGGCCGGAGGTGCCGGCCCGGCAGCGGGCTGGAGTACACGACGCTCGTGGTGATCGCCCCGAGCGTCGCGAGCCGTCCCGTGACGCGTTCGAGGTCGCGCATCGACCGGGCGAGCACCTTGAGGACGAAGCAGTCGTCGCCGGTGACGTGGTGCGCCTCCACGACCTCCGGGGTCGTGCCCAGCAGGTCGTGGAACGGCTTGTAGTTCCCCGTGGGGTAGGCGAGGCGGACGAACGCCGTGACGGTGTAGCCCAGCGCCTCCGGGTCGACGACGGCGGTGAACCCGGTGACGACGCCGGTGTCGGTCAGGCGGCGCAGGCGGTCCGCGGTGGCGCTCGCGGACAGGTTCACCGCCCGGCCCAGGTCGGCCACGCTCGTGCGGCCGTCGCGTTGCAGGTGCTCCAGGAGGGCCCGGTCGGTCGCGTCGAGGGCGGGCCGTGGATTCGTCGTCACGGCCGGGAAAATACCGCCGCATCCCCGGTCGGCGGGTCATCTCGCCGTGGAGCACGCCTGGTCGGCCGGGGCTGCGCCCGGTTGCCTGGAGGGGTGTCGAACCCCCTGTCCGCCGTCGACTTCTTCGCGGCCCACCTCACCTTCCAGACCGACCCCGCCGACCTCGCGGCGGACCGGGCCGCGGGGCGGTCCCCGCTCGTCCTCGACGTCCGCTCGGACGCGGCGTGGGCGCAGGGCCACCTCCCCGGTGCGGTCCACCTGCCCGGACCGCAGGTGCGCGAGCGCATCGCGCAGGTCTGCCCGGACCGGGACGCGCCCGTCGTCGTGCACTGCTGGGGTCCGGGCTGCAACGGCGCGACGCGCGCGGCGCTCGTCCTGGCGACGCTGGGGTACTCCCACGTCCGGGAACTCATCGGCGGGTACGAGTACTGGGTGCGGGAGGGGTTCGCCGTCGTCACCGCCGCCGGCCGCACGCGTCGCGCCCCGGACCCGCTCACCGTGCCCGTCCCCGACTGCTGAGGGAGAGCGGGGCCGACCGGTACGTCCCGACCCACCCCGCGCTCGCGGACGGGTCGGGACGTACCGGTCGAGCGTTCGTCGAGGGTGCCGGCGTCAGGACGACGCGTCGGACCCGTCCGGGGCGGCGCGGGCGACGAGGGCGGCGACCTGCCCCCACGCCTCATCGGTCGCGTCCTGCGTCAGCGCGTAGGACGTCGGCCACAGCCCCGCGTCGTCGTCGAGGGTGGCCTGCGGGCTGAACCCGAAGGTGCAGTACCGCAGCTTGTCCTGCTGCCCGCTGCGGAAGAAGCACACGACCTTCCCGTCGGCCCCGGCCCAGCCCGGCTGGCCGTAGTACAGCTTCGGCGTCAGGTGCGGGGCCGCGTCCGCGACGACCCGGTGGGCGCGGTCGGCCAGCTCGCGGTCGCCGTCGGGCATCGACGCGATCTTCGCGAGGACGTCCGCGGTGTCGGCGGCGACCTTTCCGTCCTTCGCGGCGCGGCGGGACTCGGCGCGCACCTCCGCGGCCCGGGCCTTCACCGCCGCCCGCTCCACCGCGGACAGCCGGTGGTCGTCCTCGGTTCCCTCTCGTCCCGCCACCGTGGCCTCCGCGTCGCCGCGCCGGCCGCCACCGCGGCGACCGGTCACCACCGAGGCTAGGGCCGACCGCGTGGGGTGCGCTTCTCCCGTCCTGACGGGAACCTGGTCATGATAAATTTATCAGCATGCGTTCTGCGGTGAACAACCCCTTCAACCCCGGGTCCGACATCGTCCCTGCGGTGTGGGCCGGACGCACGGCGCAACTCAGTGACTGGCGCGACGTCCTGCGACCTCGCCTCGCCCGCGGCTTGCCGGAGCGCGGACGCACCATCCTCGGTGAACCAGGGCTCGGGAAGTCCGCCCTCGTACGCAAGATCGCGACGGAAGCCGCTGCAGATGGCGACTGGGTGACCTCCCAGGTCCGGGTCCCCCTCGGATCCGACCCCTTGAAGCTCGTCGCCGATGCACTCCTGAAACTCGCTCACGTCGCTGGTCTGCCCGCTCGTCGGGAGAAGCACCTCAAGGACCTGCTCGGTCGTGTCGAGTCGATCGCCGCCAGCGGTGTCTCCCTGGCCCTCCGTGAAGGCGATGGGCCGGATCCTCACGTCATGCTGACCGACCTGCTCATCGAGATCGGTCGAGCGGCCGTGAAGGAGGAAGCCGTTTGCTTGATCCACATCGACGAGGTGCAGAACATCACGGACGAGCGAGCTCTGTCACAGCTCCTCATCGCCCTCGGAGACGCAATCACCCATCGACTCATCATCGCTGCTCCGGGTGACGTGCGGATCGAAGCGTCCCTCCCGATCGCGGTCTACCTCACCGGGCTGCCGGAGTTCGAAGATCGCGCCGGAGCGCACAAGGGAGCCACCTTCGCTCGTCGGTTCGCGACGACCGTCTTGGCTGCCATCGACGACGACGACCTCACGCTCGCTCTGCAGGAGTTCGTCACCCCCGGCTGGGTGGTCGCTGACGACCGAGGGGGTGTCGCGAGCATCCGCATGACCCAAGAGGCCGTCGCCGCGCTCGTCGACCTCTGTCGGGGAGAACCGTTCCTCTTCCAGGTCGCCGGACAACAGGCTTGGTACGCCGCCGACGACGCTCTCATCACCGCCGATCAGGTCACGGCGGGTTGGAGGGTCGCCCAGCGGGAAGCGGCTGCCCACGTCGAACGAATCCTCGGACGACTGCCGCAACGTGAGCGCGACTTCCTCGAGGCGATGGCACAGCTGCCTCCCACCGACCGGACGCTCACGCGCATCGCCGACCTGGCCGGCTTTCCGGCAGCCGCGGGCGCCGGCCCCACCTCCCAGCGCCTCGACACCGTGCGCGGGATCATCGGCCGTGGCAAGCCCTACTCCTTCCGGCGCCGCGCAGTAGAGGCGTACCTCACCAGTGACTGGCCGACGGTCACCTGACGTCTGGCGATGCCAGGCAGTCGCTCCGTCGCTCCCTCCGTTCCCCGGGAGTCGTGAACAGCCGGGCGCGACGGCCCAGGACCGACCTCGCCGCCTGCCGGCGGAGACCCGGGATCCTCGCGATCAGACGACCGGGATTCGGCTTCCCGACAGGTGCGCCCCTTCTCCTGCGGCGCGCTGACGCACCGGGAGAAGTGCTGCCCGGGGTGCAGACGGTGTGGTTGACGCATCGACGGGACTGCGTGCCGGGACGCGCCGGTGGTCGAGTTGACGGTGCGGCCGGGGTCCACCGTCGTTCCACCCCTGCGGCGGCATCCTCGTCCTGGTCTCCCGTCGATTCACAGGGACGCGGCGAGCACCTTCACCGCGGCGGGGATCTGCTGCTCGGTGATCGCGGCGTAGCACAGCCGCAGGTGCGCGGCGTCCTCCTCGGCGACGACGTAGTGCCGCCCCGGCCCGACGGCGAGCCCGCGTTCGCGGGTGCGGCGGGCGACCTCGAGGTCGTCGACGCCGCGCGGCAGGCGCAGCCACAGCGAGAAACCCCCGCGGGGTCGCGGCCAGCTGCACTCGGGCAGTTCCCGGGCCAGTGCCGTGGACAACGCGTCGAGCCGGGCGCCGAGGGCGGCGGACAGCCCGCGCAGGTGAGCGTTCCAGCCGGCGCCGGTGACGAGTTCCACGGCGGCCTCCTGCAGCGGCCTCGCCACGATGAGGTGGTCGACGAAACTCAGTCCCGCGATGCGTCGCGCCACCGGGCCCCGGGCGACGACGCACCCCACCCGCAGGCTCGGCCCGGACACCTTGCTGAGGGAGTTCACGGTGATGACCCGGCCGTCGGTGTCGTCGCGCAGCAGGGACGGCGAGGTCGTCGGGCCGTGGCCGAGCCAGCGGGCGAAGTCGTCCTCGACGATGAACGCGCCGGCGCGCGCGGCGATCTCCAGCACGGGACGGCGGCGGTCGGTCGAGAGCACGGAACCGTCGGGGTTGGCGTAGGTGGGTTGCAGGTACAGCAGCCGCGCGCCGGACTGCTCGAAGGCGCGTTCGAGGAGTTCTGGGCGGACCCCGTCGGCGTCCGTGGGGACCGGCACCGGCACGAGCCCGGCGCTGCGCAGCAACGAGATGACCCCGGGGTAGCTGGGCACCGCGACGAGCACGGGGCTTCCCGCCGGCACGATCGAGCGCAGCACGGTGGACAGCGCCCCCTGGCCACCGGGGGTGATGAACACGTCGTCGCGGTCGGCCCCGAGCTGCTGGGCGAACCACGTCCGCAGCTCCGGGACGCCCGCGGGCGGCGGCACCGTCCACGCCTCCGGGCGGCGGGCCGCCCGGGCCATGGCCGAGGCCAGCCGCGAGGACGGTTGCAGGGACAGGTCGAGGTAACCGCGCGCCATGTCGAGGACGTCGTGCGAGGGGACGGTCAGGGCGGCCAGGACGCCCTCGGTCCGGACGGGGGAGGCGCCGAGGGCGACGCGCTGCCAGTCGGTGTCCACGGTCACGGTCCGGTGCGAGCGCGCGACGAAGGTGCCGGCGCCGGGACGGGTGACGACGGTGCCGTCCGCGACGAGGGCGTCGATGGCCCGCTGGACGGTGACGGGACCGACGCCGAGGTCCGCCACGAGACGGCGGCTGCTCGGCAGCTTCGCGCCGGCCGGCAGCGTGCCGGCCACCTCTCGCAGGCTGGCGGTCACGCGCTGCACGCTGCTACCGTTGTCCATGAAGAACAACAATAGCGCTATTGAAGCGCTGACCGGTAGCGGCCAGCACGTCGGGCGGAGCGGGCGGTGAGCGGCCTCGTCGTCCTCGTCGTCCTCGGCCTGCTCGTCGCGCTCGCCCTCGCGGCCCCGTTCGCCGGCGTGGACACCCGCTGGCCCGGAGCGGGAACCCGGGCCGACCGACCGTCACGCGAGAAGCGCTACCGTCTCACCCCGGATTTCGCTACCGCCGAGGTGCGGCGGGACGAGTTCGGCCGCACGAGCTGACGGGACGCCCGGCCCCGGCACGTAGCCTGGTGCCGTGGACTCCGACCGCCCGGGCGCGCCGAGGGGCCGCGTCGCCGTCCTGACCGTCGTGGCCCTCGTCGTCGTGCTCGTCTGCAGCGGACTCGGCGTGTGGCAGTGGCAACGCGGCAACGTCGTCGTCACCGAACCCCCTGCGCGGCAACCGGTCGCACCCGTCAGCCGGATCGTCGACGCCGGCGCCTCGGGCGCCGCGGCGGTCCTGTCCGCGGACGAGGTCGGCCACCGGGTCGAGGTGAGCGGCACCTTCGACCCCTCCGTCGACCTCCTCGTGCCCGGGCGCAGCCTCGACGGGGTCGTGGGGTCCTGGGTCCTCGGCGTCGTCGTGCTGCCCGACGGCTCCGGCGTGCCCCTCGTGCGGGGCTGGGTGCCCGAGGGCGCCGCCGCGCCCGCGCCGCCGGTCGGGCAGGTCGACCTCGTCGGTGTCGTCCAGCCCCCCGAGGCCTCCGACGTCGCGCCCTCGACGGCCGTACTGCCCGCCGGGCAGACGTGGGTCGTCAGCGCCGCGGACCTCGTGAACCGCGTCGAGTACCCGGTCGCCAACGCCTACGTCACCGACAGCGCCCCGGCGGCCGGGCTCGAGGCCGTCCCGCCCGCCGACCCGGGCCAGGCGACCCGGCGCCTGGACTGGCGCAACCTCGCCTACGCGGGGCAGTGGTGGGTCTTCGCGCTGTTCGCCGCCGTCATCTGGTTCCGGGCCCTGCGCGATGAGCGGCGCGGGACGGGGGAGGATGACCCCGGACCGCCGCCGGAGGGATCGGCTGACGGTGTGGACGACGGCGCAGGAGGACGAGACATGAGTGGTGCCCGGTGAGCGCGGGGACGGCCGGCGGGGTCGGGTCGGACGCGAAGGTCCGGTCGGCGCTGACGCGCTACCGGGTCTTCGCCTGGTTGACCGGGGTCGGGCTGATCGTCCTGACCTACTCGCTGCTGAGGTACCCGGTCGACGCGCTCGACCTCGGGCACCTGCCCGGCGCCGAGCGGATCAGCGAGGTCCTCGGCCCCATCCACGGCACCCTCTACATCGTGCTGCTGATCACCACCTTCGACCTCGGCACCCGCGTCCGCTGGCCGTGGAGGCGGATGCTGCTCACCGCGCTCGCCGGCACCGTCCCCTTCCTCTCCTTCTACGCCGAGCGCAAGAACACCCACGCCGTCCAGGCCCAGCTCGGAGCGCGCGCCGCGTGAGCGACCTGCAACGGGTCGCCGTCCACGTCGCCGCCGTCGCGGCCGGCCGGCTGCTCGTCGTCGACGGGGTGCTGCCGTGGGCGCTGCTCGCGCACGGCGAGACCCCCCTGGCCGCGGCCCGGCGCGTGCTGGGCCCGGACGTCGTCCTCGGGGAGCTGCTGGCCGTGCACGACGGCCGACGCGCCCACGACGGCCTGGACCTGCACACCGTCCACCTCGTCCTGGCCGGCACCGTGGCCGACGAGGCCGACGAGGCCGTCACCGGGGGGCGGTGGGTCCCGGCTCCCGACGACTGGCCGCTGGCCGCCGACGACCTCGTCGCGCTCGAGGACGCCGAACGCGTCCGGGTGTCCCCGGTCACCGACGGCAGCGTCCCCGTCGTGCGGCAGCGGCTCGCCTGCTACGCCGTCGTCGTCGCCGACGGTTCCCTCCTGCTGACCCGGCTCAGCACGACGACGCCCAGCCCCGGCCGCTGGACCCTGCCCGGTGGTGGTGTCGACCACGGCGAGCACCCGCTGACCGCGGTCGTGCGGGAGGTCCACGAGGAGACCGGCATGGCCGTCCGCGTCACCGGCCTCGCCGAGATCGGCGCCGAGCACTTCACGGGCCGGTCCCCGCGCGGGGTCCTCGAGGACTTCCACGCCGTGCGGATCCTCGTGCGCGCCGAACCGCTCGAGGTGCTCGACCCCGTCGTCCTCGACGTCGGCGGCAGCACCGACCTCGCGCGCTGGGTCCCGATCGGTGAGGCCGAGGGCGTCGGTCTCGTGGGGGTCGCGCAGCGGGGGTTGCAGATCGCCCTGCACGACGGGGACCGGGGTCGAGGCTGAGGGGTTCCCCTGCGTCGGCTGTGGTGGCAGGATCCGGCTCGCCCCCACCCCCTCGAGAGTGAGCCCATGCGCCCTGGTCGTCCCCTCGTCCGGTTCCTCAGCGCCGGCGCCGTCACGGCGGCGCTCGCGGCCCTGCTGCCGGCGGTCCCCGCGACGGCGGCGACCACCCCGGCCACCCCGGCCGCGACACCCGCGGCCACCCCCGACCAGGTGCCGGACGTGCTGCCCGCCCCGGCCGCCGGGACGACCCGGATCCAGATCGGGGCGTTCAACGACTTCCACGGCCGCCTCGAGGCTCCCGACGAGACCGACGACGGGGACCCGGTCGGCGGTGCGGCGCAGCTGGCCGGGGTCTTCGACGCCATGCGCGCGAAGAACCCCCACACCGTCGTCGTCTCCGCCGGCGACAACATCGGCGCCTCCACGTTCACCTCGTTCATCCAGCAGGACGCCCCGACGATCGCCGCCCTGAACGCGATGGGGGTGGCGGTCTCGGCCGTCGGGAACCACGAGTTCGACCGCGGCTACGCCGACCTCGTCGACCGCATCGGGGTGCAGGGCCGCCCCGGCGCGAACGGGGCGGAACCCCTGGCGGCGTTCCCCTACCTCGGGGCGAACGTCCTGAAGGCCGACGGAACGCCGGCGCTGCCCTCGTTCGCGACGACCGACGTCGGCGGGATCCGGGTGGGCTTCATCGGGGTCGTGACCCAGCAGACGTCGAGCCTCGTCGCCCCGGCCGGCATCCAGGGCCTGCGGTTCACCGACCCCGTCGCGGCGGCGAACTCGGTGGCGGCCCAGCTGTCCGACGGCGACCCCGCCAACGACGAGGCCGACGTCATCGTGCTGCTCGCCCACGAGGGTTCGGCCGGGACCGACTGCGCCACCGTGCAGACCGAGGGCGCGTTCGGGCGCATCGTGCAGGACACCAGCCCGCAGGTCGACGCCATCCTGTCCGGGCACACCCACCTGCGCTACGACTGCCAGTTCCCCGTCGCCGGCCGCTCCACGCCGCGACCGGTGCTGTCGGCCGAGAGCTACTCCACGGCCGTCGACGACCTCGTCCTCGACGTCGACACCACGACCCGCGAGGTGGTCGCCACCGGCCACCAGGTCCTGGCGGTGGAGGGTTTCACCCCGAACGCGCGGGTCCAGCGCATCGTCGAGGACGCCGTCGCGTTCGCCGAGGACCGCGGCCGGCAGCCGGTGGGTTCCATCACCGCCGACATCACCCGCGCGTTCTCCGGCGGCGACGACGACCGCGGGAAGCAGTCGCCGCTGGGGAACCTCATCGCCGACGCCCAGTTGCAGCAGACCGAGGGCGCCGGTGCCCAGATCGCCCTGGAGAACCCCGGCGGGATCCGCGACGACCTGCTCTACGCCCAGTCCGGTTCCGAGGGCGACGGGGTCGTGACGTACGCCGAGGCCGCCGCCGTGCAGCCGTTCGCGAACTCCGTCGTGACGACGACCCTGACCGGTGCGCAGGTCCGGCAGGTGCTCGAGGAGCAGTGGCAGCCGGCGGGTTCGTCCCGCCCGTTCCTCGCCCTGGGGTTGTCGGAGGGGTTGTTCTTCACCTACGACGAGGCGGCCCCCGCGGGCCGGCGGGTCCGCTCGGTCACCCTCGACGGCGCCGAACTGGACCCGGCCGCGCAGTACCGCGTCACGGTGAACAGCTTCCTGGCCTCCGGCGGGGACAACTTCACGACGCTGGCGGAGGGGACCGACCGCACCGAACTCGGCAAGACCGACCTCGAGGCGTTCACCGCCTACCTCGGACTGCCGGAGAACCAGGGGCTCGCGCCGGACACCGACCTGCGGTACGCGCCCGCCGCGGCCACGACGCCGACGCCGGTCCCGCCGACGGTCGCCCCGACCACGCCGGTGGCGACGCCGACGCAGACGGCCACCGCCGCCGTCCCGCCGTCGCAGCGTCCGTCGCGGACGCCCGTGGCGGCCGCTCCGTCGGGCTCGCTCGCGAACACCGGGACGAACGTCGCGCCGTGGCTGGCGGCCGGTGGCGCGCTGGTGCTCGCCGGTGGGGCGCTGCTCACGGCCGCGCGGCGTCGCGCGTCCTGAGCGGAGGGGGAGAGGCTGGTCGCCCCGAGCGTCGCCTCTCGGCGAGTGGCCGCTCGCAGCGGCTGGAGTTGAGGCCCGGGGACACGTACCGGGGCGACCAGTCCCCACAACCATCGGCACCGGGGTGGCATTCCTGCAGTCCTCCACCGACCGGGTGCAGGCCGTGGAACCGGTCGGTCGCGGATCGCGTCCACGTCGGGTGACGAGGCGACGCTCGATGCGGGCGGCGGTGCTGGTGTCCGTCCTGGTCACCGGTCTCGTGAGCTGCCGGAGCACCGGGCAGGCGTAGGGGCCCCCCGAGCCGGCGCGGGACGTCCCCGTCGTGAGCGGGACGTGGACGCCGATGGCCCCGGCGCCCCTCGCGGCCCGGGGTGGCGCCGCGAGCACGGTCCGCGAGGGGCGGTTCGTCATCGCCGGTGGCTACGTGTTCCCCCGCGTGAGGGGTGCCTGCGGCGACGGTGGGAGCTGCGGCGGACCGGCTCCGGTCCCCGTCCTGACGCCGCGGCCTGGTCCGCGGTGACCGGGACGTGGACGCCCCTCCCGGCCCTGGCGGGCATCGTGGACACCTGCGCGACGGGTCCCGCCCTGGAGCCCTTCCTCGGGCCGGTGGGGCTGGACCCGGTCGGTGCCCGGGCGAGGGTGCCGTTGACGACCGGGGACGACGGGCGCTGGGTCGGCCGCACCTTCGTGGTCGCCGGGTGGCTGGGCGGCACCGCCGCGCAGCAGGAGCGCAAGGCGGTGGCCGTGGCGTCCTTCGACGCCGACACCGGTGCGTGGACCGTCGACCCGTGGCTCTTCCCCGACGCCTACCAGCAGGAGCTCGTGAGCGTGTGGGCCGACGACCGGCTCGTCGCCGTCGTCAAGGCCATCGGGCCGGGGTGCTCGGACCGGCAGGCCTGCCGGCGGGTGGTGACCTGGTCACCCGGGAACGGCTGGCACCAGGTCGCCGAGTGGGCGATCGGCCCCGCCGGTGCGCAGACGCCGGAGCACGTCCCGGACCTCTCGCCGGGTCACTGGACGGGGTTCGGCGAGCTGCTGTGGGACGGCCGCCGCGTCCTCGGGGTGACCTTGGGCTCCGGCGGGCTGGTGGTGGCGACGCTGTCCGAGATCGACGGCCGGGTCGAGGAGGTCGGGTCCTTGCCCGGGACGATCTCGACCCCCGACGCGGTCGCGCTGCACGGGCAGGACGTCGTCGTCGACGACGACCGGGCGGTGCTCCTCGGTCCCCGCCGGCGGTGGGCCCGGCTGCCCGCCGTGCCCGGGGCGGAGGTGGCGGACCGGGCCGTCGGCGTCGTGGGTGACCGCCTCGTCGTGTGGGGCGGGAGAGCGGTCCCCGGGGTAGCGGGCAGCACCGACTCCGCCGACGGCTGGACCTTCCCCCTCCCCGCCTGAAGACCCCTCCACGAGAGGACGGGGGTCAGCGCACCGGGGCCGGCGTGCCGGGGACCGCCCCCTCCCGCCGCTCCAGCGCCGCGCCCTCGACGTCCAGCACCGGCAGCCAGCGCAGCCACCGGGGCAGCCACCAGGCCCGGGCGCCCAGCAGCGAGAGGGCCGCGGGGACCGCGACCATCCGGACGACGACGGCGTCGGCGAGGACCCCGATGGCCAGGGCGAACGCGATCGGCTTGATCGTGGCGTCGCCCTCGGGGACGAACCCCGCGAACACGGAGAACATGATCGCCGCGGCCGCGACGACGACGGGCGCCGCCTGCTGGAACCCGGTGCGCACCGCCGTCAGCGGCTCGGTGCCGCGGGCGTGCGCCTCGTGCATCCGCGAGACGAGGAACACCTGGTAGTCCATCGCGAGGCCGAAGAGGATCCCGACCACGATGATCGGTGCCAGGCTCAGCAGCGGTCCCGTCGTGTCGGCGTGCACGAGCGCCGTGAGCCAGCCCCACTGGAACACCGCGGTCGTGGCGCCCAGCGAAGCCCCGATCGTCAGCAGGAACCCCACGACCCCCACGACGGGGACGAGGATCGAGCGGAACACCAGCACGAGCAGCACGAACGCCAACCCGACGACGAGGACGAGGTAGACCGGCAGCGCCTCGGCCAGCGTCGCGTTGACGTCGACGCTCACGGCCGTCTGGCCCGTCACGTACGCGGGGGTGCTCGAGCCGTCCGCGCGGATCAGGTCCCGCATGCGGTGCACGAGGTCGGTGGTGGCCTCGGCGTCCGGCGCGGTCGTGGGGACGACGGTGACCAGCGCGGCCTGCGCGTCGGCGCTGGGGACGGCCGGGGTCACCAGCGCCACCCCGTCGAGGCCGCCCAGTTCGGTGCTCAGCTGCCGGCCGCGCTCGACGGCGTCGGCACCCCGGGTCAGGACGAGCAGCGGACCGCTCACCCCGGCGCCGAAGCGGTCGGCGAGGATCGTCTGCGCCTCCTCCTGGGTGCTGCCGTCCGGCCAGGAGGTGGCCAGGCTGGTCTGCAGCGAGGCCACGGGCAGGGACACCGCGCCCAGGGCGACGACCGCGGTGAGCAGGCTCAGCCAGCGCCGGCCCGTGACGAGCCGGCTCCAGGCGCTGAAGAACCCCCGGCCGGCGGGGTCGGGGTCGGCGGGCGGGACCGCCGCGTGCTTGCCGCTCTCGTGGGCCAGGGCCCGTCGGGCCGAGCGGGGCAGGGCGCGCAGGCCCACGACGCCGAGGGCGGCGGGGACGAGGGTGAGGGCCACCAGGACGGCGACCACGACGGTCGCGGCGGCCGCGACCCCCATCTCGGTGAGGAAGGGGATGCCCGCGACGGCGAGGCCGGCGAGGGCGATGACGACCGTGGTGCCGGCCGTCAGGACGGCCGACCCGGCGGTCCCGACGGCCAGCGGGACCGCGTCGGCGACCGTCCGGCCGGCGAGCAGTTCGTGCCGGAACCGCGTGACGATGAACAACGCGTAGTCGATGCCGACGGCCAGACCGAGCATGACGGCCAGGATCGGTGTCGTGGACTGCAGGTCGACGAACCCGGTGAGGGTGGTGATGCCCAGGGCGCCGATGCCGACGCCGACGACGGCCGTGAGCAGGTTCATCCCGGCCGCGACGAGGGAGCCGTAGGTGAGGGCGAGCACGACGAGCGCGACGACGACGCCGAGGGCCTCGGCGGCCCCGCCGATCTGGGCGACGCCCTGGGTGGCGGTACCGGTGACCTCGGCCGTCAGCCCGGTGCCGCGGGCGTCGTCGACGGCGCGCAGGAGCGCCTGCCGCTGCTCGTCGGTGACCTCCGGCGGCGCGACGCCGTAGGAGACGGTGCTGTAGGCGGCCCGCAGGTCGGGGGAGACGACCGGGTTCTGCGGGTCCAGCGGGTTCGTCGCTCCCTGCGCCCCGGGCAGGGCGTTCAGGGCCTGGACCACGCCGGCGACCTTCGCGGCGTTCTCCGGTGAGGTGATCTGCTGCCCGGCCGGCACCTGGAGCACGACCTGCGCGGTGGCGCCGTCGGCGGTGTCCCCGAACTCCTCCCCGATCAGGTGCAGGGCGGTCGTGGACTCCTGGCCGGGGATCTCGAACGTGCTGACGGTCTTGCCCGACAGCGTGGCCGCGCCGAGGCCCCCCAGGGCCAGCAGCAGGACCCAGACCGCGATGACGAGGCCGCGGAACCGGAACGATCCCCGGCCGAGGCGGTGCAGGAAGGTGGCCACGGTCAGTCCTCCGTCTCGTGGGGGGTGGCGTCGCGGCGGTGGCCGAGCGCGCCGAGCGCGGCCGCCAGGAGGTCGCCGGACAGGGCGCGCAGGTCGGTGTCGGGTGCCTCGCAGAACGCGAGGGAGGCGACGGCGAGGCCGCCCACGGCGCTGGTGATGCGGACGGCCCGCGTGACCTCCTCGCTCGTGGGCGTCGTGCCGGGCGCGGGGAGCACGGCCCCGAAGGCGCGGAACAGGACCTCACCGATGACGTCGAGGCGCTCGCCGGCCAGGACGCCCCGGCTGATCGAGGTGAGCATGAAGGACACGAGCCCGGGCCGGTCGGCGGCCAGCGTCGCCAGTGCCGTCAGGACCCGCCGGTCCCGGTCCGCGCCGGGCGGGGTGCCCGCGACGGTGCCCGCGACGGCCTCGAAGTGCTCGACGGTGTGGGTGATGGTCGCCTCGGCGATCGCCTCCTTCGTCGGGAAGCGGTGCAGCAGACCGGTCTTGGAGTAGCCGACGGCGTCCGCGATCCGCTGGACGGACGTCTGCTCCAGGCCGTGCCGCGCGAACAGCGCGGCCGCCGCGTCGAGGATCTCCTCGTCGATCTGTTCCTTCGTCGGTCGGGGCACGGGACCACTGTAGACCGGGGTGGACCGGAGTGGTCCGTCACCGACCGGACCGGACCAGCCGCCGGGACGAGGTCCTGTCCCGGGGCGTCGCCGGGACCGGTGATGTCGAGGAGGTCCTGCAGTGGGTGCACCGTCGTGCGCAGGGCCGCGTCGTCGTGGTCGACGTCGAGGTCGGCGACCGTGGTGAACGCCATCAGCGGGCCGCTGCGTCTGTACGGCGAGGACCTCTCCACGAGTGGCGACGCGCCGTCCGGCGTGCCGGGGACGGCCACCGGCTGGTGTGTCGGGATGCACCAACCTCGTGGGACGACCGTGCGCGGCTCGCACCGCAGGATGAGATCCCTCGAGTGAGCCGGGACGCCGCGTTCTTGTCCGGTCGGTCTGCCCGTCCCTCGTGGCGGAAGGGTTCAGGACCACCCAGGCGACGGTGCGAGCGCCCGACCGGTGCGGTGAGCGCGGCGAGGCCGCCCCGACGAGTGCGTCCGGGAGGCCGGGCTGCCGTCTCGGTCGGCGACCGTCCAGCAAGCCGCCCGGGCGCAGACCCGCCACCGGCTGCAGCAGGACCGGGGCGTCGGACTGCGCTGCAGCAGTTCTTCCACCGCCGCCTGCAGACCGCGGTCGACCAGCAGCGGCGGGGCGATGCCGCGGCTCAGGGCTCGCAGTTCCTCGGTGGTGCCGCGGGCACGGATCAGCGCGTCGTCGAGGATGAGCCCGGCCTGCCCGGGGTCGGTGTCGAGCTGGCGGCGGGCGCGGCCGATGTCCATCGTCAGGCGGACCATGCTCTGCTGCGGGCCGTCGTGCAGGTCGCGTTCAAGGCGGCGCAAGGACTGCGTCTCGGCCTGCCGAGACGCCGACCGGCTGTGGGTGACCCGTCGGACCTGCGACTGCCATCGCGCCCGGCTGCACAGGAGGACGTCGGCCAGGTTGCCGTGCAGGAGCGCACACCCCCGCACCACCCAGGGCAGCAGCACCAGCGCCACCACGCCGACCACCAGGTTCAGGAGGCTGTCGGCGCGTTTCCCGCCCCACCCGAGCAGCTCCGCCAGACCGACGTTGTCGTCCGGGAGCCAGCGTTGCCAGAACCAGTACGTCAGAGCACCGGCCGTGACCGCCCACCAGGTCACGCTCACCACGAGCGCCACGGTCCCGGTGACGAGGGCGAGCACGGCCCAGGCTGCGTCCAACCAGGACTGCGGGTCGCGCAACGGAACGAGAGCCCGTCGCAGCCAGCCCGCGTCCGCACCGGCCCGCAGGTACTGCGGGTCCGGGGCCGCTCGGCGGCATCGGCGGCGCAGTTGCGCGCGTTGCAGGTGAGCCAGACATCGAGCGCCGAGCAAGGTCCCGGCCGCGACCAGTACGCCGACCCACACCACGATCAGCCCTGCGGCCGCAGACAACCCGGTGACGACCAGGACGAAACCGGCCACACCCAGGAGCCAGCCGGAGGCGATGAAGATGCTGTCGTCGCAGAGCCGGAGCCGGAGCCGGAGCCGGAGCCGGAGCCAGGCCGTCGCGGCGTCGCGGGGTGGAGGTGTCGGAGTCATGTCACCAGCGTTGCGACGGTCGTGCCCACGCCGGAATCCTGCCAGCCCGACACCTGGTGTCGGGCTGACCCGACAGTCGTGTCGGCATCGTGTACGCACCCAGTGCGAGCGCCGTCATCGAGTGCAGTCGTCGATCGTGACGAAGCGCCCACACATCTGCTCGCGGACAACGCAGGTCCGCACTCTTTGGCGGGTCTTCGGATCTGTAGGTGGGGAGGCTGACCTCACCTGACTGGAACCGGGATGCCGTCCTGACGTCTCCCTTTCGTCCACCCGGCGCCAGTCAAGGATCGCTCGGCGATGCCGCGTCGGCCCTCGCGGATGAGGGATCGACTTGACTCGTCAGACCAGGTTGACAACCACGGCGTGTCAGACGAAGCTGACACTGTGGACATGCGGAGCGTGGAGGTTGAAGCGGCGGCGGTGGACCCCCGCGACGGCCTGCGCACCGTACTGGCGCTGCGCCGGCTGACCGCCCGCCTCGAAACCCTCCACGTCGCCCGCGCCCGCGAGCAGGGCATGTCGTGGGCCGAGATCGCCTCTGAACTTGAAGTCACCCGGCAGACCGTCCACAAGAAGCACGGCCGCACCGCCGGACCACCCAGATGGGACATCGATGTTGATCTATGACCAGTCCTTCGGCGCCGCGATGGCCGCCAGTCAGCGCGAGGCGACCCGGCTGCGCGCCGGGGAGTACGGGTCCGAGCACGTCCTGCTGGGTCTGCTGTCGCTGGACGATCCCATCGCGCGCGACGCCGTCGCGGCCCAGCCGACGTTCACCCTGACCACCGTGCGCACCGCGGTGGAAACCGATCTCGACGACCTCCCCCATCTGGAACGCATCGGCATTTCCGCCGCCGACGTCTCCTCCGCCCCTGCTGCAGCCAGGACGCTGACTCCCGCCAACCGCCATACCGCGGAGTGGCAGAACGCGCTGAACTCAGCGTCGGTCAAGCTGAACCAGCTGCAGAAATCCGGCCTGCTCCCCCGGGAACGGAGGATGAGCGCAACCGTTCTCTGGCTGGCGATCCTCGAACCGGCAGCGCGGTCCGCGAAACTGCTGCGCGCCGCAGGGATTGACCCCGACCACATCCGAACCGCCGTCCTGCAGCACCTGACTCCCGCCGGCGCCGTACCGCCCCGGTGGCCTGCGCACGCCCGTCCCGGCCTGGCCACGCGTCTGATGCAGCACGCGTTCACCCGACTGAACGTCAGCACATGACCCTGCTGCTGGAGTTCGTCGTCTGGTTAGCGGTCGAAGTCGTGCAGGTCATCACCGGCCGCGGGCCCCGCAGCGAGGCCCCCAGCGCAGACGACGACCAAGCGCGGGAAAGACAACCTGTGACCGGCACTGAGGAGACGACAGAGATCAGCATCAACTGACTGCAGACGAGCACCCTGCGGCGGTTCGAGGTGCACCCACCAGCCAGCGACACCGACTTCGGCCACCACCTTGCCTCTGCTCCCCGACCTCGCTGCGCGCCGCATGCCCGGCCGATGACTTCCTCGGCTTGAAAAGCATGCACCTGGTCGCCCTCGAACGTGTCGAAGCCGACGCGGAATGCATCCGCGGACTCCTGCGCCTGACCGTCGACACCAAACCGCCCACGGTGGTTGCACTGCCGCCAGTGCGGGGTTCTCGCTGCTGCGAACCCCGCTGCCCCATGGGCGTCTGGTCCGAGCAGCACCAGGCGCTGCCGACGCGAGCCAAGCTCACCACCCGGGCCGTCGAGTGGGCGATCCAGACCCTGCGCTGGGACTATTCCACCGTCTCGGCCCTGGCCCGCCAGCTCGGCGTGGACTGGCACACCCTGATGAACGCCATCCGCGCCCGCGCTACAGACCACCTCGATGACGAACCCACCCGGACGGCGCGGCTTGGCCGGGGTCGACACCCTCGGCGTCGATGAGCACACATCTGGCGGCCCTCCGCCCGCCACCGCGACCGGGCCGTCACCTCCATCGTCGACCTCACCCGCGACGAGCACGGCCACGTCCACGCCCGTCTGCTCGACGTCACCCTCGGCCGCTCCGGTCCGGTCTACGCCACCTGGATCCGCGCTCAGACCCGCGAGTTCGTCGACGACATCACCCACGCCGCCCTCGACCCGTTCCGCGGCTACGCCAACGCCATCCGCACCGAACTGCCCGACGACACGGTGACGGTGCTGGTCCCCCACGAGCGGGAGGTGCCCCCAGCCTTCCACGTGGTCAAGCTCGCCTCCACCGCGATGGACGAGGTCCGCCGCCGTGTCCAGCAGGCGACGCTGGGCCGGCGCGGACACCGCGACGACCCGCTCTACCGGATCCGGCGGCTGTTGACCACGGCCCGGGAGAACCTCACCGACCGCGGCCGCCTGGAAGCCGCGCTGCAGGCCGGTGACCCTGGGCTGGAGGTCACCGTGGCCTGGTACGCCTGCCAGAACCTGCGCTCGATGTTCCACGCCCCGACTCCGGCCGCGGGCCGGGTCGTCGCGCAGCGGGTGCTCGAGAGCTTCCACCGCTGCCCGATCCCGGAGATCGCCCGGCTCGGGCGGACGCTGCGTTCGTGGCGGCGCGAGGTGCTGGCCTATTTCGACGATGACCCTGCCCGGTACGGCATCAGCAACGGCGGGACCGAGGCCATCAACCTCATCATCGAGAAGACCCGGCGCCTGGAGTACGGGTTCCGCAACTTCGGCAACTACCGCATCCGCATCCTGCTCGCCGCGGACGGAACCCGTCCCTGGGGACGACGCGGGCGCAGGTCAGGGTGAGCTACCCACCCGCAGATCCGAAGAGCCTCTTTGGCGACATCGACGTCGATGCGGCCGTAGGACGTGGAGTGAGCTGTGGGTGAGACGAACCGGGTGCCGGGACGCCCGGCTCATCTCACCCGCGATTCACTCCACCGTGGGGACACCGGTGCGTGCGACGGAGGCGCGGTGATACGTGGCCGTGGCCGTCGACCGGGGTGGCCCGGCGAGCTGCTGACCGGTCGAGTGCGGCACGGGTCGAGGACCGAGGACTGTCGCTACCGAGAGCACACAGGGCTTCGCCGGTGCCTGGAGACGTGGACGCCCAGCCGTCGGGGCGGGACCCCGGGGTTCACGGGGACGGGCGGGCGGATGCGGGCTTCCGCGCCTCACCGTCCCGGTCGAGCACCGCCTGCACCGGGAGGCGACGCGGCGGCGCTCACCGGGGTCCGGCGGCCCCGGTCACGACGCCGGCAGCGGCCGGCGCGGCAGGACCGCGTAGGTGGCGGCGGCCAGCAGGAAACCGACCACGACGGTCAGGTCGCCGAGGCCCGGCACGGCCCGGGCGACGAACCCGACGAACACCTCCTGGTTGGCGAACAGCAGGATCGACACGACGACCCCGGCGAGCATCGCGACCGGCCCCGAGGGGTTCCGGAACGTCGGTGCGTGCACCGCGGCCTGGACGTCCTGCCCGCGGCGGGCCCACTGGTCCACCAGGACGACCCCGAGCCAGGGGGCGATCCAGTAACCGATGACGAGCAGGAACTGCTCGTAGGCGTGGCCGGCGTCGCCCAGCCCGGCCCAGGCCAGGGCGAAACCGACGACCCCGAAGGCCAGCGGGACCACGGCCCGGCGGCGGACGACGCGTTCGAAGCCCATGGCCAGGAACGACATCGAGCCGGAGTAGACGTTGAGGATGTTCGCGCAGACCGCCCCCAGGGCGATGCACAGCAAGGTCACGTCGCCCAGGGCCGTGGGCAGGTGGCCCGTGAACGCGGCCGTCGGGTTGTCGTCGACCGTGCCCGGCACCAGGACGGACGCGGCCCCGGCGAGCATCAGGAGGGTCGTGGCGGTGAACAACCCGAGCGCGGCGGCCCAGCCGGCCGCCCGGCCCGTGCCCGGGGGGAGGTAGCGGGTGTAGTCGGTGGCGTAGGGGTTCCAGGCGGCGGAGTAGCCGTAGGCCGTCGCGGCCGCCAGCAGGAAACCCCCCGTGCCGCCGGGTTCGGCCGGCGCCAGGGAGGTGTCGGCCCGGGTGAAGGTGATGACCGACACCACGACGAACACCACGGCCAGGAGCACCGCGGAGTACCGCTCGAACAGGTGGACCAGGTCGTGCCCGAGCGCGGCGACGGCGATCTGCACGCCCACGACGACGACCAGGCAGACCAGGGTGGGGACGCCGGTGAGGGCGCTCAGCGCGAACGCGCCGCTGACGCTGTTGACGGCGAACCAGCCGAACCCGGCCATGAGCGAGTTCAAGGCGGCGGGCAGCAGGTTCCCGCGGTAGCCGAAGGCCGTGCGGCCCAGGACCATCTGCGGCACCCCGACGGCGGGGCCGCGGGCCGACAGGATCCCGTGGGTCACCGAGGCCAGCAGGTTGCCCAGGACGATCGCGGCCACGGCCTGACCGAACGTGAGACCGAAGACGGCCGTCGTGAGGACCCCGACGTAGACGGTCGCGAACTCCAGGTTCGGGGCGGCCCACGTCCAGGCGAGGTTCGCGGGCCGGCCGCGGCGTTCGGACAGCGGGATCGTCTCGGTGCTGCGCTTCTCCAGCGTCTCCGTCGTCCCCGGGGTGGCCCGCGGCGTCCGCGTGCTGGTCACGGCACGTCCTCCCCGATGTCCTCGAACCACACGTCGGGGCGGCGCGCGACGAACTCGCCCATGAGCCCGCGGCAGCGCTCGTCGTCCAGGACGGTGACGCGCACGCCGTGCTCGGCGAGCCAGTCGTGGCCGCCGTGGAAGGTGGTGGCCTCCCCGACGACGAGGTGGCCGATGCGGAACTGCCGGACCAGTCCGCTGCAGTACCAGCAGGGCGACAGCGTGGTCACCATGACGGTGTCGGTGTAGCCGGGACGACGCCCGGCGGCGCGGAACGCCGCCGTCTCGGCGTGCACGGAGGGGTCGTCGTCCTGGACGCGCCGGTTGTGGCCGGCGCCGAGCAGGGTGCCGTCGAGGTCGAACAGGGCGGCGCCGATGGGCACCCCGCCCTGCGCGCCGCCGAGGACGGCCTGGTCGAGGGCGGTGCCGAGCAGGACGAGGGGATCGAGGCCGGTACTGGGCAGAGCGGTCACGGGACCAGTGGACCGTGCCCCCGGGGGTGCCGTCACGTGACACCGCGTCAGTTCTGGGTTTCCCGATCGCTGACGCCGCGTACGTTCGGGGGCGTGTTGACCGTGCGCGAGGCCCTGGCCCACCCCGTGGTCGTCGCGGCGCAGCCCCGGGTGCTGGCCGGGACGGACGGGGCGGCCGGGCTGGACGCCCCCGTCCGCTGGGTCCACTCCAGCGAGATCTACGAGATCGGGCCGCTGCTGGCCGGCGGGGAGCTCCTGCTGACCACAGGGCTCGGGGTCGCGACCGTCGACGCCGGCGCGCGGCGCCACTACGTGCGGGACCTGGCCCAGCGCGGGCTCGCGGCCCTGGCGCTGGAGACGGGCCGCTCGCTGCCGGAGGTCCCCGCGGAGATGGCGGACGAGGCGGCGCGGTGCGGGCTGGTGCTGGTCGAGCTGCGGGAGGTCGTCCCCTTCCTGCGCATCGCCGAGGCCCTGAACACGCTGGTCCTGGGGTCGGCGACGCTGGCCCTGCGGTTCGCCGAGCAGGTCACCGCCGCGATCGAGGCCGCCCAGGCCGACGAGCGGGGCCTGTCGGGCGTGCTCGCGGCGGTGGGGGACCTGCTGGACCGGCCCCTCGTCCTGGTCTCGGCCTCGGGGGCGCTCATCGCGGCGGCGGGCAGCGCCGACGACCGGCAGGCGTGGTCGGTGCTGGACGCCGGTGGCCCCCGGGTGGACGTCGTGGTGCGCAACCGGCGGTGGGGGTTCGTCGCCGCCGGGTCCGGGCCGGGGACCGTCGACGTCGCCACGGCCCTGCGCCGGCTGGCTCCCGCCCTCGGGCTGGAGGTGCTGCGTTCGCACCGGCTGCCCGGCCGCACCGGTGAACTCGCCGAGCGGCTGCTCGCCGACCTCACCGCGGCGGCCGCCCCGGCGGCGACCGACCTGCTCGTCCGGGCCGGGTCCGCGGGGTTCCACCCTGGTGCCGGGGACGTCGTGCTCGCGGTGGCGGTCGACGCGCCGGAGAGCCGGGCCGGGACGTCGGTGCTGGCGGCCGCGGCGCGCACGACGGGACCGTCCCTGCGGGGACGGGTCGGCCCCGAGGTGCTGGCGCTGTTCGCGCTGCCCGACCGCGGGGACGCCGTCGGCACGCTCACCGAGGTCCTGGACCGGGCGTGGACGCGGGCGGGACGCCCGCCCCTGCGGATCTGCGTCGGCGAGCCGGTCCGTTCCCCGGCGGGGTGGCGCTGGACCCTGGACCGGGCCCGCCGGGCGCTGGCGGTGCGCTCGCAGGCCCCCGCGCCCGTCACGACGGTGCGCTCGCACGCCCTCGAGCTGCTGCTCGGGCAGGACCGTTCCCAGCTCGAGGCGCTGGCCGAGGCGACGCTGGGTGCGTTGCGCCGCTGGGACTCCCGGCACGGCAGCGACCTGGTCGGCACCGTGGAGACGCACCTGCGGCTGGGCTGCTCGCCGGGCCGGACGGCGGCCGAGCTGCGCATCGGCCGGCAGGCGACCTACCAGCGGCTGCGACGGGCGGAGGAGCTGCTGGGTCACCGCCTGGACGACCCGGACGCGCACGCCGCGGTCCTCGTGGCCGCGGCGGCCCTGCGCCTGCTCACCCCGCCGCGGGCCACCGGGGACGGCCGCGGACCGTCGAGCCGGTGACCCCGGACGGCCCCGCCGGCCTCCTCACCCCCCGGTGGACGTCCCGCCGGGAACGTGGCCGGTGTCGCGGTCGTCGTCGTGGCAGACGAGCAGGACCCGGACCGGCGTCGACCCCGCGTTCTCCCACCGGTGGGGCCGGCGCGGGTCGATGGTCAGCGACTCCCCGGCGGCGGCCGGTCGTGCCCGGCCCCCCTGCCGGCAGTGCACGACCCCCTCCAGCACGACGGCCACCTCCTCGCCCGGGTGCGTGAACTCCGCGGGGTCCCCGCCGCCGACGGGGATGAGCAGTTCGTAGACGTGCAGGGACCGTCCCGGCCCACCGGTCAGCAGCCGCGTCGCGTACCCGCCCGGCGGTGTCGGCAGGGCCAACCCCGGACCGGTGTCGGGCATCGTGGGCAGCAGGGCCGAGGGCGTGGTCCCCAGCGCCCCGGCGAGGTCGTAGAGGGTGGGGATGCTGGGCAGCAGGTTCCCGCCCTCGAGCTTGCTGATGAACGGCTGGGACACGCCCGCCCGTCCCGCGAGCTCGCGCATCGACCAGCCCCGGGCGGTGCGGTGCGCCCGCACCGCCGCCCCCACCTGACGGGCCGGTCCCTCGACCACGCGTTCCTCCTGAGCCGTCTCCGCGTGCAACACGTTTGTAATAACCCCTGGTTATCTTAACTCCATGACGAAGCAGATCCTCCTCGGCGGGTTCGAGGAGTTCACCCCGAACTTCATCAGCAACGCTTGGGCCCACGAGCTGAGCGACACGCGGGACTTCGCGACCCTGGCGCACTGGCAGCGCACGGCCCGCGAACTGGACGCGGGGGGTTTCGACTTCCTGTTCCTGGCCGAGGCCATCGGGTACCCCATGCGCGAGGACGGCACCGTGCCCGAGGCTGTCGTGCGCGAGGCCGTGCAGATTCCCGTGCACGACCCGATGCTGCTGATCAGCGGGCTGGCCGCCACCGTCGAACGCCTGGGGTTCATCGTCACCACGTCGACGACGGCCCACCACCCCAACCTCAACGCCCGGGCGTTCACGACCCTGGACCACCTGACGAACGGGCGCATCGGGTGGAACATCGTCACCTCGGACAACCAGATGGCGTTGACCCGGTTGCTCGGGCAGCGCGGCATCACCCCGCACGACGAGCGCTACCGCCGCGCGACCGAGTTCGTCGAGCTGTCCCTGAAGCTGTGGGAGGGGGGCTGGGAGGACGACGCCGTCGTCTACGACAAGGCCACCCACACGTTCGCGGACCCGGACAAGGTCCACCGCATCACCCACCACGGCGAGCACTTCGACCTCGACGGGTACTTCACGGCGACCCCCTCGCCCCAGCGCACGCCGTTCCTGCTGCAGGCGGGAACGTCCCCGGCGGGCCGGGCCTTCGCGGGGCGCTTCGCCGAGTGCGTGTTCATCCAGGACCGCGACGTGGCCGGGGCCGCCCGCAACGTCGCCGACCTGCGCGCCCGGGCCCGGGCCAACGGCCGCGACGGGAACGACCTCAAGGTCCTCGTCTCCGCCTCCGTCGTCGTCGGGTCGACCGAGGAGGAGGCCGCGCGCCGGCGCGCCGACGTCGACGCCTCGGTCACCCGCGCCTCGGCCGCCGCGCTGTTCCTGGGCTGGAGCGGCGTCGACCTCACGGCGTTCCCGCTGGAGGCGACGTTGCGCGACGTGCAGACCGAGGTCGGTCAGTCCATGCTCGGCGTCTTCCAGAAGGGCGACCGGAGCCCGACGGTCGCCGAGATCCTCGACGACCTCACCACCTCCATCCCCGGTCCGCGGATCACCGGGACGCCGGAGTCGTGCGCCGACCAGATCGAGCGGATCGTCGCCGAGACCGACCTCGACGGGTTCCTCGTCGAGCACACCCACGGCGGCCCCCTGGCCCACCGCCCGTTCATCGAGCACGTCGTGCCGCTGCTGCGCCGCCGGGGCCTGGTGCCGGCCGAACCCCGCACGGGGTCGATGCGCCGGCGCGTGCTGGGGCACGACAGCGACCGGCTCCCCGCCACCCACCCCGGCCAGGCGTTCCGGACCTGGTGAGCGCCGCGACCGCCGCGGTGGGCGGGCTCCCGGCCCGCGGACGCGGACACCGCGGCGGGTGAGGCTCCGCGGCCCGGTCCTGTCCGAGGTCGGGCCTACCCTTGTCCCACGATGAGCACTCTCTTCGACGACCTCCCCTTCGGCGGCTCCTCCGGCTCCGGCGGCGGGCGGGGTGACACGGGCCCCGCGGTGCTGGCCGACGGCCCCGGGCGCCCGCACCGCGCGGGCCTCGATCCGGCGGCGCTCGTCGCGGGGCTCAACCCCCAGCAGCGCCAGGCCGTCGTGCACGCCGGGTCCCCGTTGCTCATCGTCGCCGGTGCCGGCTCCGGCAAGACGCGCGTCCTGACGCACCGCATCGCCCACCTGCTGGCGGAGGGGCGCGCCACGGCGGGCCAGGTCCTGGCCATCACGTTCACCAACAAGGCCGCCGCCGAGATGCGCGAGCGCGTCGCCGCCCTCGTCGGTGACGTCGTCGGCCCGGGCGCGCGCAGCATGTGGGTCTCGACGTTCCACTCCGCGTGCGTGCGGATCCTGCGGCGCGAGGCGCAGCACCTGGGCATGCGCACGTCGTTCTCGATCTACGACTCCGCCGACTCCCAGCGGCTCATGGCGATGGTCGGTCGCGAGCTGGAGCTGGACCCCAAGAAGCACGCCCCGCGCGCGATGTCGGCGATGGTCTCCAACCTCAAGAACGAGCTCATCGACGAGGACGCCTTCTTCGACCGCGCCCACTCCGGGGACGGTACCGAGACCGAGCGGGTCCTGGCCCGCGCCTACCGCACGTACCAGCAGCGGCTGCGCCAGGCCAACGCGATGGACTTCGACGACCTCATCGGCTCGACCGTCCACCTCCTGCAGGCGTTCCCCGACGTGGCCGAGCACTACCGCCGCCGGTTCCGGCACGTCCTGGTCGACGAGTACCAGGACACCAACCACGCCCAGTACGTCCTCGTGAAGGAGCTCGTCGGCACGGGGGAGGGGAACGTCCCGCGGGGCGAGCTGACGGTCGTCGGTGACGCCGACCAGTCGATCTACGCCTTCCGCGGCGCGACGATCCGCAACATCGTGGAGTTCGAGCAGGACTACCCCGACGCCACGACGATCCTGCTGGAGCAGAACTACCGCTCGACGCAGAACATCCTCACCGCCGCCAACGAGGTCATCAAGGTCAACGAGGACCGCCGGCCGAAGAACCTGTGGACGGCCTCGGGGGCGGGGGAGCAGATCGTCGGCTACGTCGCCGACGACGAGCACGACGAGGCCGCGTTCGTCGCCGAGGAGGTCGACCGCCTCCACGACCACGAGGACGTCACGTACAAGGACGTCGCGGTGTTCTACCGGACGAACGCGCAGTCCCGGTCGCTGGAGGAGGTGTTCATCCGCACCGGCCTGCCGTACAAGGTGGTGGGCGGTACGCGCTTCTACGAGCGCCGGGAGGTCAAGGACGCCGTCGCCTACCTGCGCGTCCTGGACAACCCCGACGACACCGTCAACCTGCGCCGGGTGCTCAACACCCCCAAGCGCGGCATCGGTGAGCGGGCCGAGGCGAGCATCGTCGTCCTCGCCGAGCGCGAGCGCATCGGGTTCGGCGCGGCCCTCGAGCGCGCCGACGAGGCGATCGGGCTGGTCTCCCGCTCGCTCAACGCCATCAAGGGTTTCGCCCAGCTCATCGCGGACCTGCGCACGCTGGCCGAGTCGGGGGCGTCGCCGGCCGTGGTCCTGGAGGCCGTCCTGGAGCAGACGGGGTACCTCGCCGAACTGCGCGCCAGCGCCGACCCGCAGGACGAGTCCCGCGTGGAGAACCTCTCCGAGCTCGTCGCCGTCGCCGAGGAGTTCACCGAGGACAACCCCGAGGGCACGCTGTCGGACTTCCTCGAACGCGTCTCCCTCGTCGCCGACGCCGACCAGATCCCGGCCGGGGCCGAGGACGACGGCGTGGTGACGCTCATGACGCTGCACACGGCCAAGGGCCTGGAGTTCCCCGTCGTGTTCCTCACGGGGATGGAGGACGGGACGTTCCCGCACCAGCGCTCCCTGGGCGACCCCGACCAGCTCGCCGAGGAACGCCGGCTGGCCTACGTCGGGCTCACCCGGGCGCGCGAACGGCTCTACCTGTCCCGCTCCGCGGTGCGCAGCGCGTGGGGTGCACCGCAGCAGTACCCGCCGTCGCGGTTCCTCGACGAGGTGCCGCCGGCGCTGCTGGACTGGAAGCGCGGGGAGTCGACGTACCAGGGCACCGCCTCGCCGTCGGCCGCCTCCCGCGTCGCCGCGCGGCCGGGGGTGCGCTCGGCGGGCAACCGGCCCGTCATCGCCCTGAACCCGGGGGACCGGGTGACCCACGACTCCTTCGGCCTCGGCACCGTCGTGCGGGTCGAGGGCGAGGGGGACAAGACCGTCGCCCACATCGACTTCCGCACCGAGGGCACCAAGCGGCTGCTGCTGCGCTACGCGCCCGTCGAGAAGCTCTGACGGATCTCGGCCGCCACCTCGGCGGGGCGTTCCAGCGGCAGCAGGTGGCCCGCCCCGTCGAGCGTGACGAACCGCGCGGCGGGGTAGACGGCGCCGTTGAGCTCGCGCTGCGCCTGCGGGCCCAGGTCCCCGTCGGCGCCCCCGGCCAGCACCAGCGCGGGAACGTCGAGCCTACCCACGCGGTCCGAGAGGTCCTCGCGGCTGCCGTGCTCCAGCCAGGCCCGCCACGCGGCCGGGTCGGTGCGGCGCAGATCCTCCCGGGCCGCGGCGTCGAGGGCGGGGTCGAGGGGGGCGCCGGTGTTCGCGTCGAGGAACTCCCCGGCGGCCGTCTCGTCGAGCGGGCCGTCCGCGACCCAGCCGAGCATCGTGCGCCGGCGCTCCTCGGCCATCGGTTCCGGTGACGGCGGCGAGGCCGCCAGCAGCACCACGCCCGCGGGGCGGTCGGCCGGGTCCAGCCCGGCGACCAGGGCGGTCGCGACCTTCCCGCCCATGCTGTGCCCGAGCAGGAGCCAGCGCCCCCGCACCCGGTCGCCCACCTGGCCGCGCACCCACGTCGCCATCGCCGCCACCGACGTGCCCGGGTCCACCGGGGCCCTGCCGAACCCCGGCAGGTCGAGCGCCAGGAGCTCGAGGTCGGGGGCGAGCTCACGAGCCAGCGGCCCGAAGGACCGTGAGCTCATCCCCAGGGCGTGCAGGCAGACGATCGTGGTGCTCACCGAGGTCGTCGCAGGGGTCGTCGCAGGGGTCGTCGCAGGGGTCGTCGCAGGGGTCACGGGGAGCATCGTCGCCGTTCCCGCCCGCCGCCGCCCGCGCTGCTGCATCCTGGGCCGGTGAGCACCCCGGGCACCCCGCCGCCGGAGGTCGGTGTCGCCGTCGCCCAGGTCGCCCTCGCCGTCGGCGACACCGACGGCAACCTCGCCCGCGCCGTCGCGGCCGTGCAGGAGGCGGCCCGGCGGGGCGCCCGGGTCGTCGTCCTGCCCGAGCTCCTGCGCAGCGGCTACGTCTTCGCCTCCGCCCGGGAGGCGCGCGGCCTGGCCGAACCCGCCGACGGCCCCACCGCGGCCGCCCTCACCGAGGTCGCGCGACGGCACGACCTCGTCGTCGCGGTCGGCGTGGCCGAGCGCGTCGCCGACGGGTCCCTGCGCAACTCCGCCCTCCTGCTGGACCGCAGCGGGATCCGGACCGTCTACCGCAAGGTGCACCTGTGGGACGCCGAGGCGGACGTGTTCGTCCCCGGCGACGAGCTGCCCGAGGTCGTCACCACGCCGTGGGGGCGGCTGGCGCTCGCCGTCTGCTACGACCTGGGGTTCGTGGAGTGGGTGCGGCTCATCGCCCTGGCCGGCGCCGACCTCGTGTGCGCGCCGACGAACTGGCCGGGTGCGCCCCGGACCACCGCCGAACGGCCGATGGAGGTCGTGCACGTGCAGGCGGCCGCGGCGGCGAACCGGGTGTTCGTCGCGGCCTGCGACCGGACCGGCCCCGAGCGCGGGGTCACCTGGGTGGGCGGGTCGGCGGTCGTCGGCCCCGACGGGCGGCCGCTCGCGGAGACGCCCGACGGGGCCGGGGAGCACGTCCTCGTGGCCCGCTGCCGCCTCGGGGACGCGCGGCGCAAGGCGACCTCGGCGCGCAACGGCGTCCACGCCGACCGGCGCCCGGAGCTGTACGCCGGGCTGCTCACGCGCTGACGACGCGGACCCCGAGCAGGGCCGGGCGCGCGCGGAACTCCTCGAGCACGACCTCGACGTGGTCGGCGACCACGTCCGGCACGTCGAGGATCCGCAGGTGCCCCACGACGCCCGCGCCCCCGCGCCAGACGACCCGCCCGTCCAGGGACAGCGCGACGGAGAACGCCTCGATGCGCTGACCGCGGGCGATGTCCTCCCACAGGTCCACCGAGCGGACGGCGAGGGGTGAGCCGAACCGCAGGTCCAGGCGCGGGCGTCCGGCAGCGGGGGACCACGGCGCCCGGCCGGCGACGGGCGCGCCGGCCACGTCGACCGGCCCGTCCGCGTCCGTGACGTCCGCCTCGGCGGCGCGGTCGCCCTCGACGTGCCGGCGCACCAGGTCGCCCAGCCCCGCGAGCGCGGCGACGTCGGGGGCGGCGATCCGGCCGGTGGCGGCCGGTGGCACGTTGAGCAGGAAGCAGGAGTTCCCGCCGACGGCCGCGCGCCACAGGTCGAACAGCTCGGCCGCCGACCGCACCCGGTCGTCCTCGGCGGGGTGGTGGAACCAGCCCGGCCGCACCGAGGTGTTCACCTCCGCGGGGTACCAGACGCACTCCCCGGCGTACCCGGCCAGGGCCGTGCGGCTGCCGAGGTCCTCCTGGTCGGAGGTCACCTTGCGGGAGAACTCCCCGTCGTCGGACTGCTGGGAACGGCTGGCCGTCCCCTCGGCGTCCCGCAGCTCGTGCGGGACGACGCTCCACTCGTCGCGGCGGGTGTGGCCGGCCTCGTTCCCGCACCAGCGGACGTCCGGACCGCAGACGCTGACGACCGCGTCCGGTTGCAGCGCGCGGACGACGCGCAGGTAGCGGTCCCAGTCGTACAGCTGGCGGCGGCCGTCCGGGCCCTCGCCGTTCGCCCCGTCGAGCCAGACGCAGAACACCTCGCCGTAACCGGTGAGCAGTTCGGTGAGCTGGGCGACGAAGTAGTCGTCGTAGGCGCGGCCGGTGCCGTAGCGGTGGTCGGTGCGGTCCCAGGGGGACAGGTAGACGCCGAACGCCAGACCGGCGTCGGCGCAGGCCCGCGACACCTCCGCGACCAGGTCGCCGTTCCCGCCGCGCCAGGGGCTCGCGGCCACGGAGTGGCCGGTGTGCGCGCTGGGCCACAGGCAGAACCCGTCGTGGTGCTTGGCGGTGAGGACCACCCCGCGCATCCCGGCGGAGGCCATCGCCGCGACCCACTGCGCCGCGTCGACGTCCGGCGGGTCGAACGTGGCCGGATCCTCGTGGCCGGTGCCCCACTCCCGGTCGGTGACGGTGTTCACGCCGAAGTGGGCGAACCCGTAGAACTCCAGCGCCTGCCACCGCAGCTGCCGCGCCGACGGGCGCACGTTCGACAGGTACCGCAGGTCGGGTCCTGCGCTCTCGACGGTCACCGGGTCCGCCGCCGGGCCGGGCGGACGGCGTGCTGGGCGGGGATGTGGGCGGTCAGCGCGCGGGAGGCGCTGGCGCGGGCGAACGTCAGCTGCGCGACCCGCACGTAGAGGCAGTCGACGACGAGCAGCTGCGCGTGCCGGGCCGCGAACGGTCCCTCCCGGTACGTCGTACCGCCGGGGGCCACCGTGAGGACGACGTCGGCGAGCTGGGCCAGCGCCGACACCGGGTCGCCCGTCACGGCGACCGTCGTGGCGCCGCGCCGGGCGGCGAGCTCGGTGGGTTCGACGACCTCCCGGGTGGCGCCGGAGAACGAGATCGCGATCGCGACGTCGGCGGGGGTGAGCAGCGCCGCGGACGTGCTCGCGTCGTGGACCTCCGTCCAGTTCCGCACCGGGACGCCGATGCCGAACAGGCGCGAGTCGGTCTCGGCGGCCATGACCGCGCTGCCGCCGACCCCGTAGACGTCCACGCGGTGCGCGCGCGCGACCGCCTGGGCGGCCCGTTCCAGGGCGTCCAGGTCGAGGCGCCGGGCGGTGTCCTGCAGGCTGCGGGCGTCCGCGGCGGCCACGACCGCGGCCACCCGGTCGAGGGCGTCGTCCGGGGTGATCTCGGGGCCGATCCCGGCCGTCTCCCAGGCCGAACCCCAGGCGGACCCGCCGCCGGCCTTGCGGCCCTGCTCGCGCGCCATCCAGCGCACCAGCCCCTGGTAGCCGTCGAGCCCGATGGTCTGGCAGAACCGCGTGACCGCGGCCTGCGACGTGCCGGCGCGACGGGCGAGCTCGGAGGCCGAGCACTCCTCGACGCTCTCGGGCGAGGCGAGGACGAAGTCGGCCACCTTGCGCAGGGAGGGAGGCAGGTCCGCCCGGACCGCCTCGATGTGCTGCGCCGGGTCGAGGGTTTCGACGCCCATCCGGACTCCTCCGTCAGAGTGGATGACTGATCCAGCGGACGAAGGTTAGCACTGTGACCGTGCGGTGGGAGGTTGTCCGCCCGGGGGGGCGAGTCGCCTCGCCAGAGCAACGAGAACGCAACACGAACGCAACACGGCGGGCCCTTGACAGGCTGAGGCGACCGAGTGAACCATCCATGCAACCAGCAGTGACGCGGTGAATCGACGACTCAAGGAGAGATGCTGTGCCCCCGTTCGCCGACCGGTTCGCCGGCCACGTCGCCCAGTTCGGCACCGAGGTGCGGGACCGCCTCGACCGGCTCTCGACCCTCGCCACCTCCGGCGGCCTCGACGAGGCCGTCGGGCTGCTCGCGGACTGCGTCGCCGCCGGCGGGGTCGTCCAGGCGTTCGGCACCGGGCACTCGGAGGCCTTCGCCATGGAGGTCGCCGGCCGCGCCGGTGGGCTCATCCCCACGAACAAGGTCGCCCTGCGCGACGCCGCCCTCCTCGGCGAGCACCGGATCGCCGAGCTCACCGGCGAACCCCCGCTGGAGCGGGACCCGAACATCGCCCGCGACGTCTTCGGCACCGTCGTGCGCGACCCCCGGGACGTGTTCGTCATCGCCTCGAACTCCGGCGTCAACGGGTCCGTCGTCGGCCTCGCCCTGCTGGCCAAGGAGCACGGCCACAAGGTGGTGGCGGTGACGAGCCTGGAGCACACGCGGGCGGTGGAACCGAAGCACCCCAGCGGCAAGCGGCTCTCCGAGATCGCCGACGTCGTCATCGACAACCTCGCCCCCTACGGCGACGCCACGCTGACCGACGTCTCCGACGTCGCGGTCGGCTCCGTCTCGTCCCTGACGGCGGCCTACGTCGCCCAGCTGCTGACCATCGGCACCGTCACGGCCCTCGCCGAACGGGGTGAGGAGGCGCCGCTGTACGTGTCGGCCAACGTCCCCGGCGGCCACGACCGGAACAAGAGCATCGAAGCCCGCTACGGCGACCGCCTGCGCCGCAGCGCCTGACCGCTCGAAGCACCGCGAAACCCCTGACAGTCCGCACTCCCCGGGAGGAACCACCGTGAGCGAGCCCACCACCCTGCAGCGTCGACGTTTCCTGGGACTGGCCCTGGCCGGCGCCCTCGTCCCCGCCGCCACCGCGGCCTGCGCCGCCTCCGGCGGGAACGAGGACTCCGGCGACTCCGGTCCCACCGGGGAGGTCAGCGAGCAGAACCCCTTCGGCGTCGCCGAGGGTGCCGCCGTCGACGCCGTCATCTTCGACGGCGGCTACGGCACCGACTACGTCTCCTTCGTGGCGGCCAAGTACGCCGACCTGCACGGCGGCGGGACGCTGACGGTGTCGCCCTCCACGCAGATCGCCCAGGAGCTGCAGCCGCGCTTCGTCGGTGGCAACCCGCCGGACCTGGTGGACAACTCCGGCGCCAACGCCATCGGCCTGGCGACGATCGCCGCGCAGCTGGAGGACCTCACCCCGCTGACCGAGGCGAGGAACACCGACGGCGACGTCATCAAGGACACCCTCTACCCGGGGATGCTCGACGACGGCACCTACGACGGCCGCCTCGTGCAGTTGAACTACGTCCTCACCGTCTACGGCCTCTGGTACTCCAAGACCCTGTTCGACGCCAACGGCTGGACGGCGCCCGCGACCTGGGACGACGCGCTGGCCCTGGGGGCGTCGGCGCAGCAGCAGGGCAAGTACCTCTTCTGCTGGGGCAAGGAGGCCGCCTCCTACTACCTGACGCTGGCGGTCGACTCGGCCATCAAGGAAGGTGGCGACGAGGTGCGCATCGCGCTCGGCAACCTCGAGGCCGACGCCTGGAGCCACCCCGCCGTGCAGGCCGTGTTCGGCAAGATGGCGCAGGCCGTCGAGGCCGGCTACTTCCGGCCCGGCGGCGCCGGCACCCAGTTCACCGCGGCGCAGGCGCAGTGGAGCCAGGCCCAGGAGGCGATCCTCTACCCGTCGGGGTCCTGGATCGAGAACGAGATGAAGTCCCAGACGGCTCCCGACTTCCAGATGACGGGCGCCCCGCCGCCCTCGGTCACCGCGAACGCGGCCATGCCCGCCGCGGCCTTCCACGCCAGCGCGGGGGAGCCGTTCATCGTGCCGAGCAGGGGCGCGAACAAGGCCGGCGGCATGGAGGTGCTGCGCCTCATGCTCTCCAAGGAGGCCGCGACGAACTTCGCCAAGACCAAGCTCTCCTCCACGGTCGTCAGGGACACGGTGCCCGCCGACGCGTTCGGGTCCACCGCCCTGGCCTCCCAGATCGCCATGCTCGACGCGGCCGGTGAGGACACCTACACGTTCAACTTCAACGACGTCTACGGCTTCACCAGCCAGAACAACGTGCTCTGGAACGGGTTCCTGTCCGGTCAGCTCGACGTCGCCGGTCTCACCAGCGGCCTGCAGCAGCAGTTCGACCAGACCCGCGAGGACAGCAGCATCACCAAGGTCACGGTGTCGTGAGCGCCTTGCCCGGCGCCCCCGACCGCACCGCCGTCCGGGGTGGCCCCCGCCCCCCGGCGGCGAGGCGGAAGCGGTGGACCTTCGACCGGGTCAGCCTCGTGGTCGTCTTCCTCGGGGTCCCGCTCGCGCTCTACCTGGTGTTCGTGCTCTACCCCTTCACCCAGGCGGCCTGGTACTCGCTGACCTCCTGGTCGGGGTTCACCGCCACGCAGGAGTTCATCGGGCTGGAGAACTACCGGCGGCTGCTGAGCGACGGGTTGTTCCTCAAGGCCGTCGGCAACAGCCTCAGCCTGCTCGTGGTCGTCCCCGCCGTGACGCTGGTGCTGAGCTTCGCGCTGGCCTGCCTGCTGACGTTCGGCGGCTCCTCGACCGGGGCCGTGCGCGGCCTGGCCGGGTCGTCCTTCTACCGCGTCGTGTCGTTCTTCCCGTACGTGGTGCCGGCCATCGTCGTCGGCATCATCTTCGGTCGCGTCTACGACCCCAGCGCCGGTCTGTTCAACGGTGTCCTCACCGGGGTCGGCCTGGACCGCTTCCGGGACTTCGCCTGGCTGGGGGAACCCTCGACGGCGATGTGGGCGGTCATCGTCGTCATCGTCTGGGCCTTCGTCGGCTTCTACATGGTCCTGTTCGTCGCCTCGATCCGGGCGATCCCGGCGGAGATCTTCGAGGCGGCCCGCATCGACGGGGCCGGCCGCTTCCGGACGGCGGTGTTCATCGCCGCCCCCGGGATCGCCGGGTCGCTGCGCACGGCCTACGTCTACCTGGGCATCTTCGCCCTCGACGCGTTCGTCTTCCTGGCGGCGATGAACCCCGACGGCGGCCCGGGCAACTCCACGCTCGTCATCACCCAGCAGATCTTCTCCACCGCGTTCACGCAGGGGCGGTTCGGGCTGGCCTGCGCGATGGGCGTCGTGCTCGCCCTGCTGACGTTCGTCTTCACGGGGCTGGTGCTCGGCATCGGTCAGGCGCTGGCCCGCCGCGACGCGAAGGGGGCGCGGGCATGAGCGCCGTGACGCGTGACCCGGAGGCCGCCGTCGCCGCCCGTCCCGGACGGCGGGGCCCGTCGGGGGAGCGCACGGTCGCGATCGGTTCGCACACCGTCCTGGTGGTCTGGTCGCTGATCGTCCTGCTGCCGTTCGCCTGGACGGTCGTCTCGAGCTTCAAGACGAACCAGGAGATCTTCGCCTCGCCCTTCTCCCTGCCGCGGGAGTGGCGGTTCCAGAACTACGTCGACGCCTGGGAGACCGCCGGGATCGGGTCGTACTTCTTCAACTCGGTGATCGTCGTCGCCTGCGCGCTGGTGCTGACGATGCTCATGGGGGCGATGTCGGCCTACGTCCTGGCCCGGTTCGACTTCCGCGGCCGCACCGTGCTGCGCTACCTCATCGTGGCCGGGCTCACGTTCCCGGTGTTCCTCGCCGTCGTGCCGCTGTTCTTCATCCTGCAGCAGCTCGGCGTCCTGAACTCCCTGCCCGGGCTGATCCTCAGCTACGCCGCCTACGCCTACCCGTTCACCGTCTTCTTCCTCCTCAGCTTCTTCGAGCAGCTGCCGGGGGAGATCGCCGAGGCCGCCTCGATCGACGGCGCGAGCGAGTGGCGGACCTTCTTCCAGGTCATGCTGCCCATGGCCGGCCCGGGCATGGCGGCCGTCGCCATCCTCAACTTCGTCGGGTTGTGGAACCAGTTCCTGCTGCCGGTGGTCCTGAACTCCGACCGCAGCAACTACGTCCTGACCCAGGGGTTGGCCGCCTTCGCCTCCCAGGCGGGGTACGACGTCAACTTCGGGGCGCTGTTCGCCGGTGCGGTGATGACGGTCGTGCCGGTGCTCGTCGTGTACCTGGTGTTCCAGCGGCGGCTGCAGGGTGCGGTCTCGGCCGGCGGGCTGAAGTGACACCAGCGGCCTCCGGGGTGGTGCTGGCCCTCGACGCGGGCGGCAGCACCACCCGGGCGCTCGTGCTGGACCCGGCCGGGCGGCCGCTGGCCCGGGCCGCGGCCGGTCCGGGGAACCCATCGGCCGTGGGCGTCCAGACCGCGCTGGGGTCGTTGCGCGCCGCCGTGTCGCAGGCCCTCGCCGGCGCCGGTCGCGGCGGGCGGGAGGTGCGGTCCACCGTGCTGGCGACCGCCGGGTCGGACCGGCTGGTCTCGCCCGAGACCCTGGTCGAGCACCTCGGGCTCGACCCCGGGGTCCCGTTCCGCCGGGTCTCCGACCTCCTGGCCATGTTCCACTCGGCGGCCGAGGAGGACACCGGTGCCGCGCTCGTGGCGGGCACCGGCTCCGTCGCCGCCCGGGTGCGCGACGGCGCCCTGGAGCGCGTGGTCGGCGGGAACGGCTGGCTGCTCGGGGACGCCGGGGCGGGGTTCTGGATCGGGCGCGAGGTCGCGCGCGCCGTCACGTCCGACCTCGACGGCACCGGCCCGGCCACCGCCCTGACCCCGGCGCTGCTGGCCGAGTTCGGTCTCGTCGACGACCGCCGTCCCCGGGAGGGCCGGGCGTTCGTGCTGGGGGAGATCGTCGACCTCGTCCACGCCGCCGCTCCCGTCCGGCTGGCCCGGCTGGCTCCGGCCTGCTTCGCCGTCGCGGACGCGGGCGACGCGGTCGCGACCGGGATCGTGGCGGCGGCCCAGGAGGAGCTGGCCACCCTCGTGCGCGCCGTCGCCGGGCCGGGGCCGCTCGTCGTCGGCGGCGGGGTGTGGCGGCGCGGGGCGGCCGGTGCCCTCGCCCCCGGGCTGCGGGAGGCCCTGGCGGGCCGGGACGTGCTGCCCGCCGCCGACGGCCTGCTCGGCGCCGCGTCCCTGGCCCTGCGCGCCCTCGGCCTGCCGACCACGCCCCTGCGCGCCCTGCGCGGGGCCGGGGCCGACCCGCCGTCCTGATCAGGGGCCCGCGACGAGCTGCACCGCGAGCACGACCATCACGACGGCGACGCCGACGTCGAGGACCCGCCACGCCGCGGGCCGGGCGAACACGGGCCGCAGCAGGCGTGCCCCGTGCCCCAGGGCCGTGAACCACGCGACGCTGCCGAGGGCGGCGCCGAGCCCGAACCACCAGCGCTCGTCGCCGTGGGCCGCGGCGACCGACCCGAGCAGGACGACGGTGTCGAGGTAGACGTGCGGGTTGAGCCACGTCAGCGCGGCCGTGGTCGCCACGACTGACGCCAGCGGGACCGCGGCACCCGAGGGGTCGGCCCGCAGCGCACCCGGCCGCCACGCGCGCCGCAGCGCGAGCGCGCCGTACCCGAGCAGGAACGCCGCCCCCGCCAGGCGCAGCACCGTCACCAGACCCGGTGCCGCCGCGACCAGCGCGCCCGCCCCCGCCACCCCGACGCCGATGAGCAGGACGTCGCTGGCGATGCAGACCGCGACGACGGCACCCACGTGCTCGCCGCGGACCCCCTGCTGGATGACGAAGGTGTTCTGGGCGCCGATGGCGACGATGAGGGACAGGCCGAAGGCCAGCCCGGCGAGGACGGTGAGCACGCCGACGACGGTAGGCAGCGGCCCGCCCCGGCTCCAGCTCAGGAAACTGATCCACCTTTAGCATCGCTTCATGGGCGGGAGCGTCGACTGGGACCTGGCGCAGTTGCGCGCCCTCGCCGCCGTCGTCGCCGAGGGCTCGTTCGAGGCGGCCGCCCGGACGTTGCACGTCACGCCGTCGGCGGTCAGCCAGCGGTTGCGCGCCCTCGAGACCGCCGCCGGACGGCCCCTGCTCGTCCGCAGCCGTCCGCCGCGTCCGACCCGGGCCGGCCGGTCCGTGCTCCGGTTCGCGCGTGAGGTGGAGCTCCTCGCGGCCGAGGCGGAACGGGCGGTCCGCCCCGCCGACGCGCTGCCCGTCCTGCCGGTCGCCGTCAACGCCGACTCCCTCGCGACGTGGTTCCTGCCCGCGCTCGCGCCGCTGGCGGCCGAGTTCTGCTTCGACCTGCGCCGCGAGGACCAGGAGCGGACCCACGAACTGCTGCGCTCCGGCAGCGTCGTCGCGGCGGTGACGACCGAGGCCGACCCGGTGCCCGGGTGCCGGGCGACGCGCCTCGGTGCCGTGCACTACCAGCCGTTCGCCACCGCGGCGTTCGTCCGGCGGTGGTTCCCCGACGGCGTCGGCCCGGACGCCCTCGCCCGGGCGCCCCTCGTGGTCTTCGACCGCGACGACGACCTGCAGGACAGCTGGCTGCGCCGGCACGGCGGCGGGGGACCAGGGGCACCAGGGGGGCCAGGGGGGCCGCGGCACCACGTCCCCGCGACGGCCGACCACGGCGAGGCCGTCCGGCTGGGGTTCGGGTGGGGACTGCTGCTGCCGGAGCAGGTGGCGGGCGGGCGGGGGGACGGGCTCGTCGACCTCGACCCCGGCGGTGGGCTCGACGTCGACCTGCACTGGCAGCGGTGGAAGGTCGCCTCACCGGCCGTGGACCGGCTCAGCGGGGCCGTCCTGGCCGCGTGGCGCCCCGGTGGCGGGGACGGGACCGCGGGACGACCCTGACCTGCGTGAGCGAATCCTGCTGGGACTACCCGCGGCCGCCGCGGCTCGAACCCGCGCGCCGGCGGGTGCGGATCCACGACCCCGAGGGCCGGCTGGTCGTCGACGTCCTCCCGGACGAACGGGTCCCGCGGGCCTGGCGCGTGCTGGAGACGTCGCACCCGCCGACGTACTACGTGGCGGCCGAGGCGGTGCTGCCCGGCGCGGTTCGGCCGGTCGAGGGGCGCAGTTGGTGCGAGTGGAAGGGGCAGGCGTCCTACGTCGACCTCGTGGCCGAGGACGGTCGGGTGCTGCGCCCGCGGGCCGCCTGGTTCTACCGCGACCCGACGCCGGCGTACGCGGCGCTCACCGGGGCCCTGGCCTTCTACCCCTCGGGGGTGCGCTGCCTGCTCGACGAGGAGGAGGTCCAGGCGCAGGAGGGGGACTTCTACGGCGGGTGGATCAGTGCGGAGGTGACCGGGCCGTTCAAGGGAGCGCCGGGCACCCTGGGGTGGTGAGGGCCGCCGGTGCGAGGGCCGGAGACGGCGGTGCCGTCCCCGGCCGGGCCGCGCTCAGCGAGCGCGACCACCGCGCAGGGCTCCGACGATCGAGACGCCGATCGCGGCGATGACGACCTGGATGACCAGTTCGATCCAGTCGATGCCGGGGGTGTCGGAGACGCCGACGGCGGCGGCGATGGCCGTACCGATGAGGGCCGCGACGATGCCGACGAGGATCGTGAGCAGGATCGAGATGTTCTGCTTGCCGGGCAGCACCAGGCGCGCGAGGGCGCCGATGATGAGCCCGACGATGATGGCGGTGATGATGCCGGTGACGGTCACGAGTTCCTCCAGTTATCCGGGACCCGGGGATCTGTGCGGGCCGCACCGGGTCCCTGCCGGTTCCCGGTGCGCCCGAAGGTTTCCACGGTTCGAATCACCGCGCGCGCTGGAAATCGGCCGGTCGCCTGGACGGCGGGCGGGGTGACCACACGCCGTCCGTGGCGCTCGACGCTGCGTGTCCTGGGGGACGTGCGGCGGCCGGTCAGGAACCGTTCGTGGCGTTCATGGCCTGGGCGAACTCCTCCGGCGTGATGGTCAGCCCGAACAGCTTCTCGATGTTCTCCAGCAGCGCCTCGGCCGCGGTGGGGGAGAGCGCCTGGTCCCAGGACTGCTGGAACGCGGGTGCCTCCGACGCCAGGTCGTAGACGAACGTCAGCCAGTCGGCGTCCTCGCTGCCGCCGAACTGCTCGTCGGCGCCCACGACCACCGGGACCGACCCGGCCTCGATCCAGGCCGTGGTCGTGGCCTCGGTCACCAGCCCGTCGGCGAAGAAGTCCATCGCCACCTGCTTGGCCTCGTCCGTGGCCTTGGCGGACATGGCGTAGTACCCCGCCGGGTTGCCGACGGCGTCGGCCATGTCGCCCTTCCCGCCGTCCACCGCCGGGAACCTGCTCCAGCCGAGGTTGCCGCCGGTCACGAAGTCGCCACCGTCGGTCTTCATGGAGCCGTAGACCCACGACCCGTGCAGCATCATGGCGGCCCTGCCGCTGTAGAGCAGCGCCTGGTCGGCGTTGGAGTCGGCCGTGATGGAGGCGAAGCCGTTGACGAACCCGCCGGCGCGCACGAGGTCCTGCACCTTGGTCAGGGCTTCGATCGACCCCGGCTGGGACCACCCGTCCGGCTGCCCCTCGTAGATGGACGTGAACAGCTCCGGGCCGCCGATGCGGTCGTACAAGTACTCCAGCCACATCATGTTCGTCCACCGGGACTGCCCGCCGAGGGAGATCGGGGCCACCCCGGCGTCGTTGAAGACGGGGACCAGAGCCATCAGCTCGTCCCACGTCGTCGGCGGCTGCGCCCCGACCTGGTCGAACAACGCCTTGTTGTAGTACATGACGATGGGCGAGACGACCTCGCACGGCATCGCGTAGATCCTGCCGTCGACCGTCGCCGCCCCGAACGCGCTGGCGAACAGCTCGTCCCGGAGGTCGGCGTGCTCGTCGAAGAACGGGGTGAGGTCCTCCACCTGGGAGCTCTTGACGTAGTCGCGCAACCCGCCGCCGCCCCAGGTCGGGATGATCGTCGGGGCCTGGTTCGCGCCGATGGCCGTGCGGATCTTGGCCTTGTAGGCGTCGTTCTGGAACGCGGACAGCGCGATCCGGCCGTCCTCGTGGCTGTCGTTGAAGGTCTCGACGGCGTCGGTGCGGATCCCCTCCGCGGGCTGGCCGGTGAGGATCCACATGGTGGCGCCGTCGCCGGCGGCCGCGCCGGGCCCGGAGTCGCCGCACCCGGCCAGCGTCGCGGCCAGGGGAGCGGCGCAGACCAGGGACAGGAAGGTGCGGCGGGCGGCGGTGGGGGACGTCATCGTTCTCTCCCGTTCGGACTGGTCCGGTGGGCGGCGGGGTGGTCCACCGGCGGGGCGGGACGCGGCGGTGCAGTCCCGTATATCGATATCATCGCCCCCGTCCGGCGGAGCCTGTCAAGGGCGGGCGGTCGATTCCCGTTCGACCACCCGGAAGGACACGGTGACGTCCCGGGGCAGCTCCCCCGGGTTCGCGATCCGCCGCCCGAGCAGGTGGACCGTCTGGTCGACGAGGCCGTCGAGGTCGGGGGCCACCGACGTCAGCGAGGGGATGCGGAACCCGGAGTCCTCGACGTCGTCGAAGCCGACCACGAGGACGTCGTCCGGGACGCGGACGCCGTGGTCGGCCAGCGCGCGCACGACGCCGAAGGCCAGGGTGTCGGTGACGCAGAAGATCCCGTCGGGGACCTCCCCCCGGGCGAGCAGGTCGCGGGCGCAGGCGGCGCCGGCGGCCTGCGTGACCCCTGCGTACGCCGCCGAGGCCCGCACCCCGCGTTCGCGGACCACCCGGGCGAACCCCTCGGCGCGCAGGACGAACGCCGCCCCCTCGGGCAGGGTCACGTCCTGCAGGTCGGTCAGGGTCGGGAACCCCACGAGCGCGAGGTGGCGGCAGCCGCGGTCGAGCAGCAGGCGCGTGGCCGCCTCCGCGCCGGCGACGTTGGGCATGCTCACGTGGTCGACGGTCTGGTGCAGCTCCTGCTCCCCGAGCACGACGACGGGGACCTCGCGGCTGAGGGCGTTGAGCTCGCGCTCGGTGAGCCCGAGCGCGGCGATGACCAGGCCGTCGTAGGCGTTGAGCCGGGAGTCGCGGAACGCCGCGAGCTCGCCCTCGCGGCTGGCGTGCGTCTCCTCGACCACCGTCGCTCGCCCGGCCTGGGAGAAACCGAGGACTAGGCGGTGGGCGAGGCGGCTGTAGTAGTGGCTGTCGAGGGTGGGGACGGCGATGCCGACGACGCCCGTCCGTCCCTGCCGCAGGCTGCGGGCCGCGACGTTGACCTGGTACCCGAGCCGGTCGACCGCCTCGAGGACGACGCGACGGGTCTCCTCGCTCACCGGGCGCCGGCCTGTCAGGGCGTTGGAGACGGTCATCGCCGAGACCCCGGCCTCCGCCGCGACGTCGCGCATCGTCACCACCGCCGTGTCCTCCTGTCCCGCCGGGCCGTTCCGGGGCAGAAACTACCGCCGTCGGTCCTCCCCGGACGGCGCGACGACCCGGGGACGCCCGCGACCCGGGCGTCGGGCCGTTCGCCCCCACCCCGCAAACCCCGGGTGGTTCAGAGGATCGGGTTGCCACCCGTCACCGCGACGCGCGCCCCGGAGACGTAGCTGCCGTCGTCGGAGGCGAGCAGCACGTAGACGGGGGCGAGCTCGCCCGGCTGACCCGGCCGGCCCAGCGGGACCTGCTGCCCGAAGCTCTCGACCTGCTCCGGCGGCATCGTGGAGGGGATGAGCGGTGTCCACACCGGCCCCGGAGCGACGCTGTTCACGCGGATGCCGCGGTCGCCGACCAGTTGCGCCATCGAGGCGCACATGTTGGCGATGCCGGCCTTGGTCATCGAGTAGGGGATGAGCGTCGGCTTGGGGTTGTCCGAGTTCACCGAGCTGCTCCCGATGATGGACGAGCCCGGCCCCATGTGCGGCAGGGCGGCCTTCGACAACCAGAAGAACGCGCTGAGGTTGGTGTTCAGCGTGAACATCCACTCCTCGTCGGAGATCTCCTCCAGGGTCTCGTGACTCATCTGGTACGCGGCGTTGCTGACGAGCACGTCCACCTTCCCGAACTCCCGCACGCACGCGTCGACCACGGCGCGGCACTGCCCGGCCGTCGAGATGTCACCGGCGACGAGCACCGCCCGCCGTCCGGCCTCCTCGACCCACCGCGCCGTCTCCTGCGCGTCCTCGTGCTCGGACAGGTAGCTGATGACGACGTCCGCCCCCTCGCGGGCGTACGCGATCGCGACCGCGCGGCCGATCCCGGAGTCGCCGCCGGTGACGATGGCCGCCTTGCCGGTGAGCTTGTCGTGGCCGACGTAGGACGTCTCGCCGTGGTCGGGCGTCGGCCGCATCGCGCCGGTGGTGCCGGGGGGTTCCTGCTGCTGGCTGGGCTGGGACACGGGGGCTCCTGCTCCGGGTGGGGTGGACGAATCGTGGTGGTCCTACCCGCCCACCCCGGCGCCAACCGTCACTCGAAGCGCGAGGGGTCCCCGGCGCCGACGCGGACGACCTCGGGGTAGCCCTGCGACCAGTCGACGACCGTCGTCGGTTCCGTGCCGCACTCCCCGGCGTCCACGACGGCGTCGACGACGTGGTCGAGCTCCTCCTTCACCGACCAGCCGTCGGTGAGGGGTTCGTCGTGGTCGGGCAGCAGCAGCGTGCTCGACAGCAGCGGTTCGCCGAGCTCGGACAGCAGCGCCCGCACGAACGGGTGGTCGGGGATGCGGACCCCCACGGTCTTCTTCTTCGGGTGCGCGAACCGGCGGGGCACCTCCTTCGTGGCCGGGAGGATGAACGTGTACGGGTTGGGCGTCGCGGCCTTCACCGCCCGGAACTGCACGTTGTCGAGGTGCACGAACTGCCCGAGCTGGGCGAAGTCCGAGCACACGAGGGTGAAGTGGTGCCGGGCGTCGAGGTGGCGGATGCGACGGATCCGGTCGGCGCCGGTGTGGCTGTCGAGGCGGCAGCCGAGGGCGTAGCAGGAGTCCGTCGGGTAGGCGATCAGCGCGTCCTCGCGCAGCACCGCCGCGAGCTGGGCGACCGACCGCGGTTGCGGGTCCTGCGGGTGCACCTCGACGAAGCGGGCCATGGGGTCACTGTAGGACCGGGGTCCGCGCGGCGCCGCCGGTGCGCCGAAGACTTGTCCACGCTGGTTCGGAAACGTGGATCGGGTTGTCGTGCAGTCGATCCGCTGGAGCACCGCGAGTTCCCCCCGGTGGCTGCCCGTGGTTCCCTGGGCGCTGCTCCCAACGGAAGGCCGTCCCGCCGTGTCCCTGTGGACCCTGTTCGTCATCGCCGTCGGCGTCTCCGCCGACGCCTTCGCCGTCGCGCTCGGCAAGGGCCTGCACCTGCGGCGCCTCACCGTCCGCAGCACCGCCGCCCTCGCCCTCGCGTTCGGCCTCGCCCAGGCCCTCATGCCCGTCCTGGGCTGGGCGCTGGGCCGGCAGTTCCGCGGCTACGTCACCGCGGTCGACCACTGGGTCGCGTTCGGGCTGCTCACCCTCATCGGCGGCAAGATGCTGTGGGAGGCGTTCACGGGCGGGGCCGACGACGAGGAGGACAGCGACGGGATCCCGCTGCGGCAGCTGCTGCTCCTCGCCGTGGCGACGAGCATCGACGCCCTGGCGGTGGGCATCAGCTTCGCGTTCCTCGACGTCGCCATCGTCCCCGCCGCGGTGGCCATCGGGGTGACGACGGCCGCCCTCACCGCCGTGGGCGCGGTGGTGGGGCACCGGGCGGGCAGCCGGTTCGGCAAGCCCGCCGAAGTGCTCGGCGGGCTGATCCTCATCGCGATCGGCGTGAACATCGTGCTGGAGCACACCGGGGTCCTCTGACGTCACGGCCGATCCGGGCGGTGTCGCAGGGACGTGCGCTCGCCCCGGGAGCACCCGGACCCGGTGATGACCCCGGCAACCGATCTCCCCCGGCCCCTCCGGTCGTCGTCGCCGCAGCGAGTCCGTCGCGGTTCCCGGTCAGGCCCGCGGCGTCTGGACGGCCGCGAAGTCCAGCGTGCGGCGCAGCCGGAACCCCAGGTGCTCGTAGAGCCCGATCGCGCCCGTGTTGTGCGCCGCCGCGTGCAGGAACGGCAGCTCGCCGCGCTCGCGGATGCCGTGCGCCACCGCCCGGAGCAGCGTCGTCGCCAGACCGCGCCCGCGGGCGGCGGGGTCGGTGCAGACCGCGCTGATCTCCGTCGCCCCGCCCAGGCGCAGGCGTTCCCCGGCCATCGCGAGCAGGCGGCCGTCCTCGCGGATCCCGAGGTAGCGGCCCAGCAGGCGCGTGCGGCGGCCGAACGGGCCCGGTCGGGTGCGCTCGACGAGGTCGAGCGCGTCGTCGACGTCGTCCTCCCCGAGCTCGAGAACCCCGGGGACCCCGGGGACACCTCCGTCCGGGTGGGAGGCGAAGGCGTCGGTCGCCACGAGCTGCACACCCGGCAGCGCCCAGAGCAGCTCGAACCCGGCGGGGGGAGCGGTGGCCAGGGCCGGGACGACGACCGTCGCCCCGGGGCCGGCGGCCGCCGCGAGGTCCGCCCACGCGGCCGGGTCCGCCTGGTCGGCCAGACCGCCGAAGGGGGAGACGTCCCCGGGGTAGCGGCGGGCCGCTCCCGCGCCGAGGGCCAGGTGCGCGTGGACCCCCGTCAGCGCGGTCCACACGGGGTTGTCCAGGCGGCTCTCGAGGAGGGGGTCGGGCACGGGGGCATCGTGGCAGACCCCGCGGTGGGGGCGGCGCCGGCCGTGATCCAGGACCCGGGTCTCAGGTGCGTGAGGCGCGGGTCGATGGACGACTGCGGGCGCCGTGCCCGTAGTCGTCCAACCAGAGGCGAGGGTGTCGTCGTGTCCTTCTTGCGGAACCTGCGGGTCGCGTCGAAGCTGATCGTCGGGTTCGGGCTGGTGACGCTGCTGCTCGTGGCCTCGATCCTCGTCGGGGTGGTGCGGCTCCACCAGGCGCAGGGCAACCTGACGAACCTCGCCCGGTCGGGGATGGTCTCGGTGCAGACCGTGGAGGAGACCAAGACCGCGCTCCTGAAGGTGCGCTCGGACGTCCTCGCCATCGCGGTCTCCTCGACGGAGGACGAGAAAGCGTCCTCCCAGCAGGAGCTGGCGGCCGACGACGAGGCCCTCGACGACTCCTTCACCGCCTACCTGGCCTCGAGCCCGAGCAGCACGGCCGCCCAGCGCGACGCCTACGCGACCGCCCTGGCGAGCTACCGCACGGTCCGCCAGGAACTCGTCGGCTACGCCGTCGCCGGTGACGTGGACTCCTTCGACACCCTGCGCCAGGGGACGGCCACGCCCGCTGCGAACGAGGTGCTCGACGCCCTCACCGTGCTCGTGACGGCGGAGACGGAGGCGGCCGGGCAGCAGGTCGCCCAGGGCACGTCGGCCTACCGCACCTCGGTCCTGACCCTGGTCCTCGTCGGAGCGCTCAGCATCGCCGTCGCCGTCGTGGCCACCGTCGTCATCACGCGTTCGATCGTCCGTCCCCTCGGCCAGACGCTGCGCCTCGTGGAGGGGCTGGCCGACGGCCGCCTCGACCAGCGCGTCGAGTACACCGCCCGCGACGAGATGGGTCAGCTCGCCACCGCGCTCAACACCTCGACCGGCAAGCTCGCCGGTGTCGTCCGCGAGGTCACCCGCCACGCCGGGGACCTGTCGGCGTCCTCGCGGCAGCTGACCTCGGTCGCCGGAACCCTGTCCGCCGGTGCGGCGCAGTCCGCCTCGCAGTCGCAGGTGGTCTCGGTCGCGACCGGGGAGATCAGCGCGAACATCGGGACCGTCGCGGCGGCCGGGGAGGAGATGACCTCGGCGATCCGGGAGATCGCGTCCTCGACCGCGGCGGCCTCGCAGACGGCGGCCACGGCGGTGGCTGCGGCGGCCGACGCCGAGGCGACCATCTCCCGGTTGGGGGCTTCGAGCCGGGAGATCGGTGAGGTGGTCAAGCTGATCACCTCGATCGCGGAGCAGACGAACCTGCTGGCGTTGAACGCCACGATCGAGGCGGCGCGGGCCGGGGATGCGGGCAAGGGGTTCGCGGTGGTGGCCGGTGAGGTGAAGGAGCTGGCGCAGCAGACGGCGCGGGCGACGGAGGAGATCGTGGCGAGGGTGAACGCCACGCAGGCCGATGCGGGGGCTGCGACGGGGGTGATCGGGCAGATCGCGGAGGTGATCGGGCAGATCGACGGGTTGCAGGCCACGATCGCGGCGGCGGTGGAGGAGCAGTCGGCGACGACGAGTGAGATGGTGCGCAACGTGACGGAGGTCTCGGGCGGGTCGCAGGAGATCGCGGCGAGCATCACCGGTATCGCGCAGGCGGCGGGTCAGACGACCGAGAGCGCGTCGGTGACCGCGGCCACGGCTGAGGAGGTCTCCCGCGCGGCGCACCGGCTGGGCGAACTGGTCGCGGGTTTCCGCGTCTGACGCCTCGCGTCCGGGGACCGTGGTTCAGGGGCGGGGGAGCAGTCCCATCGCCTCCACGGCCGCCCGCACGGCGTCCAGCGACGTCCCCGGCGCGTAGCCGAGGAGTTCCCGCGCTTTCCGGGTGCTCGCGGAGTGGCTGCGGGACAGGTGCTCCCAGCTCGCCTCGGCGTGCTCCCCGGCGGCGGCGCGGAACTCCTCCCACGTGACCGACCGCAGGTTCGCCTCCTTCCCCCACCAGGCCGCGGCCGCCCGGGCGAAACCCCGCACGGTGAGGGCGCGGTCGGAGACGGCGTGGAAGCTCTCGCCCGCCGACACGTCCGGCCGGGCGAGCGCGAGCTCGAAGAGCTGCGCGACGTCGTCGGCGTGGACGTGGTGCATCGTCTCCAGCCCCAGCCCCGGCACCAGCAGTTCACCGCCGCTGGACAGCGCCTCCCAGACGCCGGGGTCGAGGTTCCCCAGGGGGGTGATGACGGGCCAGCCGGGACCGCTGATGTGCCCGGGGTGCACGACCGTGCTGCGCAGTCCACCGGACCGCGTCTCGGCGTGCAGGAACTCCTCGATCTCGGCCTTCTGCGTGCCGTACGGCCCGAACGGCTCCCGCGGGTCGTCCTCGCGCAACGGGGACGCGGCCGCGGGCCCGTGCACCCAGATCGTCCCGCAGTGCGCGTGGAACGCACCGGTCGGTCGCAGCGCCTCGACGAGTTCCCGCGCCTGGTCGAGCGTGAAGCAGACGAGGTCGACGACGGCGTCCGGGCGCAGTTCGGCGATGCGCGTCCCGAAGGTGCCGGCGGCGGCCTCGGCCTCCCGGTCGGCGACGACCCGCTCGGCCCGGTCCCAGGCCGGGTCGGCGTGGTACGGCTCCCGGGTGCCGCGGCTCACGGCGCTCACGCGGTGGCCCGCGCGCACCAGCCGCGGGACGAGGAAGCTGCCGACGTGGCCCGTCGCGCCGACGACGACGACGTGCTGCTGCTGCGTTTCGCTCACGGGGTCCGGTCCTTCAGCTCGTCGGGCAGGGCGGTGGCGGGGAAACCCTGGAACGCCACCGGACGCTGCCACCGGGTGATCGCGGCCGTGCCCACGGAGGTCGTCGTGGGCGTCGTCGTGGCGGGCCAGGGGCCGCCGTGCTGCTGGGCCGCCGAGACGGTGACCCCCGTCGGCCAGTCGTTCCAGACCACGCGGCCGACGTGCTCGGCCAGCAGGGCCGCGACCTCCGCGGCCAGCGGGTCGTCCGCCCCCGCCTGCACGGTCCCGGTCAACTGCCCGGGCAGGACGTCGAGGACGTCGCGCAGCTCGTCCTCGCCGGAGTAGCCGACGACGAGCCCGGCCGGCCCGAACGCCTCCAGCTCCAGCAGGTGCGGGTTCGCCACGACGTCGGCGGCGGACACCGCGAACACCTGGGCGGCGACCCCGTCGGGACCGGCCGCGCCCTCGACGGCGGTCCGCACACCGGGCTGGGACCCCAGGTCCGACGTCGCGGCCCCGAACCCCTCGACGATGCCCGGGTGCAGCATCGGCCCGGGGACGGGCAGCTCGACGGCCGAGGTGAACGCGTCCACGTCGGGGACGAGGACGACGCCGGGGTTCGTGCAGAACTGCCCCGCACCCAGCGTCAGCGACCCCACCCAGCCGGTCGCGACGTCCGCGCCGCGCTCGGCCCAAGCGGCGGGCGTCACGACGACGGGGTTCACGCTGCCGAGCTCGCCGTGGAAGGGGATGGGGTCCGGGCGGGAGACGGCCAGGTCGAACAGCGCCCGGCCGCCGTGCACCGAACCCGTGAACCCGGCCGCGCGGACCCGCCGGTCGGTCAGCGCGGTCTTCGACGCCTCCACGCCCTCGATGAGGGCGAACGCCCCCTCGGGCAGCCCGACCGCGGCCAGCGCGGCCGTCACCTGCCGGGCCGTCGCCAGGGACAGCCGCGGGTGGCCCGGGTGGGCCTTGACCACGACGGGGCAGCCGGCGGCCAGGGCCGAGACGGAGTCGCCGCCGAAGACGCTGAAGGCGAAGGGGAAGTTGCTGGCCGCGAACACCAGCACCGGCCCGATCGGGACGACGGTGCGCCGCAGGTCCGGGCGCGGGCCCATGCCCCAGTCGGGGTCGGCGTGGTCGACGCGCGTCGGCAGCAGCGACCCGTCCCGCAGCCCCGCCGCGAACAACCGGGCCTGGAAGACCGTCCGCGTCAACTCGCCCTCGAGCCGGGCCTGCGGCAGGTGGGTCTCCTCGGCGGCCAGGGCCACGAGGTCGGCGCGCGCCCCCTCCAGGGCCCGGGCCACCGCCTCCAGGGCGTCGGCCCGTTCGCCGGGCGCGGTGCGGGCCAGCGGCCGGGCCGCGGCGTGCGCGGCGGCGAGGACCGCGTCGAGGTCGGCCCGGGTGGTGTCCTGGTGGGTGTCCTGGTGGGTGTCCTGGGTGGTGTCCTCGGTGGCATCCATGGTCACCCCATCCTGGCCCGCCCGTCCGGACCCCGCGAGCCGGGTGTGACGGGCGTCTCCACACCTGGCCGGACGTCCGCGCGGCAGCGGGACTAGGGTGCTGGACGCCCGTTGGACTGGTGCCGAAGCCGGCACGGACAGTCACTTCCGACCGAGGACGAGGAAGACGAGGAACTCCGGTGGACCTCTTCGAGTACCAGGCGCGCGACCTGTTCGCCGCGCACGGCGTACCCGTGCTGGACGGCAGGGTCGCGACCACCCCCGAGGAGGCCCGGGCGGCCGCCGAGGACATGGGTGGCGGGACGGTCGTCGTCAAGGCGCAGGTCAAGACGGGCGGCCGCGGCAAGGCCGGCGGCGTCAAGGTCGCGCACTCCCCCGAGGAGGTGCAGCAGCGCGCGGGCGAGATCCTGGGCATGGACATCAAGGGCCACACCGTCCACCAGGTGATGATCGCCCAGGGCGCGAAGATCGCCGAGGAGTACTACTTCTCGGTCCTGCTCGACCGCTCCCACCGCACCTACCTGGCCATGGCCAGCGTCGAGGGCGGCGTGGAGATCGAGCAGCTCGCCGTCGAGCGCCCCGAGGCCCTCGCCCGCGTCCCCGTGGACGCCCTCGTCGGCATCGACGCCGCCAAGGGCGCCGAGATCGCGCGGGCCGCCGGGTTCGCCCCCGAGCTGCAGGACGCCGTGGCCGACGTGTTCGTCAAGCTCTGGAGGGTCTTCGCCGCCGAGGACGCGACGCTCGTCGAGGTGAACCCGCTGGTGCGCACCGAGTCCGGTGACGTCGTCGCCCTCGACGGCAAGGTGACGCTGGACGAGAACGCCGACTTCCGGCACCCCGCGCACGCCGACCTCGTCGACGCGGCGGCTGCGGACCCGCTCGAGGCCAAGGCCAAGGAGCTGCACCTCAACTACGTCAAGCTCGACGGCGAGGTCGGCATCATCGGCAACGGTGCGGGCCTGGTGATGTCGACCCTCGACGTCGTCGCGTACGCGGGGGAGAAGCACGGCGGCACCAAGCCGGCCAACTTCCTCGACATCGGTGGTGGCGCCTCCGCGCAGGTCATGGCCAACGGCCTCGACGTCATCCTCGGCGACCCGCAGGTCAAGAGCGTGTTCGTCAACGTCTTCGGCGGCATCACCGCCTGCGACGAGGTCGCCAAGGGCATCGTCTCCGCGCTCGGGATCCTCGGCGACGAGGCGACCAAGCCGCTCGTCGTGCGCCTGGACGGCAACAACGTCGAGGAGGGGCGCCGCATCCTCGCCGAGGCCGCGCACCCGCTCGTGACGGTCGTGGACACCATGGACGGGGCGGCCGACAAGGCCGCCGAGCTCGCCAACACCGCTGGGAAGGCCTGAGCGATGTCGATCTTCATCAACTCCGACAGCAAGGTCCTCGTCCAGGGGATGACGGGCTCGGAGGGACGCAAGCACACCCAGCGCATGCTGGCCTCCGGCACCCGGATCGTCGGCGGGGTGACCCCCGGCAAGGGCGGGCAGTCCGTCGACTTCACCGGCGCCGACGGCTCCCCCCTCGCGGTCCCGGTGTTCTCCTCCGTGGGCGAGGCCCGCGAGGCGACCGGCGCCGACGTCTCGGTGATCTTCGTCCCGGCGAAGTTCACCAGGGGCGCCGTCGTGGAGGCCATCGAGGCCGCCACCCCGCTCGTCGTCGTCATCACCGAGGGCGTCCCGGTCCACGACACCGCCGAGTTCTACGCGATGGCCGCCGCCTCGGGCACCACGCGCCTGGTCGGCCCCAACTGCCCCGGCCTCATCAGCCCCGGCCAGTCCAACGTCGGGATCATCCCCGCCGACATCACCGAGTCCGGCCGCATCGGCCTGGTCTCGAAGTCGGGCACGCTGACCTACCAGATGATGTACGAGCTGCGGGACATCGGGTTCTCCTCCGCCGTCGGCATCGGTGGGGACCCGGTCATCGGGACCACGCACATCGACGCCCTGCAGGCGTTCCAGGACGACCCGGACACCGACGTCATCGTGATGATCGGGGAGATCGGCGGTGACGCCGAGGAGCGCGCGGCGAAGTTCATCGAGGCCAACGTGACCAAGCCGGTCGTCGGCTACGTCGCCGGCTTCACCGCCCCCGAGGGCAAGACGATGGGCCACGCCGGGGCCATCGTCTCCGGCTCGGCGGGCACCGCGCAGGCCAAGAAGGACGCCCTCGAGGCGGCCGGGGTCAAGGTCGGCAAGACGCCGTCCGAGACCGCCAGGCTGGCGCGGGAGATCTTCCAGAGCCTCTGACCCGGGGGGTTCGACCGTCGGCCCTGCGCTCCCGGTCCACCGGGAGCGCAGGGCACCCCGGCGTCCGCGGGCCCGACGCGCGTCCGGGCGGGTGTCGGTGCCGCCCGTTCGGGCCCGGACGGGGCAGCATCGACGGTGATGTCCACACCCACCGACCGCCCCGCCCGCCAGGCCCGCCGCGCCCGCCCCGCCGCGGCCGACCTCGCGCCCCTGTTCCCCGCCGCCGTCCGCGCGGTCCTCACCGTGCTCGTGCCCCTGGTCGTGCTGTGCGTCGTCGGCTGGATCGCCTCGGTCCGCTCCACGTCGTCGCTGGCCGCGGTCGCGCGCGTGGGCGCCGACCTGTGGCTGCTCGCGCACGGCAGCACCGTCGCGATCGTCGGCGGCGACGTCGGTCTCGCCCCGCTCGGGCTGACGCTGCTGGCGGGGTCGTCCGCGCGCCGCGCGGTGCGGATGTGGCACCGCGACCAGGTGGCCGCCGAGCGCGAGGTCCCCTTCGGCCGTGCCCTCGGCGTCTTCACCGCCTGCTACGGCCTCCTCGTCCTGTTCGTGGCGCTGGTCTCGCGCAGCGGCGTCGGCGCGGCCGGGCTGCTGCCCTCGCTCCTGGGGGGCTGCCTCGTCGGGGGTGTCGGCGCGCTGACCGTGCTGTGGCCGCACCGGCCGCGCGTGCCGGAGTTCGCCGCGGCCGCCGCGCGCCCGGCGCTCACCGCGACGCTCGCCCTCACCGGTGCCGGTTCCCTCCTGACCCTCGCCGCCCTCGTCCACGGCCGCGACGACGTGCTGGCCCTGCACCGGGCCCTCGACCCGGGGGTCGTCGGCGGGCTCCTGCTGACCCTCGGGCAGGCGCTGCTGCTGCCGACGTTCGCCGTGTGGGCGCTGGCGTGGGCGAGCGGGACCGGTTTCGCCGTCGGGACGGGGACGTCCGTCGCCCCCGGGGGGACGTCGCTGGAGGTCCTGCCGACGCTGCCCGTCCTCGGTGCGCTGCCCGCGCCCGGACCGACCCCGGCTCTGGCGTGGGCGGCGATCGCGCTGCCCGTCGTCGCGGGGGCCGCCGCCTGGTGGCTGCACACCCGGCGCGGGCCCGAGGTCGCCGGGTTGCTGCACCGGTGCGGGGCCGCGCTGCTGTCCGGTCTGGGCGCCGGGCTCGCGGTGGCCGTGCTCGCGGCCTTCGCCGCCGGCCCGCTCGGCCACGGCCGGATGAGCGAGGTCGGTCCCGACGCCCTGCTGACCGGCGTCGTGGTGGCCGGGGAGGTCGGCGCCGGGGCCGTGCTCGCGGTGCTGCTGGGCCGGGCCTGGCGGGCCCGGCGCGGGACGAAGCTGGTCGTGACGCTGCCCGACACCGGTGCCGGGCAGGGGCGGGAGCCGCGCAAGCTGCTGGGGGAGTGAGGGCCGACGCCTCGGGGGGAGGACTCAACGCTGCGCGCCGGACCCTTCGAGCAGTTCGAGCAGCAGCCGAGGCAGGGGGGCGAAGCAGTCCTGCGCGGGTGACCCGGTCAGAGCTGCGGCCCGCCCGGCGGCCACGGTCAGGCCGAGGCCGGCGAGCACCACGTCCAGGTCGTCGCCCTCCACGCCGACACCGGTCACCCGCCACTCGTCCCCGGCGGCGGCCAGGTCGACGACGACGTCGGTGCACCTGGTCCCCCACCCGTCGAGCGGCTCCCGGCTGCTCGGCAGTCCCGGGAACCGCGCCGCGAGGTCGGCAGCGGCCGCGCACCAGAGGATCTGCCGTCGCCCGTCGCAGACACCAACCCCTCCGGCGGCGAACCCGCGGGGGACCAGGACGGCATCGACGCCTTCCCGCAGCCGGTCGACGGTGCTCGGCTGCTCCGGGTGGGACACGGGGTGAGTGTCCCGCACGTCCCCGGTCCTCGAGGTCCTCAGCGAGCCGGGGGACCTTCCTGCCAGCGGAAGCGGTCCACCACCGCGCGGACGGCTGGGACCCGGTCGAGGAGGGCCAGCAGGCCGAAGCCAAGGAGACCACCGACGGCGTTGGACAACAGGTCGTTAACGTCGGCCACGTGACCTCCGCCCAGGGTGCCGCCGGTGACGAACTGGGTGACCTCGATGGTCGCGCTGACGGCCGCTGAGACGACCAGCACGCGCACCCACGAGGGACGGGTCACCACCAGGGCCACCAGGACCCCCAGCGGGACGAAGACGGCGACGTTCATCGCGAAGTCGGCCGGTTCGTACCCCACCACGGGGACGAGGTTCAGGAGGTCCGACCACGGTCCGGTGCCCGTGGGCTTGTCGAGGTAGATCGGGAAGACGGTGTTGGCGACGATGCCGGCGAGGTAGACGCACAGGGCGGCGGCCACGGCGGCCCGCGGCAGCGACAGGCGGTCACGTCGGCGCAGCGACCAGAGCAGCCCCAGGAAGGCCGCTGCGGCGATCGGGACCACGACGGGGAGGACAGGTACCTGGCGGAACAACGTCTGGGCTCCTGGTGCGGGCACCGCCGTGCCGGCGGTGGGGGGCGGGTGGGGTCGTGATCATCGCAGGGGCCGGGCGGTGCGCCGCGTTCCAGCGGTCCGCGCGGCCCGGGAGGTGCCGGAACGTCACGCACCGCCCCTGCGCGCCCGCCGTGGTGGTTCGGGAGCCGGGGCGCCGGCGGCTAGAGTCCGTGCACGTGCCTGCCGGTGACACCGTTCCCGAGTCCGCAGCCCCCGCGTCCACGGCTCCCGTGCGGGTGGTCGTGCTCGCGTCCGGGTCCGGCTCGACGCTGCAGGCCCTGCTCGACTCCCCGGACCGCGGCGCGCTGTGGGAGGTCGTGGCCGTCGGCTCCGACAAGCCCGGGGTGAGCGCCCTCGACCGCGCCGCCCGCGCCGGGGTCCCGACCTTCACCGTGGCGCCCGCCGACCACGCCGACCGGCCCGCCTGGGACGCCGCCCTCGCCGCCGAGGTCGCCCGCCACGAGCCCGGCCTCGTCGTCCTCGCCGGGTTCATGCGCATCCTCGGGGCCCCCCTCGTGGAGGCGTGCGCCGGGCGGATGGTCAACACGCACCCGGCGCTGCTGCCGTCCTTCCCCGGCGCCCACGGCGTGCGCGACGCCCTCGCCCACGGCGTGAAGGTCACCGGCTGCACCGTCCACCTCGTCGACGCCGGGGTCGACACCGGCCCGATCCTCGACCAGTCCGCCGTGCGGGTCCTGCCCGGCGACGACGAGGCGACCCTGCACGAACGCATCAAGACCGCCGAGCGCGACCTGCTCGCCCACGTCGTGAGCCGGCTGGCCCGCGAGAGCACCCACCCCACGAGCACCCACCCCGAGAGGACGGCACCCCGCTGATGGACCCCCAGGCCACGAAGGTCCCCGTGAAGCGCGCGCTGGTCAGCGTCTACGACAAGACCGGTCTGGAGGAGCTCGCGCAGGGCCTGCACGCCGCGGGCGTCGCGCTCGTGTCCACCGGCTCCACCGCGACCCGCATCGCCGCCGCGGGGGTGCCCGTGACGCCCGTGGAGGAGCTCACCGGGTTCCCCGAGTGCCTCGACGGCCGGGTCAAGACGCTGCACCCGCGCGTGCACGCCGGGATCCTCGCCGACCGCCGGCTGCCCGACCACGTCCGCCAGCTCGCCGAGCTCGACGTCGAGCCGTTCGACCTCGTCGTCGTCAACCTCTACCCGTTCGCCGCCACCGTCGCCTCCGGCGCCGCGTACGACGAGGTCGTCGAGCAGATCGACATCGGGGGCCCCTCCATGGTCCGCGCCGCCGCCAAGAACCACCCGAGCGTGGCCGTCGTCGTCGACCCCGCCCGCTACGACGACGTCCTGGCCGCCGTCGGCGACGGCGGGTTCGACCTGACCTCTCGCCGCCGCCTGGCCGCCGCCGCGTTCGCGCACACCGCGGCCTACGACACCGCGGTCGCGACGTGGTTCGCCGAGCAGACCCTCGACACCGACGACGAGGGCTGGCCCGCCGTGACCGGCCTCGCCCTCGAGCGGACCGCCGTCCTGCGCTACGGCGAGAACCCGCACCAGCGGGCCGCCGTCTACGCCGACCCGACCGCGGCCCCCGGCATCGCCCAGGCCGTCCAGCTGCACGGGAAAGCCATGTCCTACAACAACTACGTCGACGCCGACGCCGCCCTGCGCGCCGCGTACGACCTGTCGGGCCCGGCCGTCGCCGTCATCAAGCACGCCAACCCGTGCGGCATCGCGACCGGCACCGACGTCGCCGCCGCCCACGCGCAGGCGCACGCGTGCGACCCCGTCTCCGCCTACGGCGGGGTCATCGCCGCCAACCGGGTCGTGACCCGGGCCATGGCCGAGCAGGTCGCCCCCGTCTTCACCGAGGTCGTCATCGCCCCCGGGTTCGAGCCGGAGGCGCTGGAGGTGCTGCAGGAGAAGAAGAACATCCGCCTGCTGCAGCTGCCCGAGGGGTACGGGCGCAACGCGCAGGAGTGGCGCCACGTCTCCGGCGGCGTCCTCGTCCAGACCCTCGACGCGGTCGACGCCGACGGGGACGACCCGTCGGCCTGGACCCTCGCGGCGGGGGAGGCGGCCTCCCCGGAGGTGCTGGCCGACCTCGAGTTCGCCTGGCGCGCCGTCCGCTCGGTGCGGTCCAACGCGATCCTGCTGGCCAAGGACGGCGCCTCGGTCGGCGTCGGCATGGGCCAGGTCAACCGCGTCGACTCCTGCCGCCTCGCCGTCGATCGCGCCGGGGCCGAGCGCGCCGCCGGTTCGGTCGCGGCCTCCGACGCGTTCTTCCCCTTCGCCGACGGCGCGCAGATCCTGTTCGACGCCGGGGTGCGGGCCGTCGTCCAGCCGGGCGGGTCGATCCGGGACGCCGAGGTCGTCGAGGCCGCGACGGCGGCGGGCGTGACGATGTACTTCACCGGCGCGCGGCACTTCGCCCACTGACCGGGGCACGGACGTGGCCGGTCCCGAGCGCGTGCCCGCACCGGGCAACGCCGTCCTGCTGACCCTCGTCGGCGGGATCGTCGTGGCCCTGGGGCTGACCCTGCTCGCCGGTCCGGTCGCCGGCGGGCTCCTGCTCGGGGCCGACCTCGCGGTGGCCGCGGTCCTGCGGCTGGTGCTGCCGGTGCGGATCGCGGGGGCGCTCGCCGTCCGCTCCCGCGGGATCGACGTCGCGATGCTGCTGGTGCTGGCCGCGTCCTGCCTCGTGCTGGCCGGGGTCGTCCCCACCCCCGTCTGAGGACGGCCGGACGCCCCCTGCGGGGTGGAGGGGGCGTCCGGCCGTCCTCAGCGGGGGGTCAGCGCGCGTCGAGCGGGAGCAGGACGTCCTTCACCTCGGGGTCGGTGGCCAGGTACTCCTGCACCGCCGGGTCCTGGAACGTCGCGACGAGGGCCTCGATGTTGTCGGTGTCCTTCCAGCGCGAGCCGATCGTGAGCTGGCCGGCGAACTCGTCGGGGGCGGTCGGGGCGAAGATCTGCTGCTCGATCGGGACCTTCGCGGCGAGGTAGTACTCGGTGTACCCGACGGCCGCGTCCAGGTCCGGCAGCGCGCGGGACTGCGCGCCGAAGTCCAGCAGCGTGAACTTCAGGTCCTTGGGGTTCTGGGCGATGTCGTCCACCGTCGCCGATCCGACGTCCGTGCCCTCCTTCAGCGTGATGAGACCGGCCTCCTGCAGCACGAACAACCCCTGCGACTCGTTGGCCGGGTCGGAGTACAACGAGACGGTCCCGCCCTGCGGGATCTGCTCGGGGCTGCCCCACTTCGCCGACCACAGGCCGAAACCCCACCGGAACACCGGGGTCGCGGCCTCCTCCCGGAAGTCGGGGTTGGCCTGCAGGACCTGGCCGAGCCACAACCGGTGCTGGTAGATGGTGCCGGCCACCTCGCCGTCGCTCACGGCCCGGTTGATGGTGTTGGAGTCGGCCAGCGCCTTGAACGCGACGGTGATGCCGTGCTTGGGGGCGACCTCCTTCGCGACGTACTCGATGAGGGCCTGCTCCCGGGCGTTGCCCTCCGCGGTCGCGACGTACAGGGTCGCCCCCGCCTGCGTGTTCGCGGTGCTCTCCCCGCCCAGGCGGGGCACGACGATCGCGGCGGCGACGCCGAGCAGGACGACGGCCCCGCCCGCGACGAACGGCCAGCGCCGTCGCGTCCGGAGTTCGAAACCGTGGTCGTCGGTGGTGTGTTCGCGGGTCTCAGCGGACAAGGGTCGTCTCCTGCGTCGGGGTGGGGGTGGGGCGGTTCCTGGTGCGGGGGCGGCGACGGGTGCGCGGATCGGCCGCGCGGGCCAGGGCGTCACCGGTGAGCTGGACGAGGGCGACCAGCGCGACGAGGACGACGATCGTGGCGATCATCACGGCGTGGTCGAAGCGCTGGTACCCGTAGGTGACCGCGACGTAGCCGATCCCGCCGGCGCCGATGGTCCCGGCGATCGCGGAGTACTCGATCATCGCGATGGTGTTGATGGTGAACCCGCCGATGATCGAGGGGGTGGCCTCGGCCAGTTGCACCGTCGTGATGACCTGCAGCGGTGAGGCTCCCGAGGCCTGGGCGACCGCCACGAGGTTCGGCGGCACCGACCGCAGGGAGTTCTCCACGATGCGGGCGAAGAACGCGGTGCCCGCCAGGACCATCGGCACGACGGCCGCGCGGATGCCGATGTTCGTGCCGGTGACGAACCGGGTGAACGGGACGAGCGCGGCCATGAGGACGAGGAACGGCAGCGAGCGACCGGTGCTGACGACCCAGGACAGGACGGTGTGCGCGGGGCGGTTCTCCAGCAGTCCGCCGGGGGCCAGGTTGTGCACGAGGACGCCGATGGGCACCCCGAGCAGGACGACGATCGTCATGACGATGCCGACCATGAGCAGCGTGTCCAGCAGCGCCGGGGCGATGAGCGCGGGGATCTGCGCGAGCGGGGTGTTCACACGAGGTCCAGTTCCCGCGGGACGGCGGGGACCTGCGCGTGCAGCCCCCGGCGGTCCAGGGCGGTGGTGAGGGCGGTGGGGTCGACGCCGCCGGGGACCCCGAGGGTGGCGTGCCCGACGGTGCGGCCGGCGACGGTCCCGACCGAGGCCCCGAGCAGGGCGAGGTCGTGACCCAGTTCGCGGGACGTCGTGGTCAGCCAGTCGGCGGGCACGTCGTCACCGCGGTAGTGCACCTCCCAGACCGCCAGACCGCCCGCGTCGCCCACGCCGCGGCGGGGCAGCAGGGCCGCCCCGACGGGCGAGGCCGGGTCCCGCAGCACGTCCAGGAGCGGGGCCGCCTCGACGATCCGTCCGTGCTCCAGGCGGGCGACGGCGTCGGCCACGTCGACGACGGTGTCCATCTCGTGGGTGATGAACAGGATGGCCAGCCCGAGGTCGTCGCGCAGTTCCCGCAGCAGGCCGGTGATCGAGGCCGTGGCTTGCGGGTCCAGCCCCGAGGTGGCCTCGTCCGACAGCAGGACGCCGGGGCGCAGGGCCAGGGCGCGGGCGATGCCGACGCGCTGGCGCTGACCACCGGACAGCTCGTGCGGGTAGCGGTCGGCGAGCCCGGTCAGCCCGACCCGTTCGAGCAGTTCGGCCACGCGCCGCTGCCGGTCGCGGGCCACGACGCCGAGGTAGCGCAGCGGGAGCTCGACGTTCTGCGCGGCCGTGCGGCGCGTCTGCAGGCCGTCGGACTGGAAGATCGTCCCGATGCGGCGCCGCGCCTCGCGCAGCCGCCCCGCACCCAGCCGGGTGAGGTCCTGGCCGCCCACGACGACGGACCCCGACGTCGGGCGGGTCAACAGCGTCACGCACTGCGCGAGCGTGCTCTTGCCCGCGCCGCTGGGGCCCACGACGGCGGTGATGCTGCCGTCGGGGACGGTGAGGTCGAGGTGGTCCAGGACCGTCGTGGCGTGCGGGGGGTCCCCGTAGGTCTTGGTGAGGTGGCGCAGTTCGATCACGTCGTCTCCTGGGCGGCGTCCGGGCAGGGGAGGTCGCGGGCCCGGCGCGACGCCGGGTCCGGTGGGGAGGGGGAGCAGAGGGTGCGCTCAGCGGGAGCGGCGACAGTCCTTCGACACGGGAACTCCTGGTTCGTCCTTGCCCGCAACTCCTGCGGACCTGGTCCTCACCCGGAGCACCCCGTGACGAACCAGGGTTGCCGGCCAGCGAGCCGGGGCTTGACGCTGGCGCTCATGACCTGCCTCGACTGTGGCAGCCGCCGCAGACCCCCGTCAAGCGGTTCCGGGACGTCCGGAGTCGGAGAGGGGTCTCCGACATGCGTTGCGGGACAACGTCGTACCGGTCCCGAAAAGAGCCGGGAGCATCGGTCCGCCGGAGGGGGTACGCTGCGGGGGAACCCATCCAGAGCGGCTGAGAGACCTGGCTCGACGACGCCGCAGCAACCCACGGGGGTGCTACCGCCAGGACCGATGGAGGACGTTTCGCGATGCCCCTGCACGAGCCCCTGAAGTTCGCCTACTGGGTCCCCAACGTCTCCGGCGGTCTCGTCGTCTCGACGATCGAGCAGCGCACCAGCCACGACCCGGCCTACAACGTCGAGGTGGCCAAGGCCGCCGAACGCGTCGGTTTCGAGTACGCACTGACCCAGGTGCGCTACCTCGCCTCCTACGGCGCCGACGCCCAGCACGAGTCCACCTCGTTCTCCCTGGCCCTGCTGCTGGCCACCGAGCGGCTCAAGGTGATCGCCGCCGTCCACCCCTTCTTCTGGCACCCCGGTGTGCTCGCCAAGTTCGCCGCGACCGCGCAGGAACTCACCCAGAACCGCCTCGCGCTGAACATCGTGTCCGGCTGGTTCAAGAACGAGGCGACACAGCTCGGGGTCACCTGGCACGAGCACGACGACCGCTACAAGCAGTCCGAGGAGTTCATCGAGCTCCTGCGCGGGGTCTGGGGCGAGGACGGCTACAGCCAGTCCGGGGACTTCTTCAACGCCTCCGACATCACGTTCCGCCCGCAGCCCGCGGTCACCCCGGAGCTCTTCCAGGGCGGCAACTCCTCCGCCGCGCAGGCCATGGCCGGCCGCGTCAGCGACTGGTACTTCATGAACGGCAAGTCGATCGCGGGGGCCGCCCAGGGCGTCCGCGAGGTCTCCGCCCTCGCCGCGGAGAACGGGCGCACCGTCCGGTTCGGGCTCAACGGCTTCGCCCTCGTCCGCGACACCCGCGAGGAGGCCGAGGCCGTCCTGGAGGAGATCATCGCCAAGGCCGACCGCACCAAGGTCGAGGGCTTCGGCGCCGCCGTCCAGGAGGCGGGCAACTCCACCGGGGACGGCAAGGGCATGTGGGCGGACAGCGAGTTCCGCGACCTCGTGCAGTACAACGACGGGTTCCGCACCGGGCTCGTCGGCACCCCCGACGAGGTGGCGCGCCGCGTCCTGGCGTACCGGCTCGTCGGCGTCGACCTGCTGCTCCTCGGGTTCCTGCACGTCAAGGAGGAGGTCGAGGCGTTCGGCGAGCTCGTCATCCCGCGCGTGCGCGAGCTCGAGGCGCGCCTGGCCGCCGGTGAGGACCTGCAGCTCGGCGCCGAGCTCGACGAGGCCGTCGTCGCCGCGACCCAGCCCGTCCCGGCCTGAGCCGGGGCAGGGTGGCCGGGGTGTCCCGGTGGTCCCCGCCCGCGCGGTCCTGACCGCCGGCGGGACGGCGACGGACCACCGGGGGACCACGGGGGACCCTCCTGCCCGGGGTCGCGGCCGCGGCGCGCGTGTCGGCGTCGCGTGCTCGCCGTGCGCCGCCGAACGGCTTACGGTGCGGGGGTGACCCTCGCCCCCGCCGACCCCACCGTCGAACTGGTCGTCCTGCTGACCGACGACGGCACGCCCTGCGGCACGGCGCCGAAGGCCGACGTGCACCACACGAGCACCCCGCTCCACCTCGCGTTCTCCTGCTGGATCGTCGACGGGGCCGGTCGCACGCTGCTGACCCGGCGCGCAGCGGTCAAGCGGACGTGGCCGGGGGCGTGGACGAACTCCTTCTGCGGTCACCCCGGGCCCGGTGAGGACCCCGCCGACGCCGTGGCCCGGCGCTCGGTGCAGGAGCTCGGCGCGCCCGTCGCCGACGTGCAGCCGCTGCTGCCGGCGTTCCGGTACCGCGCGGTCATGGCCGACGGCACGGTCGAGAACGAGATCTGCCCCGTCTTCACGGCCCGCCTCGCCGGTGAGCTGGCCCTGGACCCGGCGGAGGCCGACGCCCACCGCTGGGTGGACCTGACCGACCTGCGCGCCGAGGTCGCGGCCGGGCCCGGCCCGTTCAGCCCGTGGATGCGGCTGCAGCTGCAGGAGTTCTGAGCCCCACCCGTCCCCGCTGGACCGGTGTCACCCGGTGCCCTCGCCGTCGTGGGCGGCGAGGTCGTGAGCCGCGAGGTCGTGAGCGGCCAGGTACTCCTGGACCAGCTGCTCGCTCACCCGCCCCCGGTCGGCGACGGCGCGCCCCTCCTCCCGCGCCCACGCCCGCACCAGTTGCGGGTCGACACCGCTGCGTCCCCGCCGATCGGCGCCCCGGGCGGGTGGGGTCCCGGGGTCCGGGAGCGCCGACGGGTCGGGCAGCCGGGTCACGGTCACCGCCGCCCCCGTCCCGGCCAGCTCCCCGGCCAGTTCCGCCGCCTGCGCGGCCACGTCGGCGTGGTGGGTCAGCAGCACCACCTGCACGTCACGGGCGAGCTCGGCCAGCGCCTCCAGCGCGGCGCGGGTGCGGACCTCGTCGAAGGTCATCAGCACGTCGTCCAGCACCACGGGCAGCGGGCCCTGGCCCGAGGCGACGAGGTCGCGGTGCTGGGCGGCCACCGCCGCCAGTCGCAACGCCAGGAAGACCTGGTCCGCGGTCCCCTCGCTGAGCCCGCCGGCCCCGTCGAGGAGTTCCCCGTCGGCCCGGCGCACCGCCAGGCGCCGGTCCCCGCCGTCGTCGAGGGCCACCAGACCGGTCCAGCGCCCCCCGGTCAGGAGCGTCAGCACCTCACCGGCCTCGGCCAGCAGCGGGTTGGCGCGGGCGGCCGAGAATTCCTCGAGCTGGCGACGCAGGACCGTGCGCTGCACGTCCACCACGACGTAGCGCTCGGTGTCGGCCTGCAACCCGGCCAGCGCCTCCGCGCGCTGGGCGGCCAGCACGTTCGCGTCGACGCCGGAGGTCAGCCGTTCCACCTCCACCTCGGCCCGGGCGAGGTCCTGGTGGGCCCGGGCCCAGACCTCGTGGGCCTCCTCGTCGGCCAGCGCCGCCGCCTCCTCGTCGGTCCGCAGGTCGGCGTCGGAGCGCCCACCGGTCTGCTCCAGCAGCGCCGGCACGTCCCCGGCGAGGCCCACCTCGGCGTCGAGGGCGGCGGTCTCGTCGCGTTCGCGGTCCTGCAGGTCCAGCAGGTCCCGGCTCCGGCGGGCGCGCCCGGCCAGGGCGGTCAGGTCCTCCCCCCCGGTCGCCAGGGCGGTCAGCCTCGCCTCGGCGCGCTCGCCGCGGGCGCGTCCGGCCGCGGCGGCGTCCGCCACCTCCTGCGCCTGCCGGTCCAGGTCGGTCGCGGTCCGCTCGTCGGCGCGGCTGCGGCCCAAGCGGTCCTGCACCGCCGCCAGGGCCACCTCGACCTGGTCGGGACGTCCGGTCCGGCCGGCGTCCCCCAGCCGTGCGGTGAGGTCGGCGACCTCGCGGGCGTGGGCCGCCACCCGGTCCTCCCGCTCCCGGGCGCGGTCCTGCTCGCGGCGGGCGACCGCGGCGGCGTCGGCCGCGGTCCGCAGGACCCGGGCGCGTTCGGCCCACCCGGCGGGCCCGAGGTCGGCGGGCAGACCGGCGGCCGCGACCGCCGCCCGGAAGGCCTCCTCGGCCCGGGCGGCGCCTCGTCGCAGGTCCTCGCAGCGGTGCGCGGCGAGCTGCGCGGCCCGGTCGTGCTCGGCGTCCAGGGCGCGCTGCACGGCGGCGGCCTCGGCGGTGGCGATGAGGGCGCGGGCGGTCTCCAGCCCCACGTCGAGACCGGCCTGCGGGTCGGCCGGGGCGACGGCCTGCGCGTCGGTGCTCCCGGCGCACCGGGACAGCACCACCGTGAGGGCGTCGAGCTGGGCCTGCACCTGCGTGCTCAGCTCGCGGGCCCGCCGGTCGTGGATCCCGACCGCGGCGCGTTCGGCGTCCAGCCGGCCCAGGGCCGCCAGCGCCGGCGCGGGGGCGCCGTCGGGAACCCGCAGGCCGGCCGCGGTGAAGGCCGCGGCGTACGCCTCCTGCACCGCCTCGGCCGCGGTCGCGGTGCTCCGCGCCCGCTCGCCGGCGGTCGCGGCCGCCTCGGCGGCCCGGTCGGCGGCCCGGCGCAGTTCCCGCAGCCGGGCGGTGGCCTCGGCGTGGTCGAGCAGTGCGTCGGCGGCGGCGTCGGCGCGGGCCACCGCGGCCAGCGCAGCGGGGCCGTCGACGTGGACACCGTTCTCGCGCAGCGGTTCCAGCAGCTCGTCCCGGACCGCGCGGGCGGCGCGCAGCGCCTCCTCGTCCGCGCCGCCGGTGCCCTCCTGAGCCTGCCCGAGCTCGTCCGAGCTCGTCCGCGCCGCGTCCGCGCACCGGTCGTGCTCGGCGGCGGCGCGGTCGTGCTCCTCCCGGGCCCGGACCAGGGTCTCGTGGGCGGCCCGGACGGTGGCGGGGTCCAGGGCGGGTGGTTCGTCGGCCGCCGCGTCGGGGTCGAGCGCCCCGGCCGCCACGGCCTCCGCGCGGGCAGCCGCCCACCGCTCGTCGCGCGCGGCCAGGGTGGCGCGCCGCTCCCGGGCCGCGGACCCGTCCCGGCCGGCGGCGGCCACCACCGCCCGCAGGGCCGCGACGTCCTCGTCCGCGATCTCCTGCAGGGGGTCACGACCCGCCGTGGCCTCCCGGGCCCGGTCGAGCTCCGAGGCCGCGCGCGCGGCCTCGGCAGCCACCTCGGTGTGCGCCGCGGCCAGCTCGGACAGGTCGGCGGCCCGGTCGGCGGGGACGTGCCAGCGGGAGAGCAGGTCGGGGACGACCTCGGCGGCCGGTCCCTCGGGCACCGGGCCCAGGGCGGCCAGCGCCTGCCGGGCGGTGTGCCAGGACTCGTCGGCGCTCGCGCGCGCCCGCAGCGCCTCGGCGGCGTCCTGCGCCCGGGCCTGGCGAGCCCCGGTGAGCGCGTCGATCCGCGCCCCGGCCGCCAGGACGTCGGCCTCGACCGTGCAGCGCGCGCGGCTGTCCGCCAGGACCGCGGCGCGCTCGGTCAGCTCGTCGACGGCGCTCGCGGCCGCGGCCAGCTCGGCGGCCGCCGCGTCGTGGTCGGCCACGTCGGCCGGTCCGAGGACCCCGCCGAGCCCGGTGAGGTCCGCGGTGGCGGCCGCGACCTGCTCGCGGGTGCGCAGCAGGGCCCGGGCCCGGGGCGCCAGCCGCAGGCGCAGCGTCGCCTCCTCGTGCCGGGCGCGCACGGTCCGCAGCCGCGCCTGGGCGCGCTCGGCCTCCTCCCGCGCGGTCCCGGCGGCGGCCCGGGCCGCCTCCACCAGCCCGGCGCGGGTCGCGGTGCCCGCCAGCTGCTCGTCGAGCGCCCGGACGTCCGCGACGCCGTCCTTGACCGCCGAGCGCCCCCGCGGGCGCCACAGGCGTTCGGCCTCGGCCTCCAGGGCGGCGAGCAGGTCCTGCGCCCCGCTGCCGTGGTGGGCGCTGAAGACGAGGCCGGCGAGGTCGCCCTCCCCCCGCAGGACCCGGCGCCCACCGGCGCGCAGCTGCTCGTGGTCCAGGCCCAGCCGGCTCGTCCAGGCCGCCCGGTCCCAGCCGTCCTGGGCCCACGGGGCGGGGACCGGCTCGTCGTCGCGCAGCAGGCCCCGGGAGGAGCGGACCAGCTCGTGCCCGCCGGAACCGCCGGGGCCGGGCTGCCACCGGGCCCCCACCCGCAGGCGGGCCCGGGCGTGGACGAAGGCGTAGCGCGGGCTCCTCTCGAAACCCCACAGCAGGTCGCCGACGGCGGCCAGCAGGGTCGACTTGCCCGACTCGTTGGGCCCGAGGACGACGGTCAGGCCCTCCCCGAGCTCGACCGCCGCGCTCTCGAAGGCGCCGTAGGGCGCGAGGGTCACCGCGCGCAGCATCAGCGGCCCCCCAGCCGGGTCGAGAGGTCGTCGGCGGCCCGGCGCGCGAGCGCGCCCACCGTCCGGGGGTCGCCCAGGTCGAGCAGCCCGGCGTCGGACAGCAGCCGCCCGACCTCCCCGCGCACCCCCCGCAGCGCCTGGGTCAGCGCCGGGTCCCGGGCCAGGGCGTCGGCGGCCGCCCGGACCGCCGCGACCAGCTCCGGGTCGTCCTCGCCCCCCGCGCTCGGGAGCCGGGCGTGCGACCGGACCCTCTCGAGGACGACGCCGGCGGCCTCGGCCGCCTGCTCGGCCTCCTGGCGCAGGCGTTCGGCGTCGGCCAGGTCGGCCGCCGCGGCCGTCGGACCGGACAGCACCGCCCGGACCACGAGGGGGCGGTCCCCGGCGTCGCGGCGCGTGCGCAGCATCCGGTCCCGCAGCGCACCCATCACCTCGGCGACGTCGACGGCGCCGGTGACGTCGACGTCCAGGGACTCCCAGCGGGCCACGTCCAGGGCGTGGAAGGTCAGCCGGGCCTGCTCGCCGGGCACGAGGTCGACGACGTAGGCGCCCTTGGCCCCGGTCTCCCGGGGGTGCCGGCCCTGCAGGTTGCCCGAGTAGGCGACCGTCGTCGCGCCGGTGGCCAGGACCTCGCGCGCGTGCACGTGCCCGAGGGCGACGTACTCGTACCCCAGCGCGGTCAGGTCGTCGATCGAGCAGGGCGCGTACCGCTCGTGCTCGCCGCCGCTGCGGCTGCCGTCGACGGTGGCGTGCAGCAGACCGACGTTGACCACGCCCGGTACGCGGCGGGGGTAGCCGGCGGCGAGGTTGGAGGACACCGCCCGGGTCCGGTACCCCTGGCCGTGCACGGCCAGCCCCAGGTCCTCGTCCACCACGGTGCCGGGGGAGTCCACCCCGAACCGGTGCGCGTTCGGCGGGAGGGTGAGGGAGTGGGTGATCTGGCTCTCCGCGTCGTGGTTGCCCGACACGATGAACACCGCGATCCCCGAGTCGGCCAGGCGCTGCACCTGCCGGGTGAAGAACCGGCCGGTGGCGTAGTCGTGCCAGGTGCCGTCGTAGAGGTCCCCGGCCAGCACCAGCGCGTCGGCCCGCTGCGTCTCGCACAGGGCGACCAGGGCCTCCAGCGCCCCGCGGGTGGCGGCGCGCAGGGTGTCGGCGACGGCGTCGTCACCGAGCCGGCGCAGCCCGCGCAACGGGGAGTCCAGGTGCACGTCCGCGGCGTGGACGACGCGGACCGCGTCCGCGGGGCGGTCGGTCACCACGAGGAGCCCCGGCTGCGCGTCACGTCCTCGACCGTAGGCGAGCCCGGCGACACGGTCCCGCCGACGCGCCGCGGGGGGAGCCTCAGCGGGGCAGGGCGCTCGCGCGCCAGGACCCCTGCCCGGGGGCGGGGGGCAGGCCGAGCGCGTGCCGCCGGTCCGCCCACCGCGACCGCGGCGCCGGCACGTCCGCCACCTGCGGGGCGCGCTCGCGCAGCCGGGAGGTCAGGACGACCGTCAGGGCGGCCAGCTCCTCCGGGGCGGGGTTGCCCCGCTCGATGCGCAGCGACCTCAGCAGGTGCCCGACCGCGGCCTCGTCCCCGGTGCTCACAGCGGGATGTTCCCGTGCTTCTTGGCGGGCAGCGTGGCCCGCTTCGTGGCCAGCGCCCGCAGCGCGCGCGCCACCTGCACGCGCGTCTGGCTGGGGGCGATGACGGCGTCCACGAACCCGCGCTCGGCCGCGACGTAGGGGTTCGCGAGCTGCAGCTCGTAGTCGTCGACGAGGTCGCGCCGGGTGGCCTCGACGTCCTCGCCGTTCTCCGCAGCGGCCTTCAAGGCGTTGCGCTGCAAGATGTTCACCGCGCCCTGGGCCCCCATGACGGCGATCTGCGCGCTCGGCCAGGCCAGGCACACGTCGGCACCCATCTCCTTGCTGCCCATGACGATGTAGGCCCCGCCGTAGGCCTTGCGCGTGATGACCGTGACGAGCGGGACGGTGGCCTCGGCGTAGGCGTAGAGCAGTTTCGCCCCGCGCCGGATGATGCCGTTCCACTCCTGGTCGGTGCCGGGCAGGAACCCCGGCACGTCGACGAACGTGAGGACCGGGACGTTGAAGGCGTCGCAGAGGCGGACGAAGCGGGCCGCCTTCTCGGAGGCGTCGATGTCGAGGGTCCCGGCCAGCTGCTGCGGCTGGTTCGCCACGACCCCCACGGGGCGGCCCTCGACGCGGCCGAAACCCGTCAGGACGTTGGGGGCGAACAGCTCGTGGACCTGCAGGAACACCTCGTCGTCCAGGACGGCGCCGATCACGGCGGCCATGTCGTAGGGCTGGTTCGCCGAGTCCGGGACGATGGTGTCGAGCACCAGGTCGTCCTCGTCGACGAGCAGGTCGCGCTCGTCCTCCGGCGGCAGCAGGGGCGCCTCGGACAGGTTGTTCGAGGGCAGGAACGACAGCAGCTCGCGGACGTACTCGATGGCGTCGTCCTCGCTCTCGGCGAGGTGGTGCGCCACGCCGGAACGGGTGGCGTGGGTGCGCCCGCCGCCGAGCTCCTCGAAGCCGACGTCCTCGCCGGTGACGGTCCGGATGACGTCCGGGCCCGTGACGAACATGTGCGAGGTCTCCTCGACCATGACCGTGATGTCGGTCAGGGCGGGGGAGTAGACCGCCCCGCCGGCCGAGGGGCCCAGGATCAGGGAGATCTGCGGGACGACGCCGGAGGCGTGCACGTTGCGGCGGAAGATGCGCGCGTACTGCACCAGGGAGGCGACGCCCTCCTGGATGCGCGCGCCGCCGCCGTCGTTGATGCCGACGACCGGGCAGCCCGTGGTGGCCGCGAAGTCCTGCAGCTCGGCGATCTTGGCGCCGTGCTCCTCGCCGAGGGAACCGCCGAAGGCCGTGAAGTCCTGGGCGTACACGCACACCGGGCGCCCGTCCACCGTGGCGTAGCCGGTGACGACGCCGTCACCGTCGACGTGCTTGGCGGCCATCCCGAAGGCGGTGGCGCGGCTGCGGACCAGGCCGCCGCGCTCGACGAAGGAGTCCTCGTCGACGAGGGCCGCGATGCGCTCGCGGGCCGTCTTCTTCCCGCGCGGGTGCTGCTTGGCGGCGGCGCGCTCGTCGGCGGCCCGGACGGCCCCGTCGGCCCGGGCGTGCAGCCCCGCGAGCTGGCCCGCGGTGGACCGGGGGTCGGGCCGGGGGTCGAGCTGCTGAGACGTCTCGGGACTGCTCACGGGGCCGCAGCGTACGGGACGCCGCGACCCCCGCGGTGACGGCGCGAGGAGGCGGGAGCGGTAGCTTGACGTCGAGAGAGAGCCGTCAGTGGAGTCGGAGGGGACAGCACAGTGGCCAAGATCAAGGTTCAGGGTCCGGTCGTCGAGCTCGACGGCGACGAGATGACCCGGATCATCTGGCAGTTCATCAAGGACCGCCTGATCCACCCGTACCTCGACGTCGACCTGGAGTACTACGACCTGGGCGTCGAGCACCGCGACGCCACCGACGACCAGGTGACGATCGACGCGGCGCACGCCATCCAGAAGGCCGGCGTCGGCGTGAAGTGCGCCACCATCACCCCGGACGAGGCGCGCGTCGAGGAGTTCGGCCTCAAGAAGATGTGGCGGTCCCCGAACGGGACGATCCGCAACATCCTCGGCGGCGTGATCTTCCGCGAGCCGATCATCATCGACAACATCCCGCGCCTGGTGCCGGGCTGGACGAAGCCGATCATCGTCGGCCGCCACGCCTACGGCGACCAGTACCGCGCGACGGACTTCACGTTCCCCGGCGAGGGGACGCTGACCGTCACCTTCACCCCGAAGGACGGCGGCGAGCCGATCGAGCACGAGGTCTTCCAGGCCCCCGGCGCCGGTGTGTCGCTGTCGATGTACAACCTCGACAGCTCCATCGTCGACTTCGCCCGCGCGTCGCTGAACTACGGCCTGGCGCGGAACTACCCGGTGTACCTGTCGACGAAGAACACGATCCTGAAGGCCTACGACGGCCGGTTCAAGGACATCTTCGAAGAGGTGTTCCAGAACGAGTTCAAGGACAAGTTCGCACAGGCCGGGATCACGTACGAGCACCGCCTCATCGACGACATGGTCGCGGCGTCCCTGAAGTGGGAGGGCGGCTACGTCTGGGCCTGCAAGAACTACGACGGCGACGTCCAGTCCGACACCGTCGCCCAGGGCTTCGGCTCGCTCGGGCTCATGACGTCGGTGCTGTCCACCCCGGACGGCTCGGTCGTCGAGGCGGAGGCCGCGCACGGCACCGTGACCCGCCACTACCGCCAGCACCAGCAGGGCAAGCCGACCTCGACGAACCCCATCGCGTCGATCTACGCGTGGACCCGGGGCCTGGCCCACCGCGGCAAGCTGGACTCCACCCCCGAGGTCACCGGTTTCGCCGAGACCCTCGAGGACGTCGTCATCAAGACCGTCGAGAGCGGCAAGATGACGAAGGACCTCGCGCTGCTCGTCGGGCCGGACCAGGCCTGGCAGACCACCGAGGAGTTCCTCGGCACGCTCGACGAGAACCTCGCCGCCCGCCTGGGCTGAGGACTCCCCGGGAGGGGGCCGTTCGCCGCGGGCGACGGCCCCCTCCTCGCGTCCGGGGGTCTCTAGAGGGACTGGGCTAGAGGGACTGGGTTAGAGGGACTGGGTCGCGAACGTGTCGCACTGGCGCGGGTCACCCGTCCGCAAACCCTGCGTGAACCAGCGCTGGCGCTGCTGCGACGTCCCGTGCGAGTAGCTGGCGGGGTCCGCGCTGCCGTCCCCGAGGGTGGTCTGGATGAAGTCGTCGCCGATGCGGGCCGCGTCGTCCAGGGCGCGGTCGACGTCGTCCTGGGTGAGCTCGGCGATGAGCGGGGCTCCGGAGTCGTCCGGCACCGTCGTCGCGTGGTTCGCCCACGCGCCCGCGTAGCAGTCGGCCTGCAGCTCCAGCCGCACGCTGCCGCTCGTCGGGCCCGTCTCGCCGGGCTGGACCCGGTCGGTCGTCCCGAGCAGGTGCTGGACGTGGTGGCCGTACTCGTGGGCGACGACGTAGGCGTCGACGAACGTGCCGCCCTGCGCCCCGAACCGTTCCCGCAGCTCCTCGAAGAACGACAGGTCCAGGTAGACCCGCTCGTCGGCCGGGCAGTAGAACGGTCCGGTCCCCGACGAGGCCGCGCCGCACCCGGTCCGCGTCGCCCCGGAGAAGTAGACCGTCCGCGTGGGGACGTACCCGTCGCCGAGGACGCCGCCCCAGTAGTCCTGGATCGACTCGATGTCGGCGACGACGGCGCACTCGCGCCGGGCGTTCGCGTCGGCCCCCGTGCGGCACTCCTGAGCGAGCTGGCCGTCGTCGATCGTCTGGCCCGCACCGAGCTGGTCGAGGCTCGACCCGGCCTGCTGCGTCGGGTCGCTGCCGCCGAGGACCTGGAACAGCACGAGGACGAGGACCCCCACGAGCCCGAGCCCCCCGCCGCCGATCGCGACGGTCCGCCCGCCCCCGCCGCGCCGGCGGTCCTCCACGCCGCTCGCGTCCAGGCTGGCGTCGTCCCGGTACCTCATGCGGCACAGCCTGTCGGCACGCCCGGCCGGTCGCCACCGGACGGTCCCTAGGGTGGGGCCCGTGACCGACACCCCCCGCCGCCAGGTGGTCGTGGACACCGACACCGGCCTCGACGACGCCCTCGCCCTGCTCCTGCTCGCCGGCTCCCCGCACGCCGACGTCGCCGCCGTCACCACCGTCTACGGCAACTGCGTCGTGGAGGACTCCCTGCGCAACGCCGCGCACGTCCTGCGGCTGGCCGGCCTGGACGACGTGCCCCTGACGCGCGGGGCGGCCGGCCCCCTCGTGGGCCAGGCCCACATCGCCGGCTACGTCCACGGCAGCGACGGGCTCGGTGACCTCGGCCTGGACCGGCCCGACCCGCGGACCACCCCCGACTCCGCGGCCGAACGCCTCGTGGCGCTCGCGGACGCCGAGCCCGGCCGCTACGACGTCCTCGCGCTCGGGCCGCTCACGAACATCGCCCTCGCCCTGCGGCTGGACCCGCGGTTCCTGTTCAAGGTGCGGTCCCTGACGCTCATGGGCGGCTCCGGCCCGTACCAGCCGCTGGGACGTTCGCTCATGGTCGACGCGAACGTCCAGAACGACCCCGACGCCGCGCACGAGGTCTTCGCCGCCGACCGCCCCGCCGACGACACCGTGACCATGGTCGGCGTCGACGTCACCGGGACGGTCGTCCTCGACGAGGCCATGACGTCCTCGCTGCGGCACGCCGGGACCGCCTGGGGCACCTTCGCCGCCGACGTCCTGGACGCCTACCACCGGTTCTACGTCCACGAGTGGGGCCGCGACGTCGCGCCCGTGCACGACCCGCTGGCCGCGGCCGTCGTCGCCGACCCCTCCCTCGTCCTGCGGCGGGTCAGCGCCCCGGCCGCGGTGACGACGAACGGGTTCGCGACGCGCGCCCGGCTGCTGGAACTGCCCGACGGGACACCGGCCGCGCTGCCGCAGGAGATCGCGCTGCGCCCCGCGACAGCGGTCGTGGAGGTGGACCGGGCGCGGTTCCTCGCCGGGTTCGTCCGGACCCTGGCCGAGGGGCGGACCCGGTGAGCGACGAACCCCTGGACCAGGTGGCGAACCTGCGCGACGTCGCCCACACCGATCCGCGGCTGCGGCCCGGCGTCCTGTGGCGCAGCGCCCAGCCCCACGCCGGCGACGGGACGCCGCGGGAGGTCGACGCCTGGCCGCCCGCCACCGTCGTGGACCTGCGCTCGGCGGCCGAGGTGCCCGGGGCCGGCCACCCCTTGCGGCTGCCCGGCACGCAGGTGCACTCCGTCCCGCTGCTGGACCACGCGGGGGACCCGGCAGCCCTGGAGCAGCGGCGCCGGACGCTCGTCGAGGTGTACCTGGCGATGCTGGAACCGGGGACGGGCCTGCTGCGGGCCGTGGAGCTCGTCGCGACCTCGCCCGCCCCGGTCCTCGTGCACTGCGCCGCGGGCAAGGACCGCACCGGTCTCGTCGTCGCCCTCGTCCTGCGCCTCGTGGGGGTCTCCCGCGAGGCCGTGCTCGCGGACTTCGCCCTGACCACCGCCGCGATGCCCGACGTGGTGCGGCGCCTGCTCGCCACCTCGCCGCTGCCCCCGGGGGCGGACCTGTCGACGCTGCCGGCCGAGTACTTCACGGCCCCGGCCGAGACGCTCGCCGCGGTGCTCGACGTGTGGGACGCCCACGACGGGGGCACGCAGGGGTGGGCCCTCGCCCACGGCGGCGCCCCCGACCTCGTCGACCGGCTGCGCGCGCAGCTGCTGTGACCCTCAGCCGAGGGCGCGTTCCAGCTCCTCCAGGACGACCCGCGCGGCCGTCGGCCCGGTGTTGAGGAAGAACGCGTCGTCGTCGACCTGGACGGCCCGGCCCGCCCGGACGGCGCCGAGGTCGTCCCACGTGGGCAGCGACGTGAGCTCGGCGGCGTCGCCGCCCTGCACGCCGAAGAACAACCGGTCGCCGTCGGCGAGGTCGAGCTGCTCGAGGCTGAGGTCGCGGGAGGTGTCGTCGGTGAAGCTCTGGGCCGCCGGCCGGGCCAGGCCGGCGTCCTCGGCGACCGACCCGCTGAACGAGGCGACGCCGAAGACGCGGACGCGGTCGCCGTTGCGGCGCAGGAAGGACACCGTGGGGGAGGGGCTGGGCGCCAGCGCCGCCGCGCGCGCGTGGTGCTCGTCCAGCCACGCCTGCGCGCGCTGCCGCAGCCCGAGGCCGTCGGCCAGCAGCAGCAGGTCCTGCTTCCAGCGCAGACCGGTGCCCTGGGTGACGACGGTCGGCGCGATCGCCTGCAGCGCACCGAGGACGTCACCGTCCTTCGCGGTGGCGTTGACGAGCACGAGGTCCGGGGCGAGGGCCGCGACGGCCTCCAGGTTCGGCTGGGAGCGGGTCCCGAGGTCGGCGACGGCGTCCAGGGCGGCGGCGTCGCCGGGGAACCGCTCGCGCAGGTAGTCCGGGACGCGACCCGCCCCCTCGCCCGCGGTCGCCCCCACCGGGACGACGCCGAGGGTCAGGGCCGCGTCCATCTGCCCCGTCGAGACGACGACCACCCGCGCGGGAGGCGCGGGGACCCTCGTCGAGCCCGCGGCGTGCACCACCGTCCGCGGGAAGACGCCGTCGTCCTGGCCGCTGCCCCAGCCGGCCGGCAGCTCCCGGGGCGTCACCCAGGCGCTCGCGGTCGTCGGGGCGCTGGACGTCGCGGGGGCGGGGGTGCCCCCGGTGGACGTGCCGGAGCACCCGGCGAGCAGGAGACCGGCCCCGGCCCCGAGGAACAGACGACGGTCGAGACGAGCGGTCACGGGGGCGAGGATAGCCTCACCGAACTCGAGGGGGTCGCTGGAGGGAGCGGGGCACGGGGCAGACTGTCCACGCGCCCCGCGCGAGCTGGACGCAGCAGCACCCCCGAGGAGGTTCCCCCGTGCCCCGACGTCGTCTCCCGCTGCCGTCGAGGGGGCGTCGCGGGATGGCCCCCTCCCGCAACCTCGCCCAGGACGGGGCGATCCCCGCGGTGGCGGCCGCCCGGGGCAGCAGCCTCGTCGACAGCGGCGTCTACGCCGGCGGGCACCGGGTCGTCTCGCCCGGCGACCTCGTGAGCACCGTCGCCGCGCTGCGTCAGGAGGAGGGGCGCGTCGCGTGGATGGGCCTCTACCGCCCCGCCGAGGAGGAGCTGAACTCCCTCGCCGCCGAGTTCGGCCTGCACGAGCTGGCCGTCGAGGACGCGGTGCTGGCCCACCAGCGGCCCAAGCTCGAACGCTACGGCTCCACGTTGTTCGTCGTGCTGCGCGCCGCCCGGTACGTCGACGAGACCGAGGAGGTGGAGTTCGGTGAGCTGCACCTGTTCATCGGCGCCGACTTCGTCCTCACCGTGCGGCACGCCGAGTCCCCGAGCCTGGCCGAGGTGCGCAAGCGGCTGGAGGCCGACCCCGACCTGCTGCGGCTGGGCACCGAGGCGATCCTCTACGCCATCCTCGACGCCGTGGTCGACGGGTACGGGCCGGTCCTGAAGGGCCTGGAGAACGACATCGACGAGATCGAGACGCAGGTCTTCACCGGCGACCCGACCGTCTCGCGGCGCATCTACGAGCTGTCCCAGGAGGTCGTGGACTTCCAGCGGGCCGTCACGCCGCTGACGCCGATCCTCGCCGGGCTCACCGGCGGGTTCCAGAAGTACCGCGTCGACGAGGAGCTGCAGCGCTACCTGCGCGACGTCGCCGACCACGTCACCGTGGCCGTCGAGCGCATCGAGAACTACCGCAACCAGCTGCGCGACATCCTCACCGTCAACGCGACCCTCGTGGGGCAGCGGCAGAACGAGGAGATGAAGGCCATGACCGAGGCCAGCTTCGCCCAGAGCGAGGAGGTCAAGAAGATCTCCTCCTGGGCGGCGATCCTCTTCGCGCCCAGCCTCGTCGGCGGCGTCTACGGCATGAACTTCCGGCACGTGCCGGAACTCGCGTGGAGGTTCGGGTACCCGCTGGCGCTGCTGCTCATGCTGGGCCTGAGCCTCACGCTGTACGTCGTCTTCAAGCGCCGCGGGTGGCTGTAGGCCCGGCCCGTGCCTAGCGTGAGGCGATGAGGAGTCCCGCCGCCCGCGTCGTCGAGGCCGCCATCGCCGGGTACCAGCAGCGGCTCTCGCCGCGGAAGGGGTGGTCGTGCGCGCACCGCCTGGCCCACGGCGGGGACTCCTGCTCGGGCGCCGTGCGGGGGGAGGTGCACCGTCGCGGCGTCGTGCGGGCCGTCCTGCCGAGCGCGGCGCGGTTCCTCGCCTGCCACCGGGCGGCGGTGCTGCTGTCCCCGCTGCAGGTGCAGGGGTTCTGCTGCCTCGGGGGCATCCCGATCCCGTTCCGCTTCGGCGGTCGCCGCCCCTGAGGCGGCCCCGGGGACGACGATCCGGACCCCGGGCCCGCGAGCGGCGACGCAGGTCAGCGGAAGACGACGGTCCGGTTCCCGTCGAGCAGCACCCGCTGCTCGGCGTGCCAGCGCACGGCCCGGGCCAGCGTCCGCGCCTCGACGTCCTGCCCCAGGCGCACGAGCTCGGACGCCGTCGCGCGGTGGTCGACGCGCTCGATCTCCTGCTCGATGATCGGCCCCTCGTCGAGGTCACCCGTCACGTAGTGCGCCGTCGCGCCGATGATCTTCACCCCACGCGCGTGCGCCTGGTGGTAGGGGCGAGCGCCCTTGAAGCTCGGCAGGAACGAGTGGTGGATGTTGATGGCGCGCCCGGACAGGCTGCGGCACAGGTCGTCCGAGAGCACCTGCATGTACCGCGCGAGGACGACGAGCTCGGCGCCGTGCTCGTCGACGAGTTCGAGCAGCCGGGCCTCGGCCGCCGCCTTCGACGCCGCGTCGCCCGTCGTGACGGGCACGTGGACGAAGGGGATGCCGTAGAACTGCGCCAGCGGCGCCAGGTCGGTGTGGTTGGACACGACGGCCCGGACGTCGACGGGCAGGTGCCCCGAGCGGTGCCGGAACAGCAGGTCGTTGAGGCAGTGGCCCTGCCGGGAGCACATCACCAGCGTCGGCAGCGGCTCGTCGGCCGCCGACAGCGTCCACACCAGGTCGAAGCGGTGGGCCACGACCTCGAGGTTCGCGCGCAGCGCCTCCTCGCTCGCGGTCGCGTCGAAGGCGACCCGCATGGTGAACAGCCCCGTGTCCGGGTCGCCGTACTGCTGGCTCTCGGTGATGTTCGCGTCGAGCGCGACGAGGGCTCCCGTCACGGCGTGGACGATGCCGGGACGGTCGGGGCAGGACAGGGTCAGGACCCTCGGGCGCGTGCTCACACCGGGAAGCCTAGGGTGGCGCCGTGGCAGAACCCGAAGCGGTAGCGCTGGCCGTGCGCGCGGGCGCCACCGTGTTCTCCGGGGAGAAGGCGACCCTCGTGCAGACCGGTCCGCGCCCCCTCGTGCCCGGCGGGTCCGGTCTGGAGCAGCTGCGGCGCACCACCGCCGCCCTCGACGGCGCCGAGCCCGGCGTCATCGCCGCGGGCGCGGTCCCCTTTGACCTGTCCACCCCGGGGGCCCTGCGGCTCGGGCCCGCCGAGACGATCCCCGGACCCCTGGTGGTGCCGCTGGCCGGCCCGGTCCGCCGCGCCACCGTCGCCCGCAGCCGCCCCGCCCCCGCCCCCGAGGGGTACGCCGCCGCCGTCCGCGCCGCCCTCGCGCGCATCCGCGCCGGTGACGTGCAGAAGGTCGTCCTGGCCCGCACCCTGCAGCTGGAGGCCCTGGACGACTGGTCGGTGCCGGACCTGCTCGCCGAGCTCGTCAGCCGCAACCCGACCGCGACGGCGCTCGCCGTCCCCCTCGACGACCCGGCCGACGCCGGCGCCCGCTGGCTCGTGGGCGCGAGCCCGGAGCTGCTGCTGCGCCGCCGCGGGCCGAGCGTGCTGCTGCGACCGCTGGCCGGCTCCATCCCGCGCTCGCCGGAGCCGGACGAGGACATGCGGCGCGCGGACGCCCTCATGTCCTCCGACAAGGACCGCCGCGAGCACCGCTTCGTCGTCGAGGCCGTCGTCGAGGCGCTGGCCCCGTTCTGCCGCACCGTGAACGCCCCCGAGCCCGAGCTCGTGGCGACCCCCGCGGTCTGGCACCTCGCGACGCGCATCAGCGCGCTGCTCAGCGACACCGACACCACCTCCGTCGACCTCGTCGCGGCGCTGCACCCGACCCCGGCCGTCGGCGGTTCGCCGCGCCGCGCCGCGCTGGAGGTGATCCGCGAGGTCGAGGGCCTGGACCGCGGCTGCTACGCCGGGGCGGTCGGCTGGCAGGACGTGCACGGCGACGGGGAGTGGGTGGTCGCCGTCCGGTGCGCGGAGGTGCAGCGCCGCACGCTGCGGATCTTCGCCGGGGCTGGGATCGTCGACGGTTCCGACCCCGGCGCCGAGGTCGCCGAGACCGGGGCCAAGATGCGCACCGTCCTGGACGCGGCCATCGTCCGGTGACCGAGCCGGTGGCATCGCCCGCCGGCCCTCCTCTGGGCTAGCCTGGGCGCGCCGCGACTGGCGTCGGAGGTGGGTCACCACCGGGGAGCGGCAACGGGTCCCGCGCGTCGGGGTCCGCCGTTCACGGGGTCGTCCGCCTGGGCTCCGCGTCGCCACCACCGCCCGCCGCACGAGGAGCGACCGTGACCGACGTCCAGTCCACCCCCAGCACCGGCACGTCCGGTGTCACCGACCGTCCCCTCTCCGAGGTGGACCCCGAGATCGCCGCCGTCCTCGACGCCGAGCTCGGCCGTCAGCGCGACACCCTCGAGATGATCGCGAGCGAGAACTTCGCGCCGCGCTCGGTCCTGGAGGCCCAGGGGTCGGTCCTGACGAACAAGTACGCCGAGGGCTACCCCGGCAAGCGCTACTACGGCGGCTGCGAGCACGTCGACGTGGCCGAGGAGCTGGCCCGCGACCGGGCCAAGGCCCTGTTCGGCGCCGAGCACGCCAACGTCCAGCCGCACTCGGGCGCCTCCGCCAACGCGGCCGCGATGCACGCCTTCATCCGCGGCGGCGACGGGATCCTGGGCCTGGAGCTGGCCCACGGCGGCCACCTCACGCACGGCATGAAGATCAACTTCTCCGGGCGCATGTACGACGTGTCGTCCTACGGCGTGGACCCGCAGACGTTCCGCGTCGACATGGACGTCGTGCGCGCCACGGCGCTGCAGGCCCGGCCCAAGCTCGTCATCGCCGGCTGGTCGGCCTACCCCCGCCAGCTCGACTTCGCCGCGTTCCGCGAGATCGCCGACGAGGTCGGCGCGCACCTCATGGTCGACATGGCCCACTTCGCCGGCCTCGTCGCCGCGGGCCTGCACCCCTCGCCCGTCCCGCACGCGCACGTCGTGACCTCCACGGTCCACAAGACGCTCGCCGGGCCGCGCTCGGGTCTCATCCTCACCCGCGAGGAGTTCGCCAAGAAGGTCGACTCGGCGGTGTTCCCGGGCCAGCAGGGCGGCCCGCTCATGCACGTCGTCGCCGCCAAGGCCGTCGCGTTCAAGGTGGCCGGCTCGGAGGAGTTCGCCGAGCGCCAGCGCCGCACCCTCGAGGGCGCGCAGATCGTCGCCGAGCGCCTCACCGCACCCGACGTCGCCGAGGCCGGCGTGTCCGTCCTCACCGGCGGCACCGACGTCCACCTCGTCCTGGTCGACCTGCGCGACAGCAAGCTCGACGGGAAGCAGGCCGAGGACCGCCTGCACGAGGTCGGCATCACGGTGAACCGCAACGCCGTCCCGTTCGACCCGCGCCCGCCGATGGTCACCTCCGGTCTGCGCATCGGGACCCCGGCCCTGGCCACCCGCGGTTTCGGCGCGGCCGAGTTCAGCGAGGTCGCCGACGTCATCGCCCAGGCGCTCAAGCCGGAGTTCGACGCGGACGCCCTGCGCGCCCGCGTCGCGAAGCTGACGGCGCAGTTCCCGCTGTACCCCTCGAACGGCGGTGTCCGGTGAGCGCGGTCGTCCTCGACGGCAGGGCCGCCGCCGCGGCGGTGAAGGCCGACCTCACCGAGCGCGTGACCGCGCTGCGCGCGAAGGGCGTCGTCCCCGGCCTCGGCACGGTGCTCGTGGGGGAGGACCCGGGGTCGGCCAGCTACGTGCGCGGCAAGCACCGCGACTGCGCCGAGGTGGGGATCGAGTCGATCCGCGTCGAGCTGCCCGCCACGGCGACGCAGGCCGAGATCGAGTCCGAGATCGACCGGCTCAACGCTGACCCCGCCTGCACCGGGTTCATCGTCCAGCTCCCGCTGCCGTCGGGGATCGACGCGAACCGCGTGCTGGAGGCTGTCGCGCCCGACAAGGACGCCGACGGGCTGCACCCGACGAACCTGGGGCGCCTCGTGCTGCGGGTGCGCGAGGAGATCACCTCCCCGCTGCCGTGCACGCCGCGCGGGGTCATCGACCTGCTGCTGCGGCACGACGTCCCGCTCGACGGGGCCGAGGTCGTCGTCGTCGGGCGCGGGGTGACGGTGGGCCGGCCGATCGGCCTGCTGCTCACCCGGCGCCACCCGAACGCCACGGTCACGTTGTGCCACACGGGGACGAAGGACCTGTCCGAGCACCTGCGGCGGGCCGACGTGATCGTCGCCGCCGCGGGGGTTCCCGGGATCGTGACGCGCCAGGACGTCAAACCGGGTGCCGCGGTGCTCGACGTCGGCGTCTCGCGGGTGTTCGACGAGGCCACGGGCAAGAACGAGCTCACCGGTGACGTCGCCCTCGACGTGGCCGAGGTCGCGGGGTTCATGGCACCCAACCCCGGCGGTGTGGGGCCCATGACGCGCGCGTTGCTGCTGACGAACGTCGTGGAGTCCGCCGAACGCGCCGCGGGCCTGCGCTGACCCGCCCCCCGGCCCCCCGTCCGGGGGGTCGGGTAGCGTCCGGCGCGTGGCCAGGACGCAGGAGAAGCTGACCGTCGCGACCGTGAACGTCAACGGCGTGCGCGCCGCCGTCCGCCGCGGGATGCAACCGTGGCTCGACGGCCGCGACCCCGACGTCCTGCTGCTGCAGGAGGTCCGCGCCCCGGACGCCGAACTGCGCAAGGCGCTGCCGGGGTACGTCCACGTCGCGCACACCGAGGCCGCCGCGAAGGGCCGCGCCGGGGTCGCCGTCGCGGCGAAGGCGGAGTTCTCGGCCGTGCGGATCGGGTTCGCCCACGACCCGCACTTCGAGACCTCCGGCCGCTGGGTGGAGGTCGACGTCGACACGGCCGTGGGCCCGATGACGTTCGTCAGCGCCTACGTGCACTCCGGTGAGGTCGGCACCCCGCAGCAGGACGACAAGTACCGGTTCCTCGACGCGATGGACGTGCGGCTGGCCGAACTCGGCGAGGCCGCGCGGGACACCGGCCGCGAGGCCCTCGTCGCCGGCGACCTGAACATCGGGCACACCCAGCGCGACATCAAGAACTGGAAGGGCAACCGCGGCAAGGCGGGTTTCCTCGAGGACGAACGCGCCCACCTCGACCACTGGTTCGACGAGCTCGGCTGGGTCGACACCCAGCGGACGGTCGCCGGCGACGTCGACGGACCCTTCGCCTGGTGGTCCTGGCGCGGGCAGGCGTTCGACAACGACACCGGCTGGCGCATCGACTACCAGCTCGTGACCCCGGGGCTCGCGCAGCGGGTGCGGACGGTCGAGACCGACCGCGCCCCCAGCTACGCCGAGCGGTTCTCCGACCACGCCCCGGTCGTGGCGGTCTACTCCGCCTGACCGGCGACCGCCGCACAGCCCGACCGGTACGTCCCGACCCGTTCGCGACGTCCGGGAGGGGCGGGACGTACCGGTTCCACGCGACGACGGTCAGGGTGCAGACGCCCCGTGCAACTCCTCCAGCGCGGGGAAGATCGCCTCCGACCACGTGGGGAACGCCCGCACGTGGTGCCACAGGAGGTCCACGTCGAGGCGGGCTCGCACGGCGAGGGCGAGCTCGGCACCCCAGGAGTCGGCGTCCGGGCCCACGCACGCGGCCCCCACGAGAACTCCCGCGTCGTCGACGAACAGTTCCACGGCCCCGGTGACCTCGCGGCGGCGCGACAGCTCGACCAGGTCCGCGCGCTCGACCTGCCGGACCTCGAACCGGGCCGACCGGGCACCGGAGGTGGCGCCGACGCAGAACACGGTCGGGTCGGTGTAGACGGCGCGGGGGATCGCGGAGTAGTCCGCGTCCCGGCCGCGGCCCAGCAGTTCGGCGACGACGGTGCGGGCCTGGTGGTTGGCGGTGTGGGTGTAGTCGGAGACGCCCGTGACGTCGCCCACGGCGAACAGCCCCTCGACCGGGCCATCGTCGCCGACGACGCGGCACCGGGCGTCGGTGCGCAGCGCCCCGGCCTCGGTGAGCCAGTCGTCGGGAAACCCGAACCCGCCGGTGACCGGTGCGCGGCCCGTCGCCAGCAGCAACCGGTCGAAGCCGAGCACGGCCCCGGACTCCAACCGCAACCCCCCGTCCACGACCTCGACCGCCGGATCCCCGGTCCGCACGTCCACGCCGTCCGCGGTCAGCGCGTCGGCCAGCACGCCGCCGACCCACGACGGTTCGCGCGAGAGGAGGTGCGGACCGCGTTGCACGAGGGTGACCTCGCTGCCCAGACCCCGGTACGCCTGCGCGAGCTCCACGGCCACGGGACCGCCGCCGAGGACGACGAGCCGGTCCGGCAGGTCCGCGGCGGACAGCGCCTCCTCCGACGTCCACGTCGCGGCACCGTCGAGACCGGGCAGGGGCGGGCGGACCGAGGCGCTGCCCGTGCCGACGACGACGTGCGCGGCCTCCACCACCCGGTGGCCGCCGGAGTGCAGGTCGACCTCCACCACCCCCGGGGCGACGCGGGTCGCACTGCCGCGGACCACCTCCACCCCGTCCCCGCTGAGCTGCGCGGCGGCCCCGGAGTCGTCGCGGTGGGAGGCGGCCTCGTCCCGGACCGCGCGGGCGGCCACCCAGGACAGCTCGGCGCGCGCCGACAGCAGGAGGGACTTGGCCGGGACGCAGGCCAGGAACGGGCAGAAACCGCCGACGTACCCGCGCTCGACGAGCACGACGCGGCGGCCGGCCCCCGCCAGCTGCTGGGCGACCATCTTCCCGCCGGAACCGGACCCCACGACCACGACGTCGACCGCTGCTCGGGTGGGTGTGGTCACACCGCGATGGTTCCCGAAGGACGGACGCGCCGCGCGTCGAAGGAGGGACGCCCCCGGCAGCCGGGAGTGCTCTGATGGTCGCGTGGATGGAGCTGACGGGTTGAGACCCCCGGTCCTCGAGTGCGTCGACGTCGCCAAGCGCTTCGGCGCGGTGCAGGCGCTCGACGGTCTGACGATGTCGCTCGACGCGCCCGCGACCGGCCTGCTCGGCGCCAACGGCGCGGGGAAGTCGACGCTGCTGCGCACGGCGCTGGGCCTGACCCGGCCCGACCGCGGCAGCGTGCGGATCCTCGGCCTGGACACCGTCCGCGGACGCTCCGAGGTGCGGCGCCGGGTGGGTTTCATGCCCGAGCACCCGTGCCTGCCGAACGACATGTCGGCCCAGGACGTCTGCGTCTCCCTCGCCCGGATGCGCGGGCTCGGCCACCGGGACGCGGTGCGCCGCACCAGCGAGGTGCTGTTCGCGGTGGGGCTGGAGGAGGAACGCCGCCGCCCCGTCGGCAGCTACTCCCTCGGGATGCAGCAGCGCACGAAGCTCGCCCAGGCCCTCGTCCACGGACCCGACGTCGTCCTCCTCGACGAACCCACCTCGGGGCTGGACCCGGCGGGCCGGGAGGAGATGCTCGCGATCGTCCGCCGGCTGTCCACCGAGCTCGGCATCCGCGTCGTCGCCAGTTCCCACGTCCTCGACGACATCGAACGCACCTGCGACGAGGTCGTCGTCCTGCGCTCGGGGACCCTCGCCGCCCAGCGCGCCGTCCTCGTCGGCCACGACCCCTCGGGCCCGGCGGAACTGCGCGTGAACGGTGACGTCGGCGCGTTCGCCGCGGCGCTGGAACCGCGGGTCGCGCCGTTCGGGGTGTCGCTGACCCCCACGGCCGCCGGGGACATCGGCCTGAGCGCCAGCCTGGACGCCGCTCTGGACGCCGTCCGCGACCTCGCCGCCGAACGGGGGGTGGGGGTCGAGCGGCTCGCCCCCGCGGCCCGCGGGCTCGAGGACGTCGTCGTCGACGCGATGGCGGGAGGAACCCGGTGACCGACCAGAACTCCCCGCGCGCCGTCCTGCACGACATCCGCTACTCCCGGTTCGCCGGGCGGTTGCGGCCCCGCCGTGCGGCCGTCGGGTCCTTCGTGGCGAGCGGGATCCGTCGCCCGCTCGGTCTGCGCCGCAGCGCCGGTGCCAAGGTCTGGCCGTTCCTGCTGCTGGCCGCGGCCTACCTGCCGGCGCTCGCGGTCGTGGCCGTCCCGCTGCTCGTACCGGCGGTGCAGGTGCAGCCGACGGACCTCATCGGCTACCCGCAACTGCTGACGACGAACTCGGTCGTGCTGCTCGCGTTCGTCGCGACGTCGATCCCGTCGATGCTCACCCGCGACCGGCGCGACCGCGTCCTGTCGCTGTACTTCGCCACGGCGCTGTCGTGGGCCGAGTACGTCGCGGGGGTCGTGCTCGCCGCGGTCGCGCTGCTGGCCCTCATCGTGCTCGGGCCGATGCTCGTGCTGTTCGTCGGGTCCATCGCGACGGCCGACGCCCCCGGCACCTGGTTCACCGACAACGTCGGCGACCTGCCGCGCATCGTGGGGGCCGCCGCGCTCGTGGTGCTGTTCCACGCGGCGCTGGCGCTGGCCATCGGGTCCCTCACCGCGAAACGGGTGTTCGCCGTCGGCGGCTACCTCGCGGTCGTGCTCGTCGGCCCGGCCCTGACCGGGGTCGTCGCGGCCGTCACGGGCGCCGACTGGCCCCTCTCGCTGGACCCCTCCAGCGGTCCCGTCCGGCTCGCCACGACGTTCATCGGCGGCGGGCTCGGGAACCCGGGCGCCCTGGCCTGGCTCGTGTGGGGGGTGGTCGTCGTCGGGGGGTTCGGCGTCCTGGCCGGCCGGTACGCGAAGGGGGGCGACGCGTGAGCACCGTCGAGCTGACCGGGGTCAGCAAGTGGTTCGCCGACACCGTCGCGCTCTCGGACGTGGGTTTCGCCCTCGAAGCGGGGGTGACGGGGCTGCTGGGGCACAACGGGGCCGGGAAGTCCACGGCCCTGCAACTGCTGGCCGGGGCGACGCGTCCCAGCCAGGGCACGGTGCGGGTGCTCGGCCTCGACCCGCACGCCGACCCCGCCGTGCACCGGGGCCTGGGGATCGTGGCCGACGGCGAGGCGACGTGGGCGCACGCCACGGCCCGCACGCAGGTCGAGTTCCTCGCCCGCCAGCGCGGGGTCGCCGACCACCGGCGCGCCGCGGCCGCCGTCCTGGACCGGGTCGGGCTCACCGCCGCCGTGGACCGCCGCGTCGGCGGGTTCTCCAAGGGCATGCGCCAGCGGGTCAAGCTCGCCCAGGCCCTCGTCCACGACCCGCAGGTGCTGCTGCTCGACGAGCCGCTCAACGGGCTCGACCCGGCCCAGCGGCGCGCCGACGTGGACCTGCTCGCCGCGCTGGGCCGGGAGGGGCGGACGGTCCTGGTGAGTTCGCACGTCCTGTCCGAGGTCGAGCGGATGGCCCAGCGGGTCCTCGTCGTCGTCAACGGCCGGCTCGTCGCCGAGGGCGAACCGGCCGGCATCCGCGAACTGCTCGTCGACCGGCCGCGCACCGTGCGGCTGGAGGGTGAGCGCGTGCTGGAACTGGCGGGCACCCTGCTGGCCGAAGGGCTCGTGGAGTCGGTCCGGCGCGAGGGCGGCGGCCGGCCCGGCGTCCTCGTCGAGGCCCCGCGGGCCGTCGCCCTCGCCGAGGCCGTGCCGCGCCTGGCGCGCACCTGCGGGACGACGCTGCGGCGCGTCGAGGGTGTCGGGGAGGACCTGGAGAGCGTGTTCGCCCACCTGGTGCGGGCGGCGAGGGGAGCGGGACGATGAGCACCACCCTCTACGGGTTCTCGTTGCGGGGGATCCTGTTCCGCGGCCGGACGGCGGGTTTCGCGGCGTTGCCGCTGGCCGTGGCGGTCGTCGTCGGCGTCGTCATCGCCATCACGAGCGTGCCCAGCCGGTACGGCGTGCAGAACACGTTCACTGGCAACCTCCTGACCGGGCTCGTCGTGCCGATCGTCGCCCTCGTCCTGGCCATCGGGGCGTTCGGCGACGAGCGCGACGCCCGCACGCTGCCGCTGCTGCGGGCCGTGGCCCGGCCCCGCTGGCACACCGCGCTCGCGCGGTTCGCGGCGGCGTGGACCGCCACGGTGGTCGTGGTGCTGCCCGCCGCGGTGGCGTGCGCGGTGCTGGGCGTCTCGGTGAACCAGCCCGCGGGCCGGGTCGTCGGCGGGGTCGCGCTCGCGACCGTCCTCACGGCGGGGGCGTACTGCGCCGTGTTCGTGCTGCTGTCGCTGCTGACCCGTCGCGGGCTGCTGGCCGGGCTCGCGTACGTCGTGCTGTGGGAGACGTTCCTGGCCGGGCTGGCCCCGGCGCTGCGCGGGCTCTCGATCGGCTCCTACGGCCGCCGGGTCGCCTCGCTCGCGATCCCCGGCGACGTCCCGCTCGGCACGGTGTCCTCCCTCGGAGTGCCCGGAGCGGCCGTGGTCCTGGTCGGGACCACGGTGGTCGCAGTGGCGTTGTCGGCGGTCCGGTTGCAGCGCATGGACGTGTGAGTTTCAGCGGACGGCGAGCGGGCGGCCCGTGCGGACCGCGACGACCGCGGACTCGGCGAGCAGGCTGAACCCGAGGGCCAACAGCACCGACCGCCCGACGGTGTGCGAGGCCACGCCCAGGGACACGGCGCCGGCGTCCAGGCCGAGGCGCGCCGCGACGAGCAGGGCCATGAGCCCGAAGCAGGCCGGGCCCCAGCTCGTCACGAGCCGGCCGCCGGCGTGCCCCACCCGGACCAGGGCCCCGCGGGCGGCGCCCAGTCCGAGGGCGACGCACCCGGTGAGGACGAGGAACGCGGCCGCGGGGGCGTCCAGGACGACGTCGTGCAGCAGGAACAACCCCACGACGACCAGGACCAGTGGCGTGCGGGAGGACTCCTCGGCCACGGGGCGGGGCCGGGCCCGGCGGACCACGAGGAGCGCGACGACGACGAGGGCGGCGAGGACGGGGACGAGGGTGGTCACGGCGACCACCCTGCGCCGGGGGCACCCCCGTCCGGATCGGCCCGCGGGTCGGTCCCGGGTGGAGAGCGGGTGGAGCCGCCCTCGTGCCCGGGGTCGACGACGGGCCGCGGGACGCGGCCTAGGGTTCCGGACGTGCCGGAGCGAGGAGTGGAACGCCTGCGCCACGAGTGGCGACGCACGACCGTGCCGTTGCGCCTCGTCGAGCTGCTCGTCGCGATGGTGCTGCTGCCGCTCCCGTGGGGGCGAGCGGTCCTGCCGTGGTGGCCGGTGCTCCTGGTCGTGGCGGCCGCCTGGGTGGCGTGGACGGTCCTCGACCCGCTGTCGACGCGCCGCCCGGGAGCCCTCCCCGGGCGGCGGCGCGTCGCGGTGGTCACGCTCCTGGCCGTCGTCGCCTGCGGCGCCTCGTTCGTCGCAGCCCGCACCGAGGTCGGCTGGGTGTTCGCGCTCGCCGTGATCGCCGCCGTCGCCGCGGGCCGGGACGCCGGGATCGCGGGCGGCCTCGCCGTGTTCCTCGCCGGGACCGCCGGGGTGCAGCTCGGCCTGCTCGCCGCCGGCGTCACGTCGTGGTCGGCCGTGCTGGGCTACCCGGCGGGCCTGCTGTCCGCCGTCCTCGTCGGGGTGCTGCGCGCCACGCGCCGCGAGCGCGAGGAGCAGTCCCGCCGGCTGCTCACCGAGCAGGCACGGGGCGCGGCGCTGGCCGAGCGGTCGCGCATCGCGCGGGAGGTCCACGACGTCCTGGCCCACTCCCTGGGCGGGCTCGCGATCCAGCTGGAGGTGGCCGACGCCCTGTTGTCGGGCGACGGGGACCTCGACGCCGGCGCGCGGGCGGCCGTGCGGCAGCGCGTCCGGACCGCCCACGACCTCGCCACGGCCGGGCTGGAGGACACCCGCCGCGCCGTGCACGCGCTGCGGGTGGACACCCCGCCGCTGCCGGACTCCCTCGCCGCGCTGGCCGCGGGGGCGGGGGGGAGCGGGACGGAGGTGAGCCTGCGCGTGGCGGGCCGACCGCGGCCGCTGGGAGCGGGGGAGGTGGCCCTGCTCCGGACCGCGCAGGAAGCGGTCGTCAACGCGGGCAAGCACGCTCCCGGCTCACCCGTCGCCGTCGAGCTGAGCTACCGGGACACCGACACCGAGCTCGTCGTCACCGACACCGGGACCCGGTGCACCACCTCCGCGGCCGCCGCGCTGCGCACGGTCGACGGCGGCTACGGTCTGGCCGGGCTGCGCGAACGCCTGGAACTGGCCGGGGGCTCGCTCGCGGCGGGCCCGCACGGGGCGGGCTGGCGCGTCACCGCCCGGGTGCCGGCGTGAACGGGCCGGTGCGGCAGGATCCGTCCGTGACCGCCCCGGACGTGCTGCGCGTGCTCGTGGCCGACGACCAGACGATCGTCCGCGACGGTCTCGTGGCCCTGCTGGACCTCATGCCGGAGTTCGAGGTCGTCGGCACCGCCGGCGACGGGGCGCAGGCCGTCGCGCGCGTGGCCGACCTCGCCCCCGACGTCGTCCTCATGGACCTCGGGATGCCCGGCGTCGACGGCGTCGAGGCCACCCGCCGGGTGAGCGCGGAGCACCCGCAGACGGCCGTGGTCGTCCTCACGACGTACGCCGACGACGCCTCGATCCTCGGTGCGCTGCAGGCGGGTGCGCGCGGCTACCTCACCAAGAGCGCCGGGCGGGCCGACATCGCCCGCGCGCTGCAGGCGGCGGTCTCACGCCAGGTCGTGCTCGACGCCGACGTGCAGGCCCGGCTCCTGCGGGCCGCGGGCACCCCGGTGCCCCCGCCGCCGGTCGAGCTCCCGGACGGTCTCACCGAGCGCGAGGCCGAGGTGCTGCGCCTCATCGCCCGCGGGTCGTCCAACCAGGAGATCGCGCGGGAACTGTTCGTCTCCGTCGCGACCGTCAAGACGCACGTCAACCACCTGTTCGCCAAGACCGGCTCGCGCGACCGGGCGCAGGCCGTCGCGTACGCGCACGCGCACGGTCTGGTGCCACGTCACGGGTGAAGGTCCCGGCGGGCGACAGGTCCGGGGTGAGCACGAGGCGCCACGCGGGCGGGTCGGGCGGCGGCGGGCCGGGGTCGACGGCGTGCGCCAGGAGCCAGCGCCGCGACCGGGCCTGCTCGGCCCGCCACAGCGCGCGGTGCCGACGCCACGTCCCGGCGACCACCCCGACCGACGCGAGGACCCCCAGCACCACGTACCCGAGCACCCGAGCAGGCTCGCGGTCCCGCCCCGCCGTCCGGTGAACCCACCCTGAACGGCGCCCGACCTGCCGCGGAAGACACCGTTCCTCCGTGGAGCCGGTGTCAGAGGTCGCGGGCGGCGCCTTCCGAGGGCAGGGCGGACAGGAACCGGGGGGCGCGCAGGCCCCGCTCGGCGAAGGCGGCGGCGACCGCGACCGCGACCTCCTCGACGCGCTCGGCGGCGACGAGGGCGATCGCCGACCCGCCGAACCCGCCACCCGTCATCCGGGCGCCGAGCGCCCCGTGCGCCCGCGCGGTGTCGACCGTGAGGTCGAGCTCGGTGCAGGAGACCTCGTAGTCCTCGCGCAGGGAGTCGTGCGAGGCGTCGAGCAGCGGCCCGACCTCACCCGCTCGCCCGGCCCGCAGGAGGTCGGCGGTGCGCCGGACCCGGTCGATCTCGGTGACGGCGTGCCGGACCCGGCGGACCAGCACGTCCCCGTCCGGCCCGGCGCCCACGCGCTCGAGCACGGAGTCGAGGTCGGCGGGGTCCACGGCCCGCAGGTTCGGGACCTCGAGCACCTCCGCGGCGCGTTCGACGTCCGCGCGCCGCTTGCCGTACTCCCCGCCGGCGTGGGAGTGCTCGGCGCGGGTGTCCACGACGAGCAGCGCGAGCCCGGCCCCGGCGAGGTCGAGCGCGACCTGCGTCACCGAGTCGTCGTCGGTGTCGAGCAGGATCGCCCCGCCCTCGCGGCAGCGCAGCGACGCGGCCTGGTCCATGCCACCGGTGTTCGCGCCCGCGACGACGTTCTCGGCGCGCTGGCAGGCGCTCGCGAGCCCGGCGCGGCCGGTGTCGTCGAGGGGCAGCTCCACGAGTTCACCCAGCGCGACCGCGACGGCGCACTCCAGCGCCGCCGAGGACGACAGGCCCGATCCGTACGGGACGTGGCCGTCGACGAGGGCGTCGAAACCCCCGGACAGGGCCAGACCCTCGAACCCGTCGTGCTGCATCGCCCACGGCACCCCCGCGACGTAGGCGGCCCAGCCGGCGGGGGACCCGGGACCGACCTCGGCCAGCGGGACCTCCACCTCACCGGAGGGTTCCTGCAGCGAGCGGACGCGGACGACGCCGTCGGTGCGCGGGTGCAGCGCGACGAACGTCCGGTGCGGCAGCGCCAGCGGCAGGCAGAGGCCGCCGGTGTAGTCCACGTGCTCGCCGATGAGGTTGACCCGGCCCGGGGCCGACCACACCCCCTCGGGGTCGGTGCCGTACGCGGTGCGGAACTCCCGGGCCAGCGCCTGCGCGGTCCCCGCGCGGTCGGGGGCGTGGAAGAACTCGGTGCCGGGGGTGCTCATCGGGAAACCTCGCGCAGTCGGGCCGCCACCTTCTCAGGTGTCGTGTCGTTGATCCAGGCCGCCATCGCCGACTCCGAGCCGGCGAGGTACTTCACCTTCCCCGGGCCCCGCAGGACCGAGAACACCTGCAGGTGCAGGCGGAACTCGTCCCGGCCCTCGCGGACGGGGGCCTGGAACCAGCCCGCGATGTAGGGCAGCGGGTGCTCGTCGGGGTAGTAGCGGTCCAGCCGGCCCAGCAGGTCCAGGTAGGCGCCGACGAGGTCGGCGCGCTCGGCCTCCGTCAGGGCGGGCAGGTCCGGGACGTCGCGGTGCGGGGCCAGGTGGACCTCGACGGGCCAGCGCGCGGCGGCCGGGACGTAGGCGGTGAAGTGCTCGGTCTCGAGCACGACGCGGTGCCCGGCGCGGCGTTCGGCGTCCAGCACGTCCCGGAACAGGTTGCGGCCCGTGGCTTCCCGGTGCTCACGGGCACGGCGCAGCATGGTCGCCGTCTTGGGCGTCACGTACGGGTAGCCGTAGATCTGACCGTGCGGGTGCGGCAGCGTGACGCCGATCTCGGCGCCGCGGTTCTCGAACACGAACACCTGCTCGACGCCCTCGGTGGCGCCGATCTCCTCGGTCCGGTCGATCCACGCCTCGAGCACCGTGCGGGCCCGGGTCGGGCTCAGGGTCGCGAAGGACCCGTGCGTGTCGGAGGTGAAGCAGACGACCTCGCAGCGCCCGGCGGCGGGTCTCGTCGGCCACAGCTCCTCACCGTCGACGAACCCGGCCTCGCCGCCGATGCGGTTCGAGAACGACGGGAACCGGTTCTCGAAGGCGACGACGTCGTAGCTGGAGTCGGCGATCTCGGTGGGGAACCCCCCGGGCACGGTGGGGGCCAGCGGGTCCTGGTCCGGTGGTGGCATGAGGGTGCGGTCGTTGCGGTGGGAGGCCATCGCGATCCAGTCGCCCGTCAGCGGGTCGAAGCGGACCTGCGACCCGCCGCGCACGGTCTCCTCCGCCGGTGGCAGGGGCCGGTGGTCGACCGCGTCGCGGACGCGCCCGCCGGACAACCAGGGTTCGGTGTCGTCGAAGTGGACGAGTTCGCGGCCGTCGGCCATCCGGGTCGACGTCTTGCGGAACGCGTGCTGCGAGGGTTCGGTCACGGGTGGTCCTCCGGGTCGTGCGGGGGGCTGGTGGTGGCGACGACGAGTTCGCCGACGTGCTCGGCGAGGGCGGTGCGGTCCTCGGGGGCCAGGGCGTCGTCGGTGACGAGGACGTCGACGTCCCGCAGGGGGGAGAAGGAGGCCAGGCCGATGACCCCGAGCTTGGAGGCGTCGGCCACGACGACGACGCGGGCCGCGCACGCCATGAGCGCCCGGTTCGTCTCGGCCTCCAGCAGGTTCGGCGTCGTCAGCCCCGCGCGCAGGTCCAGGCCGTGGACGCCGAGGAAGAGGACGTCGACGTGCAGGCCGGCCAGCCCGGCGTGGGTGACCGGGCCGACGAGCGCGTCCGACGGGGTCCGCACCCCGCCGGTGAGGACGACCGTGCGGCCCGACCCGGGCTCGTGCAGGAGGTCGGCCACGCGGGGGGAGTTCGTGACGACGGTGAGGTCCGGCACCCCGCGCAGCTGCGTGGCGACCGCGACCGTCGTCGTCCCGGCCGACAGCGCGACGGAGGCCCCGGCGTCGGCGAGGCGGGCGGCCGCGCGGGCCACGGCTTCCTTGGCCGCGGTGCGCAGGGTCGCCTTGGCCGCGAAACCCGGTTCCTCGCTGGACCGGCCGAGCGCGGCGGCGCCGCCGTGGACGCGGGCGACGAGGCCCTGGCGGGACAGCTCGGCGATGTCCCGGCGGACGGTCATCTCCGAGACGCCGAGCCGCTCGACGAGGTCGGTCACGCGCACGCCGCCGTGGGCGCGGACGGCGTCGAGGATCAGCTCCTGCCGCTGGTGGGCCAGCACCGGACGAGCATGGCCGCCTCGTGGCTCAGAGTCAACCAGAACCGGACAGAACCGCACACGGGGCACCGCGACGGAGCGCGCCCGGCTGCTGGCAGGATGGAGACATGGCGGAGAGCAGCACCGAGACGACGGCGACGGGGACGAGCGCGGGGACGCGCCCGCGGCTGCTGTCCGGCATGCAGCCCACGTCCGGTTCGCTGCACCTCGGCAACTACCTCGGCGCCCTGAAGCAGTGGGTGGCGCTGCAGGAGACCCACGACGCGCTCTACTGCGTCGTCGACCTGCACGCCCTCACCGTCTCCCCGGACCCGGCCGAGCTGCGCGAGCGCACCCGCTGGACCGCCGCGCAGTACGTCGCCGCGGGCATCGACCCCGAGCGCTCGGCCCTCTTCGCGCAGAGCCACGTGCCCGCGCACGCGCAGCTCGCGTGGGTGCTGTCGTGCCTGACGGGCTTCGGCGAGGCCGGCCGCATGACGCAGTTCAAGGACAAGTCGGCCAAGCAGGGCTCGGAGTCCACGACCGTCGGGCTGTTCACCTACCCCGTCCTCATGGCCGCCGACATCCTGCTCTACCAGGCCGCCGAGGTCCCGGTCGGGGAGGACCAGCGCCAGCACCTGGAGCTGACCCGCAACCTCGCCCAGCGCTTCAACTCCCGCTTCGGTCAGACCTTCGTCGTGCCCGAGCCGTTCATCCCGAAGGAGACGGCGAAGATCTACGACCTGCAGGACCCGACGGCGAAGATGAGCAAGTCGTCCTCCTCGCCGAACGGCATCGTCGACGTCATGGACGACCCGAAGGTGACCGCGAAGAAGATCCGCTCGGCCGTCACCGACACCGGCCGCGAGGTGCTCTTCGACCCCGTGGAGAAGGCGGGCGTGTCCAACCTGCTGTCCATCCACTCGGCGCTCTCGGGCCGCTCGATCGCCCAGCTCGAGGCCGACTTCGCCGGCCGCGGGTACGGGGACCTCAAGAAGGAGCTCGCCGAGGTCGTCACCGACGCCCTCTCCCCGGTCCGCGCCCGCGCCCAGGAGCTCATGGCCGACCCCGGCGCCCTGGACGAGCTGCTCGCCCGCGGCGCCGCCCGCGCGAACGAGATCGCCGAGCAGACGCTCGCCGAGGTGCACGACCGGGTCGGACTGGTCGCACGCCGGTGAGCGGGGAACCCTCCGCGCAGCCCCGGACCATCGGGGTCTCCATCCCCGTCCCCGACCCGCACGCCGCCGAGCTGACGGCGTGGCGGGAGGAGTTCGGCGACCCCCTCGCCCACGCGATCCCGCCGCACATCACCCTGCTGCCGCCGTTCCCGCTGGCTCCCGGGGCACTCCCGGCGGCCCGCGACCACCTCGAGGCGACGGCGGCCGCCGGCGCGCCCTTCGACGTGCACCTGCGCGGCACCGCGACGTTCCGGCCCGTCTCGCCGGTCGTGTTCGTCCAGCTCGTCCGCGGCATCTCCCAGTGCGAGCTGCTGCAGGCCGCCGTCCGCACCGGGCCGCTGGCCGCGCAGATCACCTTCCCGTACCACCCGCACGTCACGGTGGCCCACGACGTCGACGAGTCCGCGCTGGACCGGGCCGAGCTCGTGTTGCGGGACTGGGAGGCGACCTTCACCGTGAAGGGGTTCAGCCTCTACGAGCACGGCGCCGACGGCGTCTGGCGGCCACGGGAGGACTTCACCTTCCAGCAGTGAGAGGGGAGCCCTCGCAGTGAGCGGCGCCGTGGACCAGGCCAAGAGCGCGGTGAGCACCGTCCAACGGTCGCTGCCGCTGCGGGCGTACCAGCGGTACGGACAGGCGCGGGGGAACGTCCTGGCCGGCGGGATCGCCTACTTCGCCTTCTTCTCCCTCATCCCGGCGGTGACGGTGTCGCTGACGGTGCTGGGCCTGGTGATGAACGGCGTCCCGGAGGTCCGGGACTGGGTGGTGCGCAACCTCGTCGACGGCATCAACCAGTACGCACCCGGGCTGGTGAACCAGGGGCCGCGGCCCGTCGGGCCGGCGGGGGAGGACGCTCAGGGCATCTACGTCGACGAGTTCCTCGGCGGGTCCAAGCTCACCTTCGCCCTCCTCGTCTCCCTGGCCACCGGGTTGTTCACCGGGCTGGGCTGGGTCGACGGTCTGCGTCAGGGCGTGCGGGCGGTGTTCGGTGAGGACACCGGGGCCGGGAACTTCCTCGTCGTCCGGCTGCGCGACCTCCTCGGCATGGTGATCATCGGCTTCGGCATCCTGCTCTCGGCCGTCTCGCTGGTCGCCACGAACGCGGCGGGGGACTTCGTGCTCGACCTGCTCGGCTTCGAACCGTCCACCTGGTCGTCGTGGACCCTGCGGGTCCTGGGGATCGGCGTGTCCCTGGCCATCGACACCGCGACCTTCCTGGCCGTCTTCCGGTTCCTGCCGGGTGCGGACGTGCCGGTGCGCGACCTCATCCAGGGGGCCGTGCTCGGGGGCATCGGCATCGGCCTGCTCAAGCAGTTCGGCACGACGATCGCCAGGCGCAGCGCCGAGGGCAACCCGGTCCTGGGCTCTGCCGTCACTCTCGTCGTGCTGCTGGTGCTCATGAACCTCATCGCCCGCCTCGCGCTGCTGGCCGCGGCGTGGGCTGCGACCCGGGCCGAGGACCGCGGGTCCCTGAACCCCGACCTCATGGCGCAGGCGCGGCTGACGGTGCCGCTGGGTCCGGAGGCGCCCGACGGCTTCACGGCGCCCGGACGCCGTCGGCGCGTGCCGTTCGTCTCGGGGCTGCTGGTGGGGGCGGTCTCGGCCGCGGCGCTGCGGCGGGTCCGGCGCGGCTGACCCACCGCCGCGGGTGGCAGGATCGCACCCGTGGTGATCTCGTGGTGATGTCCAAGCCGGTCAGCTGGTTCCTCGTCCTGTTCGGCGCGTGGAGCTGGTTCATCTGGCCCAATTTCCTGCGCAACATCTGGTCCGACCCTCGCTCGTTCGACGGTGGCCCGCAGCCGTTCTTCCTCGTCCACCTGGTGCTGGTCGTCGTGAGCCTGGCGTTCGGGACGGCCATCGCCGTCATCGGGATCCGGGGGCTGCGCGGCGCCGCGCGACGCCCGCGCTGAGACGTGGCCGGTGGTCGCGGTGGGCCGGGGCCGGGCCCGCTCGCCGGCGGCGGCAGCGCGCCGACCTCGGTACCGGGCGCGTCGCAGGGGTCGTCCGCGCGGTGGTCGTGGGTGAGCCCCACGACCGCGGTCGGCCCCCGCCGCCGGCCCGGGACCCCGTCCCCTTGCGCGGGAAGGCGCGACCAGATTGGGTGGGCATCACCGCGCCGGCACCGGAGCTGGCGCCGCGAGAGGGAGTTGCGTCCGTGACCACGACCGACACGTCCCACGGCAACCGCGCCGTCGCCTACCTCGGCCCCGGCCAGGTCGAGGTGCAGACCATCGACTACCCCACGTTCGAGCTGAAGGACGGACCGGGGGTCAACCCCGCCAACGTCGGCCGCAAGGTCGACCACGGCGTCATCCTCAAGCTGGTCGCCACCAACATCTGCGGCTCGGACCAGCACATGGTCCGCGGCCGCACGACCGCGCCGCCGAACCTCGTGCTGGGGCACGAGATCACCGGTGAGGTCGTCGAGGTCGGCCGGGACGTGGAGTTCCTGTCCGTCGGCGACCTCGTGTCGGTGCCGTTCAACATCGCCTGCGGTCGGTGCCGCAACTGCAAGGAGCGCAAGACCGGCATCTGCCTGAACGTCAACCCCGACCGCCCGGGTTCGGCGTACGGGTACGTCGACATGGGTGGCTGGGTCGGTGGGCAGGCCGAGTACGTCCTCGTGCCGTACGCGGACTTCAACTGCCTGAAGTTCCCCGACAAGGACCAGGCGATGGAGAAGATCCTCGACCTGACGATGCTCTCGGACATCTTCCCGACCGGTTTCCACGGCGCGGTGACCGCGGGCGTGGGCGTGGGGTCCACGGTCTACGTGGCCGGGGCCGGTCCGGTCGGCCTGGCCGCCGCCGTCGGGGCCCAGCTGCTGGGGGCAGCGGTCGTCATCGTCGGCGACCTCAACGCCGAGCGGCTCGAGCGGGCCCGCAGCTTCGGCTGCGAGACCGTCGACGTGTCCAAGGGCGACCCGCGCGACCAGGTCGAGCAGATCCTCGGCGTGCCGGAGGTGGACTGCGGCGTCGACGCGGTCGGCTTCGAGGCGCGCGGGCACGGGTCCGGCTCGGCGACCGAGGCGCCGGCGACCGTCCTGAACTCCCTCATGGAGCTCACCGCGGCCGGTGGCGCGCTCGGCATCCCGGGCCTGTACGTGACGGGTGACCCGGGCGGGGTCGACGAGGCCGCCAAGAAGGGGTCCCTGTCGCTGGACCTCGGCACCGGGTGGGCGAAGTCGCTGTCGTTCACGACGGGCCAGTGCCCGGTCATGAAGTACCACCGCGGCCTGATGATGGCGATCCTGCACGACAAGGTGCAGATCGCCAAGGCCGTCGGGGCGACGCCCATCTCGCTGGACGAGGCCCCCGACGCGTACGCGAAGTTCGACGCCGGCGCCCCGCAGAAGTTCGTCATCGACCCGCACGGCATGATCAAGCGCTGACAATCTGTCCAGAAGTGGGGCCGTGAACTAGGCAGACTGCCCATCGTCGACGCGCTACGGTGTAAATCCATAGTGCGTCGACGATGGGAGCTGCTCGTGTCCTCGGTGTTCCTCGACTCCTCGGCCGCCGTGCCGACCTTCCGCGAGCTGGCCGCCCCCGAGCGCGACGCGCTGGCGGCCCTCGGTGCCCGGCTCACGGCCGACCCCGTCACGGCGCCCGACGCTTTCAGCCGGCAGGCCCGGTTGCTGGCGCGGGAACTGCCCGCCGAGGTGACCGAGACGTTGTGGGCCTTCGAGGAGCGCGGGTCCGACTCCGGCGTCCTGGTCCTGCGCGGCCTCGACGTCGGCGACCTGCCCCCCACCCCGCCGGACAACACCGGCGGCGTCGGCGGCCGCACCCTGCTGGCCCGCCAGCAGGCCATCGTCAGCCACGCGCTCGGCCACGTGGTCGGCTACGCCGCCGAGGGCCACGGGCACCTGCTGCAGGACATGGTCCCCAACGCCAGGCTCGCCGCGACCCAGCAGTCCCAGGGATCGCGCGTCGAGCTGGAGGCGCACACCGAGCAGTGCTTCTCCGGGCTGCGCCCCGACTACGTCGTCCTCGGCTGCCTGCGCGGTGACGCCGACGCCGCCACCTACGCCTTCCGGGCCCTGGACCTGGTGCAGCACGTCGACCCGACCGACGTCCTGGAACTGTTCCGGCCGCTGTGGACGACGCTCGTCGACGAGTCCTTTGCCGACTTCCTCGACACCCGCGAGGTCCGTGGGCCGTTCGCGATCCTGTCCGGCGACGTCGACGACCCGACGATGCTCGTCGACCAGGACCTCATGCACGGGATCACCCAGCACGCCCAGGCCCTGCTGGAGCGCGTGCTGGAGGTCTACCTCGCCCACCGGCACGCCGTCGTGCTGGAACCCGGTGACGTGCTGCTGCTGGACAACCTGCGCGCCATGCACGGCCGTTCGCCGTTCGCCCCCCGCTTCGACGGGACCGACCGGTTCATCAGCCGCGGGTTCGTCGTCCGCGACCTCCGCCGCTCCCGCTTCGCCCGCCCCGGCGGGGGGCGGGTCGTGCAGGCCAGCTTCTCCTGACGCGTCCCTCGCTCCGCTCGGGGTTGCCCTCGTTGCCTCCCCGGGGTCGATGATCGACCTCGCGGAGGCAACGAGGCGTTCCGGTGTCCTCGGGGAGGCAACGAGGCGTTCCGGTGTCCTCGGGGAGGCAACGAGGCGTCCCCGGGGGAGGTCAGCGGCGGCGGCGGTGGCCGCGGGCGGTCCAGCCGAGGTAACCGGTGAGGGCCGCGAGGGCGGCCCCGCCGACGGCGACGACCTTCGTCTCGTGCGGTTTGAGCCGTTCCGGGTCGGTCGAGCCGAGCGTGGCGAGGGCCTCGATGCCGGCGGACACGACGAGGCCGACGACGAGGCGGTTGCCGATCCGTTCCAGCCGGGCCACGAGCGGGTCGAGCTCGTCGGTGCGCAGCGAGACGGAGACCCCGTCGCGGTCCAGGACGTCGAGCAGCCGGCCGAGCTGACCGGGCAGCTCCACCCCGAGCTGGGCCACGTCCACCCCGGCCTGCCGGACGCGCTTGGCCAGCACGAGCGGGTCGAAGTGCCGGGCGACGAGGCGCCGGGCGTAGGGGCCGAGGATGCGCCCGAGCTGGAAGTCGGGGTCCAGGCTCGCCCCGAGCCCTTCCGTCATGACGATCATTTTCACGACGAGAGCGAGGTTGCGGGGCAGCGCCAGGTGGTGCCGACGCAGGATCTCCAGCACGTCCCGGACGATGTCGCCGACCTTGATGCGCCCCAGCGGCAGCCCCTCGTACGTGCGCAGCAGGTGCGCGCAGTCGGTCGTCAGCCGCACCCGGTCGACCCGGTGCTCGGTGACGCCGATCGTCGCGAAGGCCGCCGCGATCCGCGCCGGGTCGCGCCGGTCGAACGCGGCCAGCAGCATCGCCAGGTGCTCGCGGGAACGTTCGTCGACCTCGCCGACCATCCCGTAGTCGAGCAGGCCGATGCGGCCCGAGGGTTCGATGAGGAAGTTCCCCGGGTGCGGGTCGGCGTGGAAGAAGCCGTGCTCGAAGACCATGTCCGCCAGCAGCCGCGTCGCCCGCGCGGCCAGCGCGGACCGGTCGATCCCGTGCTCGGCGAGACCGGCCCCGTCGCTGATCTTCACCCCGTGCAACCGTTCGAGGGTGATGACACGCGACGTCGTGGTGTCCCAGAAGACCCGAGGGATGCGGATGTCGGGGTCGCCGTGGAAGTTGCGGGCGAAGCGCTCGGCGTTGTGACCTTCGGACAGGTAGTCGAGCTCGGCCCGCAGGGTGTCGGCGAAGTCGGTCGCCAGGCCCACGACGTCGTAGTCGGCGGCCACGGACCAGCGGCGCGAGGCCTGCACGGCGAGGGTCCGCAGGATCTCCAGGTCACCCTCGACCTCCTCGACGACGCCGGGGCGGCGGACCTTCACGACGACCCGGGTCCCGTCCTCGCGCACCGCCGTGTGGGCCTGCCCGATCGAGGCGCTGGCCAGCGGTTCGCGGTTGAAGTGGACGAACAGCTCCTCCGGGTCCCCGCCCAGCTCCTCCTCGACGGCGTTGCGGACGACCTCCCACGGCACCGGGCTCGCGCTGTCCTGCAGCCGTTCCAGCTCACGCTGGAAGGCGGGGGAGAGCAGGTCGGGACGGGTGGAGAGGATCTGCCCGATCTTGACGGCCGTCGGGCCGAGCTCCTCCATGACGAGCCGGACGTGCTCGGCGCGGGTGTGCCGCTCCCGCTCCCGGGGGCGGCCGAACAGGTCCCAGTCGGTGCGCACCCACCGTTCGAGCCCGAGGGCGTCGATGAAGTACCCCAGACCGTGCCGGGACAGGATCCGGCTGATCTGCAGGTAACGGTCCTGGTGGCGCACGCTGTCTCCCCGCGGGTTGCCCTGCCCGGCACTCTACGCAGCGCCGCCCGGGCCGACCTCAGGGGCGGGTGAGGCGGTGGACGCTCACGGCCGGCGGCCCGTCGTGCGGCACGGGCTGCACCGTCCACGTGCGGGCGGCGCCCGCGAGGAACTCCGGCGTCGGCAACCGGCCCGGGTCGGCGACCATCGCCCAGCCCCCCGGGGCCAGCAGCGCCGGGAGCGCGGCGAGGATCGGTGCGACGTTGCGGCGTTCGTACAGGACGTCGGCCGCCAGCACGACGTCGAAGGGCGGGGCCAGGGGAGCGGGGTCGTCCGTCCAGCTCCACCGCTGCGCCCGCAGCGTCGCCCCGTTGCGGTCGGCGTTCTCGCGCAACAGGTCCACCGCGTCCGGCGCCCAGTCCGCCGCCGTCACCTCGTGACCGGCCAGGGCCGCGCACAGGGAGGGGACACCCAGCCCGGCGCCGATCTCCAGCACCCGGCAGGGCCCGTCCCCGAGCTGGCCGGGCAGCACGTCGGCCAGGACGAGGGCGCTCGGCCACAGCTCGGCCCAGTAGGGGACGAACTCGTCGTGGGCGAAGGCCTCCTCGGTGAACAGCGCTTCGAGGTCGCGGGGCATCTTGAGCGAGAGGTGGCGGCCCGCCGCCTGCACGTCGCGGTCGACGAGGTCCAGCACCTGTGGATCGTACCGACCGACCCGACGCCGGTCGGCGATACTGGTGCCGACCGAGGAGGGGTGGCCGTGGCAGCCGAGATGAGCGACGACGCCGTGAGCGTCCTGCGCCGCGAGTGGGTGTTCGAGGACCTGCTCGCCCTGCCCGACGACGGGTACCGCTACGAGATCCTGGATGGGCAGCTCACCGTGACTCCGCCGCCCTCGGTCCTGCACCAGGACGTGATCGACAACCTGCGCACCGTGCTCCTCGGCCGGGTGCCCGAGCAGTGGCGGCTGAAGACCGGCGTCGGGGTGCGGGTGCCCCGGCCGGGCCCGGAGCGCTACGTCGTCCCGGACCTGCTGGCCGCGTCCGGACCGCGACCGGAGCGGTACTACGAGCCGGGGGCCGTCCGCCTCGTCGTCGAGGTGGCGTCGGCATCGACGGAGCTGCGGGACGCGGGCTCGAAGAAGGCCCTCTACGAGGCGCACGGCATCCCGACCTGCCTGCTGGTCGATCCGGTGGCCCGGACCCTCACCGCCTTCGAGCTGGCGGGAGGCGCCTACCGGACGGCGTGGCGGATGACCGACGACGCCCCCGGCCGGGACCTGCTGGCGGGCGTCGCGCTCGGGGACCTGACGGCCGAACCCCGCTGACCTCTCGCAGGCCCGGGACGACGCGTCAGAGCTTGCGCGAGATGAGGGCCTGCTTGACCTCGGCGATCGCCTTGGTCACCTGGATGCCGCGCGGGCACGCCTCGGAGCAGTTGAAGGTCGTGCGGCAGCGCCACACGCCCTCCTTGTCGTTGAGGATCTCCAGGCGCAGGTCCGACCCGACGTCGCGGCTGTCGAAGATGAACCGGTGCGCGTTGACGATCGCGGCCGGGCCGAAGTACTGCCCGTCGTTCCAGAACACCGGGCAGCTCGACGTGCACGCCGCGCACAGGATGCACTTGGTGGTGTCGTCGAAGCGCTCGCGGTCGGCCTGGGACTGGATCCGCTCGCGGGTCGGCTCGGAGCCCTTCGTGATGAGGAACGGCATGACCTCGCGGTAGGCCGCGAAGAACGGCTCCATGTCGACGATGAGGTCCTTCTCGACGGGCAGGCCCTTGATGGGTTCCACGACGATCGGCTTCTTGATGTCGAGGTCCTTCAGGAGCGTCTTGCACGCCAGGCGGTTGCGGCCGTTGATGCGCATGGCGTCGGACCCGCAGACCCCGTGGGCGCAGGAACGGCGGAACGACAGCCGCCCGTCCTGCTCCCACTTCACCTTGTGCAGGGCGTCGAGCACGCGGTCGGTGCCGTGCATCGTCAGCTCGTAGGACTCCCAGTGCGGTTCGGAGTCCTGCTCCGGGTCGTACCGGCGCACCTTGAGCGTGATGGTGAACGAGGGGATCTCCCCGCTGCCGGACACGTTCCCGCCCTCGCGGGGGGCGGCGCCCCCGGAGCCCTCACGGGCGCGGTCGGCGGACTTGGCCGAGCCCGCCTCGGCGTTCGTCTCCTGCGGGCTGGTCTCGGGGGTGGACATCAGTACTTGCGCTCCATCGGCTGGTAGCGGGTCTGGACGACGGGCTTGAAGTCCAGGCGCGTCGTGTACGACCCGTCGGCGTCGTGCTCGCGGTACACCATCGTGTGCCGCATGTAGTTCACGTCGTCGCGGTTGGGGTAGTCCTCCCGGAAGTGCCCGCCACGGGACTCCTTGCGCTCCAGCGCCCCGAGGCACATCGCCTCGGCGAGGTCGAGCAGGAACCCGAGCTCGAGACCCTCGAGGAGGTCGAGGTTGAACCGCTTGCCCTTGTCCTGCACCGAGGCGCGGGCGTAGCGCTCCTTGAGCCGGTCGATGTCGGTGAGCGCCTGCTTCAGCGTCGCCTCGGTGCGGAACACCTGGGCGTTGGCGTCCATCGTGTCCTGCAGCTCGCGGCGGATGTCGGAGATGCGCTCACCCTGGGGGCGGTCGCGCAGGTCGGCCATCCAGTTCACGACGTGCAGCTCGGAACCGTCGGGCACCGCGATCCACTCGGCCTTGGTGGCGTACTCGGCGGCGGCGATGCCGGCGCGGCGGCCGAACACGTTGATGTCCAGCAGCGAGTTCGTGCCCAGGCGGTTGGACCCGTGGACCGACACGCAGGCGACCTCGCCGGCCGCGTACAGGCCCGGCACGACCCGGGTGTTGTCCTGCAGGACCTCCGCGTCGACGTTCGTCGGCACGCCGCCCATCGCGTAGTGCGCCGTCGGGTACACCGGGACGGGCTCGGTGTAGGGCTCGACGCCGAGGTAGGTGCGGGCGAACTCGGTGATGTCGGGCAGCTTGGCGTCGATGTGCGCGGGTTCCAGGTGCGTCAGGTCGAGCAGGACGTAGTCCTTGTTCGGCCCGGCGCCGCGGCCCTCGCGCACCTCGTTGGCCATCGAGCGCGCGACGATGTCGCGCGGCGCGAGGTCCTTGATGGTGGGCGCGTAGCGCTCCATGAACCGCTCGCCGTCGGCGTTGCGCAGGATCCCGCCCTCGCCGCGCGCGGCCTCGGACAGCAGGATGCCCAGGCCCGCCAGGCCGGTCGGGTGGAACTGGAAGAACTCCATGTCCTCCAGCGGCAGCCCGCGCCGGTAGGCGATGGCCATGCCGTCCCCGGTGAGGGTGTGGGCGTTGGAGGTTGTCTTGTAGACCTTGCCGGCGCCGCCGGTGGCCAGGACGACGGACTTGGCCTGGAACACGTGGATCTCGCCGGTGGCGAGCTCGTAGGCCACGACACCCGCGATGCGCTGGTCGCCGGGGGTCCCGATCGAGGGAGGGGTCTGCAGACCGGGCTGGTCGGCGGCGCCCTCGATCTCCTGGCCCGTCTTCGCCTCCGCCGTCGGGACGAGGAGCAGGTCGAGGACGTAGAACTCGTTGAAGAACTCCACCTCGTGCTTGACGCACTGCTGGTAGAGCGTCTGCAGGATCATGTGGCCCGTGCGGTCGGCCGCGAAGCAGCTGCGGCGCACCGGGGACTTGCCGTGGTCGCGGGTGTGCCCGCCGAACCGGCGCTGGTCGATCTTGCCCTCGGGGGTGCGGTTGAACGGCAGCCCCATCTTCTCCAGGTCCAGGACCGCGTCGATGGCCTCCTTGCACATCACCTCGGCGGCGTCCTGGTCGACCAGGTAGTCACCGCCCTTGACGGTGTCGAAGGTGTGCCACTCCCAGTTGTCCTCCTCGACGTTCGCCAGGGCGGCGCACATGCCGCCCTGGGCCGCACCGGTGTGCGAACGCGTCGGGTACAGCTTGGTGAGGACGGCGGTCCGGGCGCGCTGCCCGGACTCCAGGGCCGCGCGCATCCCCGCGCCGCCGGCCCCCACGATCACGACGTCGAACTGGTGGGTCTGCATGGTGTGGTCTCCCGCCTCGTCGTTCCGGTCAGTTCGTGATGCTGGGGACGTTCGCGCTGCCGGCGCGGCAGACCTCCAGGGTGGAGTTCGGGTCGGCGCAGGGGTCGAACGTGAAGATGACGAGGGTGCCGACGACGATGACGATGACCGTCGCGACGTAGAGCGCCATCTTGAGCCAGAACCGGGTCGCGTCCCGATCGGCGTAGTCGTTGATGACGGTGCGGACGCCGTTGGTGCCGTGCAGCTGCGCGAGCCACAGCATCAGCAGGTCCCACACCTGCCAGAACGGGCTGGACCACTTGCCGGCGACGAAGCCCCAGTCGACCTGGTGGATCCCGTCGCCCGTCATGAGGTTGACGAACAGGTGGCCGAAGACCAGGACGATGAGGAGCAGGCCGGACATGCGCATGAACAGCCAGCCGTACAGCTCCCAGTTGGTCCGGGTCGGCTTGTTGCGCTTGTACGGCGAACGCGGGGTTTCCAGGGCCGGGGCGTAGCTGCCGCCGGGGGTCTGATCGGTGCTCACGGCGCGTCGCCCCTCAGTGCGTGAAGACGTTGGTCAGGTGACGGACGAGGAAGGGCACCATGAGGACGACCCACAGGCCGACGACGCCCCAGAACAGCTTGCGCTGGTGCCTGGTCCCGCCGGACCAGAAGTCGATCAGGATGATCCGGACCCCGTTGAGGGCGTGGAAGACCACGGCGCCGACGAGACCGGCCTCGCCCAGGCCCATGACCGGGTTCTTGTACTGCCCGATGACGCCGTTGTAGACCTCGGGCGACACGCGCACCGTGGCGGTGTCCAGGACGTGCACGAAGAGGAAGAAGAAGATCAGCACCCCGGAGATGCGGTGCATGACCCACGACCACATGCCCTCGCGACCGCGGTAGAGCGTGCCTGCTGGTCGTCCGGTCTTCGACTTCCCGACGGGCGCGCCCTGTCCGGGTGGGGTCAGGCTCGTGGCCACCGACGTCCTCCTCGAGTGCTCCTCGACGCCGGGTCCACCCGGGCTCCGGCGCTCAGGCGGCGGCGTCGTGACCACTGTAGGCGCGCAGGCGTGCGGGAGCCGACCCACGGCCGTCGCCGTGTGCCTTTTGTGATGAAGGACTCACGGCGGCGTGAAGGGGGCTGAGGCGCAAGTCACGCAGGTCAGCCTCACCTACCTTGGACCAACCTCGGGCCGCCGCGCAAGCCGCCGCACCCGTTCGGACCCGTCCGGACCCGTCCGGTCCACCGCCCTGCTCCGTCCGGGCGAGCGACCTCGGACGAGTCGCCGTCGCGGCACGTGCGCACCGGTAGGTTCCGGGTCATGACCGACGGGGGACAGTCCAGCAGCAGCACCGGACCGGGGTCGTGGGCCTCCACGACGGCCTGGTCGGTCGACGACCTCGAGGACGCGCAGATCGACCTGTCCGACTTCCACGCCGTCGTGCCCGCGGGCGGCGCCGGCACCCGGCTGTGGCCGCTCTCGCGCAGCGACCGCCCCAAGTTCCTGCTCGACCTCACCGGCCGCGGTCGCACGCTGCTGCAGCAGACGTGGGACCGGCTGCTGCCCCTCGCCGACGCCGACCGGCTCCTGGTGGTCACCGGCCGCTCGCACGCCGAGGCGGTCGTCGAGCAGCTGCCCGACCTGCCCGCGGCCAACGTCCTGCGCGAACCGGCGCGCCGGGACTCCGCCGCCGCCATCGGCCTCGCCGCCGCCGTCCTGGTGCGCCGCAACCCCGACGCCGTCCTCGGCTCCTTCGCCGCCGACCACGTCATCTCCGGGCGCGACGACTTCGAGAGCTCGGTGGAGGAGGCCGTCGTCACCGCGCGCCGCGGCTTCGTCGTGACCATCGGCATCGCCCCCTCGCACCCGGCGACCGGCTTCGGCTACATCCGCCTCGGCAAGCGGCTGCGGCTGCAGGGGGCCCCCAACGCGCGCCGCGTCGTGCAGTTCAAGGAGAAGCCCGACGCCCGCACCGCCTCGGCGTACCTGTCCACGGGCGACTACCGCTGGAACGGCGGCATGTTCGTCACCCGCGCCGACGTCCTGCTCGAGCTGCTCGCCACCCACGCCCCCGCCCTGCACGCCGGGCTGCAGCGGATCGCCGACGCCTGGGAGACCCCGCAGCGCGAGGCCGTCCTCGAGGAGCAGTGGAGCGCCCTGCCGGCCATCGCCATCGACCACGCCGTCGCCGAACCGGCCGCCGAGGAGGGCCGCGTCGCCGTCGTGCCCGCCACCTTCGGCTGGGACGACGTCGGGGACTTCTCCTCCCTGGCCGAGCTGCTGCCCGCCGACGTCGACCAGCCCAAGGTGCTCGGCGACCCCGACCTCGTCATCACCGAGGGCGTCGCCGGCGGGCTCGTCGTGCCCGGCAACGAGCGCGTCGTGGCCCTGCTCGGCGTCGACGACCTCGTCGTCGTCGACACCCCCGACGCGCTCATGGTCACGACGCGGGCGCGGGCGCAGGAGGTCAAGAAGCTCGTCGAGCGGGCGCTGGAGGCGGGGCTCGACGTCGTCTGAGGGCCGTCCCCGAGCCCCCCGCCGAGGCGGGCCGGGGTGGGGTGAGGTCGGCGGTCGGCGGGCGGCGCGGGTACCGTCGCACGACGTGACGAGCGACACGAGCAGCCCGCGGACCGCGACCGGCCCGGGCGGGCTCGGCGAGCGCGTCACCGGCCTCGTCGCCACGCACGAGCCCACGGCCAGGGCCCTGCGCCGCGAGCTGCACGCCCACCCCGAGCTCGCCCGCGCCGAGCACCGCGCGACGGCCCGGGTCGCCGACCTGCTCACCGCCGCGGGGGTGGAGGTGCAGCTGCTCCCGGGCACGGGGCTCGTCGCCGACCTCGGGCCCGAGTCCCCGTGCGAGCGCACCATCGCCCTGCGCGCCGACCTGGACGCCCTGCGCACCCCGGAGTCCACGGGCCTGCCCTACGCCTCGACGGTGCCCGGCACCGCGCACGCCTGCGGGCACGACGTCCACACCGCCTCGGTCCTGGGGGCCGGTCTCGTCCTGGCCGACCTGGCCCGCACGGGTGACCTGCCCCACCGGGTGCGGCTGCTGTTCCAGCCGGCCGAGGAGGTCATGCCCGGCGGGGCGCTGGACGTCGTGGGCGCCGGGGCCATCGACGACGTGGCCGCGATCTACGGTCTGCACTGCGACCCCAGCCTCGACGTCGGCACGGTCGGCCTGAAGGCCGGACCCATCACCTCGGCCTCCGACCACGTCACCGTCCGGTTGCGGGGGACCGGCGGGCACACGTCCCGCCCGCACCTGGCCGGCGACCTCGTCTTCGCGCTCGGCCAGGTCATCACGCAGCTGCCCGCGGTCATCGCGCGCCGCGTCGACCCCCGCGCCGGGGTCAACCTCACCTGGGGCGCCGTCCACGCCGGCGACGCCGCCAACGCCGTGCCCGCCGAGGGGTTCGCCGCGGGCACGTTGCGCTGCATGGAGACTGAGGCCTGGCACCACGCCGGCGAGCTCGTCGAGGCCGTCGTGGCCGACCTCGTGCGCCCCTACGCCGTCCGCGCCGAGGTCGACCTCGTGCGCGGGGTGCCGCCGGTGGACAACGACGTCCACGCCACGGCCGCCCTGGACGCCGCGGCCCGCGCGCTGCTCGGCGACGACGGCGTCCTGCCGACGCGGCAGTCCCTGGGCGGGGAGGACTTCGCCTGGTACCTGCACCACGTGCCCGGGGCCATGGTGCGGCTCGGGACGCGGACCCCGGGCGGTCCCACGTACGACCTGCACCGCGGCGACTTCGCCCCCGACGAGGGGGCGCTCGCCGTCGGGATGGGGGTGCTGGCCCTCACCGCCCTGTCGGCGAAGGCGCTGCCCGGCGCCTGAGCGGCCCGCACCGTCCGTGACCTGTTCGTCACCTTCTCCCGGCGCCCGGGTGAGGTGACCGGTGCGAAGATCTCGATCTGGACAACGTGACCGCTCGGCGGCACGGATCGCGGGTTTTCGCGCACTACGATGACCGCGCGTTCGCACCTGCCCGAGGCGGGGCCGACGCCACGATGCGATCCACCCCGACCTGGAGGACCTCACCATGACTTCGATCCACCGCCTCGCCCCGGTGGCAGCTGTCGGCGTCGCCGCCCTGCTGCTCGCCTCGTGCGGCGACCGGCCGACCGACACGCAGGGGTCCTCCGGCGGGTCCGAGGGCGGGTCCGGCGACGCGTTCAAGGCCTGCATGGTGCTGGACACCGGCGGCGTCGACGACCGCTCGTTCAACCAGTCCTCCTACGCCGGATTCGAGGCCGCGAAGGAGGAGAACCCGAACATCACCATCTCCTACGTCGCCTCCAACAGCGACGCCGACTACGTGCCGAACCTCAACGCCGAGGTGGGCAAGGGCTGCGGAACGATCGTCGCCGTCGGCGGGCTCATGTCCGACGCGGTGAAGGAGGTCGCGGAGCAGAACCCCGACCAGGACTTCGCCGAGATCGACTCCGCGCCCGTGGCCGACAACGTCTACGGCTTCGAGTACAACACCGTCGAGGGCGGATTCCTCGGCGGGTACCTCGCCGCGGGCATGACCAAGACGGGCACCGTCGGCACCTGGGGCGGGCTGAACATCCCGCCGGTGACGATCTACATGGACGGCTTCTGGGAAGGCGTCCAGTACTACAACCAGCAGAAGGGCACGGACGTCAGGGTCATCGGCTGGGACGAGAACAACCCCAGCGGCGGCACGTTCTCGAACTCCTTCACCGACCAGGCCGCGGGCCGGTCCATCACCGAGACCCTGGCCTCCCAGGGTGCCGACATCGTCATGCCGGTCGCCGGTCAGTCCGGCCTGGGTGCGGGCGCGGCGGCCGAGGCCGCCGGCGGCAGCCTCAACCTCATCTGGGTCGACACCGACGGCTGCGTCAGCGCCGAGCAGTACTGCCAGTACTTCATCTCCTCGGTGACGAAGAACCTCACCGACGCCGTGAAGGAGTACGTCGTCGACGCCGCCGAGGGGAACGTCCCGACGGGTGCCTACATCGGCACGCTGGAGAACGACGGCACCGGCCTGGCGCCGTTCAACCAGTGGGACGACCGGGTCCCGGCCGAGCTCAAGACCGAGCTGGACACGGTGAAGCAGGGCATCGTCGACGGCTCGATCGCGATCACCTCGCCCAACGCCATCGCGGCCGGCTGAGCGACCGGCAGCACCACCGCAGGACCGACGGACGACGGCGACGAGGGGACGACCCGCAGGTGCAACTGGAACTCAAGGGCATCACGAAGCGCTTCGGGCCCCTCGTCGCCAACGACTCCATCGACCTCGTCGTCCGCGAGGGCGAGATCCACGCCCTCCTGGGTGAGAACGGCGCCGGCAAGAGCACGCTGATGAACGTGCTCTACGGCCTGTACACCCCCGACGAGGGGCAGATCCTCGTCGACGGGGACCCCGTGGAGTTCTCCTCCCCGGGGGACGCGATGGCCGCCGGGATCGGCATGGTGCACCAGCACTTCATGCTGGTCCCGACGTTCACCGCCACCGAGAACATCGTCCTGGGGGCCGAACTCACCTCCGGTGGCGGGTTCCTCGACCGCCGCCGGGCCCGCCAGCGCGTCGAGGAGACGTCGCAGCGGTTCGGTCTGGCGATCCCGGCCGACACCCTCGTCGCCGACCTCGCCGTCGGCGTGCAGCAGCGCGTCGAGATCGTCAAGGCGCTGCTGCGCGACGCCAGGGTCCTCGTCCTGGACGAGCCGACGGCGGTGCTCACCCCCGCCGAGACCGACGACCTCATGCGTGTCATGCGCGAGCTCGCCGACGCCGGGACCTCGATCGTCTTCATCACCCACAAGCTGCGCGAGGTCAAGGCCGTCGCCGACCGCATCACCGTCATCCGCCGCGGCAAGGTCGTGGGGGAGGCCTCCCCGCAGGCCTCGCCGGAGGAACTGGCCGCCCTCATGGTCGGGCGGGACGTCCGGCTGCGGGTGGAGAAGGCGGACGCCGAACCCGGCGACGCCGTCCTGCAGATGGCCGGCGTCCGGGTCGTGGACCCCTCCGGCGCGGTGCTCCTGGACGACGTCGACCTGCAGGTGCGGGCCGGGGAGGTCCTGGCCGTCGCCGGGGTCGACGGCAACGGCCAGACCGAGCTCACCCGCAGCATCGTCGGGCTGCAACCCGTCGACGCCGGCACCGTGACCGTCTCCGGCGCCGACGTCACCGGCCGGCCCATCGCCGAGGTGCTCGCCCTCGGGGTCGGGTACGTCCCCGAGGACCGGCTGCACGACGGCCTCGTCGGGTCGTTCAGCATCGCCGAGAACCTCGTGCTCGACCTCGTGGACTCGCCCGCCTTCGCCAGCGGCCCCTCGGTGAACCGGGAGGCCGTGCGGCGCAACGCCGACGAGCGCATCAGCGAGTTCGACATCCGCACCCCCTCGGCCCAGGCGGCCGCCTCGACCCTGTCGGGCGGGAACCAGCAGAAGGTCGTGCTGGCCCGGGAGATGACGCGCTCGCTGGACCTGCTCGTCGTCGCCCAGCCCACCCGCGGCGTCGACGTCGGCAGCCAGGAGTTCGTGCACCAGCGGATCGTGGCCGAGCGCGACCGCGGCGCGGCGGTGCTGCTCGTGTCCACCGAGCTCGACGAGGTGCGGGCGCTGGCCGACCGCATCGTCGTGATGTACCGCGGCCGGATCGCCGGCGAGGTCGGCCCGGACGCGACGCAGGAAGAACTCGGCCTGCTGATGGCGGGCGCCACCCTCGGGAAGGACGACGCGTGAGTTCCCCCTCGCTCGAGAAGGACCGCAAGGAGGCGGCACCCCCGCGCCGCCGCCTCTACTGGGGCGGGAGCTGGCTCGTCACGGTGTTCGCCGTCGTGGGCGCGCTGCTCGTGGGGGCCGTGCTCATCGTCGTCGGCGACGAACCGTCGCGGCAGAGCGCGGGGTACCTCTTCTCCTACCCGCAGGACTTCCTGCTCAACGTCTGGTACTCGGTGCGCGACGCCTACGTGGCGCTGCTACAGGGGGCCGTCTACAACCCGAACTTCACCGGGACCGCCGCGCTGCGGCCGATCTCGGAGACCCTCGTCAACGCGACGCCGCTGATCCTCGCGGGCCTGGCGGTCGCGCTGTCGTTCCGGGTCGGGCTGTTCAACATCGGCGCCCAGGGGCAGATCATCGTCGGCGCGATCGCAGCCGCCTGGGTGGGGTTCGCGGTCGACCTGCCCGTCGTGCTGCACCTGCTGGCCGCGCTGGTGGGCGGGATCGCGGGCGGGGTCGTGTGGGGCGGGATCGTGGGCCTGCTCAAGGCCCGCACCGGGGCCCACGAGGTCATCACGACGATCATGCTGAACTACGTCGCGATCAACCTGCTGACGTACCTGCTCAGCGTGCGGGGCTTCCAGCGCGCGCCCTACACGCAGGCCATCTCCGAGCAGGTCGACGGCACCGCCGTCCTGCCCAAGCTGCTCGGTTCCTCGTTGCGGGTGAACCTCGGCCTGGTCCTGGCGGTCCTGGCCGCCGTCGCGGTGTGGTGGCTCTTCGAGCGGTCCCGCCTCGGGTTCCGGTTGCGTGCCGTGGGGGCCAACCCGAACGCCGCCCGCACCGCCGGGATGGGGGTGGGCCGGTTGCAGGTCGTGTCGATGGCGCTGGCCGGCGGTCTGGCCGGGCTCGCCGGGGCGACCCAGGTCCTCGGCGTCACCGGCAGCGTCACCGGCAGCGTGGCGGGGAACATCGGCTTCGACGCCATCACCGTCGCCCTGCTGGGGCGCAACAACCCCTACGGCGTCATCGCCGCCGGGCTGCTGTTCGGCGGCCTGCGCGCGGGCGCGGTGCAGATGCAGTCCGTGACGGGTGTCCCCGTCGACCTCGTCGGGGTGCTGCAGGCCCTCGTCGTCCTGTTCATCGCGGCCCCCGCCCTCGTGCGGGCCGTGTTCCGGTTGCGCGCCGGCGGTCCCGCCGTGGGTGCCGAGTTGTCGGGAGGGTGGACCCGGTGAGCGGTTCGGCCGACGTGCAGACCCCAGCGGCCACCACCGCGACGACACGGGCGCAGCCACCGGTGAGCCTGCGCAAGCGGGTGCTCACCGGCGCGCTCCTCGTCGTCGTCGGTCTCCTCACCGTCCTCGGCTGGGGCGTCGGCTCGGGCCCGGCCGACGCGACGTTCCGCTTCGGCGGCGGGTCCTCGGTCACGCTGCCCGACCTCACCCTGCCCGGCACGGTGACCCCCGTCGTGCTCGGCGTGGTGATCGTGCTGCTCGGGCTGTTCCAGCTCGCGCGGGGTTTCCGCGCCCGGCGCAGCCCGGTCGTCATCGCCGTGACCCTCCTCTGCTTCGTCCTGGCGTTCCTGTGCTGGGTGATGAGCGGGGCCCAGGCGCAGTCGATGGACCTCGTCCGGTTGCTGCAGCAGACGGTGTTCCTGGCGACCCCGCTCATCCTCGGGGCCCTCGCCGGGGTGCTCGGCGAACGCAGCGGCGTCGTCAACGTCGCCATCGAGGGGCAGATGCTCACCGGCGCCTTCGCCGGCGCGCTCGTGGGGTCGATGGCCGGCAGCCTCGGCGCCGGGGTCGTCGGTGCGGTCCTGGCCGGGGCCGTCGTCGGCTGGTTGCTGGCGGTGTTCGCCATCCGCTACCGGGTGAACCAGGTGATCCTGGGTGTCGTCTTGAACGCGGCCGCGCTGGGGTTCACGGGGTGGGCGTACAAGGCGCTCATGCAGTCCGACACCCAGCGGTACAACTCACCCGGCGTCCTGTCGCCGATCCGGGTCCCCGTGCTCGCCGACGTCCCCGTCGTCGGTCCGCTGCTGTTCCAGGCGAACGTGCTCGTCTACGTCATGTACGTGGTCATCGTCGCGTTGCAGGTCGTGCTGTTCCGCACGAGGTGGGGGCTGCGGACGCGCGCCGTGGGCGAGCACCCCAAGGCCGCCGCGACCGTGGGGATCGACGTCCTGCGCGTCCGGTACGTCAACGTCGTCGTCGCCGGCGGGATCGCCGGGCTCGCGGGGGCCTACCTGTCCATCGGGACCATCGGGCCGTTCACCGAGAACATGTCGGCGGGCAAGGGGTTCATCGCCCTGGCCGCCGTGATCTTCGGCCGCTGGAGCCCGCGCGGGGCCGTGGGGGCCTCGCTGCTGTTCGGGTTCTTCGCCGCGCTGCAGACCCTCGTCGGGATCCTGCAGGGGCCCGCCGCGGTGCCGTCGAGCTTCCTCGCGATGCTGCCGTACCTGGCGACGATCCTCGCGGTCGCGGGGTTCGTGGGCCGGGTCAGGCCGCCGGCCGCGAGCGGGGAGGCGTACCCGTGACCACCCCCCGCGACGTCGACTGGGACGGGCTGCGGACCGCGGCCCGGGCGGCGCTGGCGCACTCGTACGCGCCGTACTCGGACTTCCCCGTCGGGGCGGCCGCGCTCGTCGCCGACGGCCGGGTGGTGGCGGGCGCGAACGTCGAGAACGCCTCCTACGGCGTGACCCTGTGCGCCGAGTGCACGCTCGTCGGGCAGCTGCAGATGACCGGGGGTGGGCGCCTCGTCGCGTTCGCCTGCGTCGACGCGGCCGGGAACGTCCTCATGCCGTGCGGTCGGTGCCGCCAGCTCCTGTTCGAGTTCGGCGGACCGGACCTGCTCGTGGACTCCCCGCGCGGCATCGTCCCCATGACCGAGGTGCTGCCCGACGCGTTCGGGCCGCACGACCTGACCGACCCCGCCCGCAAGAAGCCCGGAGAGGCACCCCAGTGAGCCAGCAGTTCGCCGCCGTCGACGTCATCCGCACCAAGCGCGACCGGGGCGAGCTGTCCGACGCGCAGATCGACTGGGTCATCGACGCCTACACCCGCGGCGACGTCGCCGAGGAGCAGATGTCCTCCCTCGCCATGGCCGTCCTGCTCAACGGGATGACGCGCCGCGAGGTGTCGCGCTGGACCTCGGCGATGATCGCCTCCGGCGCGCGGCTGGACTTCACCGACCTGCCCCGGCCCAGCGTCGACAAGCACTCCACCGGCGGGGTGGGGGACAAGGTGACGCTGCCGCTGGCCCCGCTCGTCGCGGCCTGCGGCGCCGCCGTCCCGCAGCTGTCCGGCCGCGGGCTCGGCCACACCGGCGGGACCCTCGACAAGCTGGAGGCGATCCCCGGCTGGCGGGCCTCGCTGACGCTGCCGCAGATCCGCGCCCAGCTCACCGACCTCGGCGCCGTGATCTGCGCCGCCACCGGCGACCTCGCCCCGGCCGACAAGAAGCTCTACGCGCTGCGCGACGTCACCGGCACCGTCGAGGCCATCCCGCTCATCGCCAGCTCGATCATGAGCAAGAAGATCGCCGAGGGCACCAGCGCCCTCGTCCTCGACGTCAAGACCGGTTCCGGGGCGTTCATGAAGGAGCTGGCCCAGTCCGTCGAGCTGGCCCGGACGATGGTCGACCTCGGCACCGACGCCGGGGTGGAGACCGTCGCCGTCGTCACCGACATGTCGACCCCGCTGGGCCGCACCGCGGGCAACGCCCTCGAGGTCCGCGAGTCCGTCGAGGTCCTCGCCGGCGGCGGGCCCGCCGACCTCGTGGAGATCACGCTGGTGCTGGCGCGGGAGATGCTCGCCGCGGTGGGCCTGGACGCCGTCGACCCCGCCGACGCCCTCGCCGACGGCCGGGCGATGGACGCCTGGCGGCGGATGATCGCCGCCCAGGGCGGGGACCCCGACGCCCCGCTGCCGGTGGCCCGGCACACCCACGAGGTGCTCGCCCCCGCCGACGGGTTCCTCGACGTCGACGCCATGGCCGTGGGCGTGGCCGCCTGGCGCCTCGGTGCGGGCCGCTCCCGGCGCGAGGAGGCCGTGCAGGCCGGGGCGGGCGTGGAGCTGCACGCCGTGCGCGGTGACGCCGTGCGCGCCGGCCAGCCCGTCATGACCCTGCACACGGACACCCCCGAACGGTTCGAGTGGGCGTTGCAGGCGGTGGAGGGCGGGTTCCCCGTCACCGCCGAACCACCCGCCGCGCGCCCCCTCGTGCACCAGCGCGTCACGGCCTGAGCCCGTGCGTCACGGCGGGTCCGCCCACGCCGGGCTGCGGGAGCAGCTCGACGCGTTCCTCGACGAGCACCGCGGCGCCCTCGCGGCCTGCCTGGACGGTCTGAGCGAGGAGCAGGCGCGGCGCCGGCTCGTGCCGTCGGAGACGACGCTGCTCGGCCTGGTCAAGCACGCCACCTTCGTCGAGCGCGTCTGGTTCGAGGAGGCCGTCACCGGGCGCAGCCGGGCCGAGCTGGGGATCGAGGCCGGGCCGACGGAGTCGTTCGCGCTCACCGCGGGCGACACGGTCGCCTCCGTCCGCACGGCCCACGCCGCGGCGTGCGCGGCGTCGCGGCGGGCTGTGGCCGACCTCGACCTCGACGACGTGCTGCCGGGCAACCGACGGGGCCCGCTGCCGCTGCGGTGGGTCCTGCTGCACGTGCTGCGCGAACTGGCCCAGCACTGCGGGCACGCGGAGATCCTGCGGGAGCAGGTGCTCGCGGCGGGGTGAGGGGCGCTCGCGCGGCGTGCGGTGGTGCCACCCGAACGGACCAGCCCGTGATCAAGGTCGTGGGACCGGGAGCCGATGGGACCGGGGATGAGAGGAGTCCACGTGGTCCAGCAGGAGGTGACCGCCCCGCGCCGCCCGCGCGGGTGGTTCGCGTACGTCCTCGCCGCCGCGGTGCTCACCGTCGCCTACCTGCTGCCGCTGCCGGACGCCCTGCGCTCGGCCGGGGTCGGCGTCTTCGGCGTGGGCGCCCTCGTCCTCGCCGCGGTCCTGGTCCGCCGGCGACGGCCGGAGCCGCCCTCGAGCTGGTCGCTCGTGCCGCTGTGCGCGGGCCTGTTCCTCCTCGGTTCGGTGCTGCGGCCGTGGGCCGACGGGAACCCCGGCCTGGCGGCCTTCGCCCCCGACCCGTTCTCCCTCACCGGGTACGCCCTGCTCGTCGTGGCCCTCGCGCGGATGGCGCGGGCCGTGGGCGGGCTGCGCCGGGAGGTCGTCTGCGACGTCCTCGTCGCGAGCCTGGCCGGCGCCTCCGCGGCCGTGCAGTTCCTCGTGCTGCCGGTGCTGGACCTGCCCGGGCGCACGGTCCTCGGGTCGGTCCTCGCCGGGGTCTACCCGCTGTTCGACGTCGTCCTCGTGGTCCTGGCCCTCGACCTCATCATGAGCGCACCGGGGGTCGTGGCGCACCGCTGGTTGTGCGCGGCCGTCGCGTGCCTGCTCGTGGGGGACGTCGGGTACGCCGTCCTGGGGCGGCAGGGGTACTACGTCGCGCCCACCGCGTTCGACGCCCCGTTCCTCCTGGCGTACTTCCTGCTGGCCGTGGCGGTCCTGCACCTGCCGCGTCCGGGCGCGGCCCCCGCGCCGCCCCCTCCCACGTTCGACGCGTGGTCGGCGCCGCGGCTGGTCGTCCTCTGCCTGTCGCTGCTGGGGGCCGCCTACCTGGCGAGCACCCGCACCGACCAGGGGCTCGTGGGGCAGGTGGCCGCCTTCGCGCTGCTGTGCGCGATGATCGGCCTGGTCCTGGCGCGGGCGGTCGCCGCCGTCAACGGGCACGCCGCCGCCAAGGCCGTCCTGGAGCACCGCGCCACCCACGACGCCCTGACGGACCTGCCCGGCCGCGACGAGTTCGAGCGCCGGGTGCAGGCGCTCCTGGACGCCGAACCGGCCGCGGAACGCTTCGTCCTGTTCGTCGACCTCGACGGGTTCAAACGCGTCAACGACACCCACGGGCACGTCGTCGGCGACCTGCTGCTGTGCGAGGTGGCCGCCCGGCTGCGGGGGGTGGCCCCCGCGGGCGCGGTTCCGGCCCGGCTGGCCGGGGACGAGTTCGTCCTGACGGTCCCCGGCCCGGACGTGGCCGCGGTGGCCTGGGCCGTCGAGCTGCTCGACGCGCTGCGCCGGCCGGTGCGGTTGCCGGTCGGTGACGTCGTCGTCTCGGCCTCGGTGGGGATCGCTCCCGTCTGCTCGTCCCTGTCGGTCGCCCTGCGCGAGGCGGACCTGGCGATGTACCGGGCGAAGTCGCAGGGCCGGAACCGGTACGTCCTGTGGGACGACGAGTTGCGGCGGGCCATCGGTGACGACGTCGAGTTCGAGCTCGACCTGCGCTGCGCCGTGGCCGAGCAGTCCCTCGAGGTGCACTACCAGGCGATCGTGTCCCTGGCGACGGGTGTTCCCCGGGGCGTGGAGGCCCTGCTGCGCTGGAACCACCCCCTGCACGGGCCGATCTCCCCGGCCGTCTTCGTGCCCGTGCTGGAGGAGACCGGTCTGGTCCTGGAGGTCGGTCGCCGGGTCCTGGACACCGCGCTGGCCGACCTCGCCTCCTGGCGCCGGGACGGCGTCGTCGGCGAGGACTTCCTCGTGTCCGTCAACGTCTCACCGCGCCAACTCCTCGACCACGACTTCGCCGAAACCGTGCGGGACCTGCTGGCCGCCCGCGGCGTCTCCGGCGAGGCCCTGCTGCTGGAGATCACCGAGTCGTCGATGCTCGAGAAGGACGACCGCACGCTGGCCCTGCTGGACCGGTTGCGCGGTCTCGGGGTCGGCCTGGCCGTCGACGACTTCGGCACCGGGTACTCCGCGCTCAGCTACCTGCGCAGCTTCCCCGTGACGCGGGTGAAGGTCGACCGCAGCTTCGTCTCCGGGCTGGGGTGCGACGGAACCGACGCGGCCGTCGTCCGCGCCGTCGTGGCGGTCAGCGAGGCCCTCGGGCTGGCGGTCACGGCCGAGGGCGTCGAGACCGAGCAGCAACGTGCCGTCCTGGCCGGCCTCGGGGTCGGGCACGGGCAGGGGTGGCTGTGGCACCGCGCCCAGTCCGCGCCGGAGGCGGCCCGGTACCTGCGGGACGCCGGGGCGCGGCACCCCCGGCGGGCGGTTCAGGCCGACGCGAAGTCGTAGGCCCAGTACGTCTGCTCGTCGAGGCGTTCGCCGGTGGCCTCGTGGCCGAAGGAGTTCACGATCCGGCCGATGAGCCGGGGCAGGGCGAGCTGCTGGTCGTTGTAGCGGCAGATGTCGAGGCTGGCGACCCCGCCCTGGTCGTGGACGACGCGGCACATCGCCTCGACGAGGGTCACGAACACCCCGCTGCTGCGGTAGGCGGGGTGGACCCCCACGCACCCGATGTACCAGATGCTGCGCTCGGCGAACTGCCGCGGCCAGCGACGTTCGTAGTAGGCCTCGGACAACTGGTACACGGTGGACAGGTCGTTGGAGAACGTCGCGAAACCGCAGAGCACGTCGAGGTCGGCGTCACGCACGACGTACTTGAACACCCGCTCGTCCGCGCACACCTCGTCGAACTCCTCCCGCGTCATGAGGTGCTGCTGCACCGCGCGCGTGGCGAGCCCGCCGAACGCGAGTTCGTAGACCTTCCACGCCTGCTCGCGGTCGTCACCGGTCAGCGTGGTCGTCGTGTCCAGAACCGTCGTCGCGCGCGGCATGTCGTCTCCTCCAGGGGCGGGTGGGATGACCGGGATCCTGCCAGGACGCGTGCACCGTACGTGACGAGAGATGATCTTGGCCACCCTTCCGGCGCACCGGGTTTCCCTCGGACGGCGGCCTCGGCCACCCTCTGCTACGGCCGGCGGCGGCAGAACGGGTGAGTTCCCGGGCGGGCCCGGGGAGTTCAGCGGGCGCCGAGTTCGACGAGCACCACCCCGGCGGCGATGAGGGCCAGGCCGAGGGCCGTCGTGCGGGTCAGCGGGTCCCCGAACACCGCCCGGGACAGCAGCGCGGTCAGGGCGATGCCGACCGCCGACCACACCCCGTAGGCGATCCCGACGGGCATCCCGGCCCGCAGCGCGAAGGAGAGGAAACCGAACGACACCAGGTACCCACCGGCCACGACGGGCAGCCACCGGCGCCGCCGCCCCCCGTCGGAAACCCTCAGCACGGCGGTCGCGGCCACCTCGAACACCACCGCACCGGCCAGGAGCAGCCAGGTCACCGTTCCTCCCGCGGGTGGCGCGCCCCGAGCTCCACCAGGAGCACACCGGCGACGACGAGGGCGATCCCGCCGCCCATCACCGGGGTGAGGGGTTCGGCGAACAGGAACGCCCCCGCCACCGCGGTGAGGGTGACGCCGGTCGCGGCCCACAACCCGTAGGCCACCCCGAGCGACAGGCCGGTGCGCAGCACCGCGGCCAGCAGGACGAACGCCGCCGCGTACCCGGCCACGACGAGGACGAACCACCCCGGCCGGTCGTTCGCCGCCCGCAGGGCCAAGGTCGCCGTGACCTCGGACAGGACCGCCCCGGCCAGCAGGACCCACGTTCTCGCGCGCACCCGCGCACGGTAGCCGGGCCCGGGGGACCCCGGGGCGGGGTGCGGCCGGTGGCCGGTCCACCCCCGTCCGCGGGCGACTGCGACTCCCCGCCGTCGTCGCCGAACACGTCGTCGGTGTCGAGTTCTCGGTGCCGGACCGGGTGCTGGAGCGGGTGTCGCTGCGGACCACGCCGCTGGTCACGGGGCCACCGTCGGGGTTCGGCCTGTGCCGGTGCTCCGGGTCACGACCTCACGCCAGGACCTGCAGCGCGCTGCAGGTCGACCCGTTCACGCCCGGGCCGGGTCCGCCTCGGAGCGGGCGACGTCGCGCAGGGCGTCCAGGACGGTCCGCACACCGCGCCGGGCGAGGGCCTCCGGGCGCAGCAGCGCGTCCACGCGCCGGTTCACGCTCACGTCGGCCAGGGGGCGCAGCACCACGTCCGGCCCGGGGCGGCTCGTGCGGGCCGGTATCAGGGCGATCGCGTCCCCGGCCGCGACGACGGACGCCGCGACGAAGAACTCGTTGATGCGGTGGACGACGTCGAGGGGGCGGTGCGCGGCGACGGCGACGGCGTCGAGGGCACCGGCCAGCGGGAACCCCTCGTGCACGGAGATTCACCGCTCGGCCGCGACGTCGGCGACCCGCAGCTCCTCGCGCTGCGCCAGCGGGTGGCCCACCGCCAGCGCCACGTGCAGGGGTTCCAGCAGCAGCGGCACGACCCGCACCCTGCGGGTGGGCCAGGCGGGGGAGGCCTCGGGGCGGTGGGCCACGACGACGTCGTGGTCGGCGACGAGGGCGGGGAAGGCGTCCTGGGCGACGTCCTCGTCGGTGCAGCGCAGCGGCGGGGTGCCGTCCAGGGCGGTGAGCAGCGGCCCGAACCAGGCCAGCGCCGCCGAGTGGAAGGCGGCGACGGAGACGGGGGTGCGGGCCGAGTCGAGGTGGTCGCCCACGGCGCGGCGGGCGGCGTCCAGGGCGGTCGCGACGTCCACGGCCGCGCCGGCCAGCGCCTCCCCGGCCGGGGTGAGGGCGAGCTGGCGGCCCCGTCGCTCGGTCAGCGGGACGGGGCAGGACCGTTGCAGCGCCGCCAGCTGCTGCGACACGGCGGACGGGGTGACGTGCAGGGCGCGGGCGACGGCGACGAGGGTGCCGCGCTCGGCGAGCTCGCGCAGCACGGTCAACTGCCGCTCGTCCATGAAGGGATGCTAATGCCGGCGTTGAGCAGATCGACCTGGACTGGACGGTTGCCCGCCTGGACGCTGCAGGGGTGCGAGACCGACGGGTGGACGCCCTGCTGCTGGGCGTCGCGGTGGTGTGGGGCAGCAGCTACCTCGCGGCCAAGGCGCTGCTCGACAGCGGTGCGGGTACGGACGCGGTGCTGCCCGTCCTCACGCTGCGCTACGTCGGCGCGGCGCTCGCGCTCGCGGTCGTCGTCGTCCTCACCCGGGCCCGCGTCGGCCGGCACGAGCTGCGCTGGGGGCTGGTCCTGGGGTGCTCGCAGGCGGCGGTCCTGCTGCTGGAGACGTTCGGGGTGGCGGGGACCAGCGCGACCAACGCCGGTCTGCTCATCTCCACGACCATCCTGCTCACCCCCGCGGTCGAGGGGCTGTGGACCCGGTCCTGGCTGCCGCCGTCGTTCTTCGCCGCCGCCCTCGTCGCGGTCGTGGGCGTCGCGCTCCTCGTGGGCGGGGGCGGGTGGCGCACACCCACGGCCGGTGACCTGCTGGTGCTGGCCGCGGCCGTCGTGCGGGCCTGCCACGTGACGGCGATCGGGCGGGTCACCCGGCGCGTCCGGCTGGACCTGCGCGGCCTGACGTTCGTCCAGACCGTCGTGGGCGCGGTCGGGGGTCTCGCGCTGTCCCCCTCGGCGACCGTCGGGTTCGCGGCGTCGGCCGGTGCCGGGCAGTGGGCCGGGGTGGCGTACCTGGCGCTGGGGTGCAGCGTCTTCGCCTTCCTCGCGCAGTCCTGGGCCGTGCGCCGGACCTCGGCCGCGCGGGCGAGCCTGCTGCTGGGGACCGAACCGTTGTGGGCGGTGCTGTTCGGCGTCGTCCTCGCGGGCGACGCCCTCGGGCTCGCCGGGGTGCTCGGGGCCGTGCTGCTGCTGTCGGCCACGGCGGCCGGGCAGCGCATCGAGCTGCGGTCGGCCGCGCGCAGGCGGCCCACCCCGGAACTGGCAGGATCGGAACCGTGAGCGAGACGACCTCCCCGACGCAGGACCAGACCACCCTCGACCGCGTGCGGGCCCTGCCCAAGGTGTCCCTGCACGACCACCTCGACGGTGGTCTGCGTCCGGCGACGATCGTGGAGATCGCCGCGCAGAACGGCCACCGGCTGCCGACGACGGACCCGGAGGAGCTGCGCGCGTGGTTCCGCGACGCCGCGGACTCCGGCACGCTCGTGCGGTACCTCGAGACGTTCGACCACACCATCGCCGTCATGCAGGACCGCGAGTCGCTGGCCCGCGTCGCGACCGAGGCCGTCCTCGACCTCGCCGCCGACGGCGTCGTCTACGGGGAGCTGCGGTACGCCCCCGAGCAGCACCTGCAGGGCGGTCTGTCCCTCGACGAGGTCGTCGAGGCCGTCGAGGAGGGCATGCGTCGCGGGGAGCAGCAGGCCGCCGCGGCCGGGACGCCCGTCCGGGTCGGCACGCTCGTCACCGCGATGCGGCACGCCGACCGCGGTCTGGAGATCGCCGAGCTCGCGCTGCGCCACCGCGACACCGGGGTCGTCGGGTTCGACATCGCCGGCGCCGAGATCGGGTTCCCGCCCTCGAACCACCTCGCCGCCTTCGACCGCCTGCACGCCGAGAACTTCCCCGTGACCATCCACGCCGGGGAGGCCTTCGGCCTGCCGAGCATCGCCGACGCCCTGCACCCGTGCGGCGCCGAGCGCATCGGGCACGGCGTCCGCATCGTCGAGGACGTCACCGTGCACGAGGGCCACGACGCGCACGGGCTGCCGAACGCGACGCTCGGCCGCCTGGCCACGTGGGTGCGCGACCGCGGGGTCGTGCTGGAGCTGTGCCCGTCGAGCAACGTGCAGACGGGGGCGGCCACGAGCGTGGCCGAGCACCCGATCACGCTGCTGAAGGACCTGGGGTTCTCCATCAGCGTCAACACCGACAACCGGCTCATGTCCGGGACCTCGCTGTCGCGGGAGTTCGCGCTGCTCGTGGAGGAGGCCGGCTGGGACCTCGCCGACGTCGAGCGGGCGACGATCACGGCGCTGTCCGGGTCGTTCCTGCCCTTCCCCGACCGGGTCGCGCTGGCGAGCGACGTCATCCGGCCCGCCTTCGCCTGACCCTCACCCCGGGGCGTACGTCGCGAGGACGTCCCGGGCCGTCGCCACGAGGTCGGCGACGAGCTCGGGGGGTTCGAGGACCACGACGAGGCGGCCCAGGCCCAGCAGGACGGCCCGGGCGGCCGGCAGCGCGCGGAACGCGGCGCTCACCTCCACGAGCCGTTCGCCCTCGAGGACCGGCAGCTCGCGCACGACGGGCTCGGAGACCAGCTGGGCGTCGGCGATGCGCAGCAGCATCCCGGCGTCGGCGGCCGCCACGCGCAGCCGGACCCGCACCCCTGCGCTCGCGGGACGTTCCACCTGCTCGCGCAGCCGCTCCCACACCGCGGGCAGGGCCGGCAGGTCGGCCGGGACGGGGTCGTCGAGCACGTCGACGCCCACCACCCGGTCCACGCGGAACAGCCGTTCCCAGTCCCGGCCCGCCTCCGCCGGGGCGGCGACGAGGTACCAGGTGCCGCCCTTGGCGACGAGGCCGAGCGGGTCCAGCGTGCGCGTCGTGACGCGGGTGGCGCCGGCCGAGCGGTAGCGCAGCCGGACGCGGCGGGCCGAGAACACCGCCTCCTGCAGCGGTGCCAGGTGCTCGGGCCGTTCCTCGCGCGAGCGCCACCCGGCGGGTTCGACCAGGATGCGCTCGGCCGCCCGGGCGAAGGGGGCGCGTTGGGCCGACGGCGTCGCGGCGAGCAGCTTGCGGACGGCCGACTCCCAGGCGGGCCGTTGCGGGTCGCCCGTGCCGGCGGAGCCGGAGAACAGCGCGCGCGCCTCGGCGGTGGTGAACCCCGTGACGTCGGTGCGCCAGTTCTCCACCAGCGAGATGCCGCCGCCGCGGCCGCGTTCGGTCCAGACCGGCACGCCCGCCGCGGACAGCGCCTCCACGTCGCGCAGGACGGTGCGCGTGGAGACCTCCAGGCGTCGGGCGAGGTCGGGCGCCGTGCAGCGCCCGTGCGTCTGCAGCAGGAAGAGCAGGGACAGGAGGCGGTCGGCGCGCACCCGGTGAGGGTGTCAGGGAAAGGTGACGAGAGGTGTCGTGTTCAGGGCGGAAGCTGCCGTCATGATCACCGCAGAGGACCCCCGTCAGACCATGCTCCGCGCCGCCGACCTCGCCGGCCGTGTGCTCGACGCCGTCCCCGTCGCCGCTCACCAGGACCCGACCCCGTGCACGGAGTGGACGGTGGGCGACCTGCTCGGCCACCTCGTCGCCGTGACGCACCGCGTCGCCCACATCGCCCGCGGCGGGTACGCCTCCGACCTGCCGACGGTGCTGACGGCCGAACCCGACGAGGGTTTCGCCGCCGCCTACGCCGCCGGGGTCGACGGTGTCCGCGCGGCCTGGGCCGACGACGCCGTGCTGACGGCCACGGTGCACCACCCGGCCGGCGACGTGCCGGGCGCGGTCGGCGCGACGATCTACGTCCAGGAGTTCGCCACCCACGCCGTGGACCTCGCCGTCGCGACGGGGCGGCAGGACCTGCTGGAGGAGGAGTTCCTCGCCGGGGTCCTGGAGATCGCCCGGCGCGTCGTCCCGGCCCAGCGGGACGGTTTCCCCTTCGACCCGCCGGTCGCCGTCCCGGACGACGCCCCCGCGCACGTGCGGCTGTCCGGGTGGCTCGGCCGGGAACCCCGCGTGGCCTCCCGTCAGCTGTAGCGGTCGCGGTTCGCCTTCGCGATCCTCTTCCCCTCCCGGTGCCGGTCGGCGGCCAGGCGCGCGTCGGTCCGGCCGGCGAACCACGCCCGCTCCCGCTCGGGCGTGCGCAGGTTCTCCAGGCGATGCCGGTCGAACACCCCGACGTCGGAGACCCCGAGGCTGCGCAGGCCGGGGGTGTCGACGAGGACGAGCGGTGCGCCGTCACCCGGGACGGGGTGCAGTTCCCACGTCACCGTCGCGTGCCGGCCCTTGCCGTCCGCCGAACGGACCGCTCTGACCGCGAAGCGGTCCTCACCGAGCAGGAGGTCGGCCGGCGTGGACTTGCCCGCACCCGAGGAGCCGAGGAGGACGACGGTGCCCCGCAGGTGGTTCCGCAGTTCCGCGATCGTGGCGGGATCGTCCTGGCGGACCGGGACGACCTCGACCCCGACCGCGTCGGTCCGCACCCGTTCGGCGACCCGTTCGAGGTCGTGGGCGGGAACGAGGTCGCTCTCGGTCAGGGCGACCACGGGGTGCGCCCCGCAGTTCCACGCCAGGGCGAGGAACCGTTCGACCCGGCCGTTCGTCGTCCGCGACGGCGCGCCGATCGCGACGACGACCGTGTCGACGTTCGCCGCCAGCACGTGCTCGGCCGAACGCCCCGTCACCGAGGCCCGCGCGAGGACCGTCCGCCGGGGCAGGACTCCGACGGGTCGGGCCCCGACCGGGTCGTCGAGCGAGGGGCCGACCCAGCCGCCCGTGGTGGGTTCGGGCACGAGTGCCCCCGCAGGGACCTCGACCCGCTGCGGGCCGAGCGGGGTCTGCACGTCGCACGCCCCGCGGTGCACCCGCACGACGCGGGCCCGCAGCACCCGGGTTCCCCGCCGGGGAACGCGTGCCGGAACCCGCCGTGGAACCGGTGGGCAGCCCTGCGTGGAACACCGCCCAGCGCCGGTCCCGGTCCTCGTCCCAGCCGAGCCGGGTCAGCGGGTCGGAGGGGTGCCCCTCGATGGTCACGTCGTCGAGGTCAGGTTCGGGCGCGAACTCCCGGCGAGGGGTTTCCGGGCGGTCAGAGCGTCACGACGACGCGGCCGCGGAACCGGCCGGCCTCCCCGTCCGCGTGGACCGCGGCGAGGTCGGCCAGGGGGCGGCGCTGGGAGACGTCCAGGAGGAGTTCCCCGGCATCGACGGCGCGGACCAGTTCGGCCAGCTGCTTGGTGTCGTTGCGGACGTACAGGACGGTCCAGCGCACGTCGCGCGCCTCGTCGTCGGTCAGCGGCAGCGGCGGGGCGCTCACGGCGCGCCCGCCCGGGCGCACGAGGTCGGTGAGGCGGCTCAGCTGCGCCGGGTCCCCGGAGACGTTGTTGAACAGCAGGTCGACGGGTCCGTCGAGGGCGTCGGTCAGCGACGTGGTGGTGTAGTCGACGACCTCGTCCGCGCCGCGGGCCAGGACGGTGTCCCGGCTGCGTGGGCCGGCCGTGGCGATCACGTGGGCGCCGGCGCGCTTGGCCAGCTGCACCGCGAAACCGCCGACGCCCCCGCCCGCGCCGTTGACCAGGACGCGTTCCCCGGCCCGCAGGCGGCCGTGGTCGAACAGGCCCTGGAAGGCGGTGAGGCCGGCGACGGGCAGGACGGCGGCGTCGGCCAGCGGTACCGACGCCGGCGCCGGGACGAGCAGCTCGCGGGGCACGGCGGCGAACTGCGCGGCCCCGCCGCCGACGGGGACGCCGAGGAAGGCGACGACGTGCTCGTCCGTCTCCACGTCGTCCACCACCACGGTTCCCGACACCTCCAGGCCGGGGGTGTAGGGCAGCTCCACGGGGATGAGGTCGGTCATGACGCCGGAGCGGATGGCGGCGTCGACGGCGTTGAAGGTGGTGCCGGCGACCCGGACGAGGACCTCGCCGGGGCCGGGGACGGGCCGGTCGACCTCGGCGACCTGCAGGACGTCGGGGGTGCCGAAGCGGGTGACCTGGACTGCGCGCACGGTGCGCTCCTCTCGTCTAGTGCTCCGAATTCGAAGCATACGAGGAGAGTAGAGCTGCTTTGAATTCGACGCAAGTAGGCTGCCGGCGTGGACCGCAACGGACTCAGCGACCAGCAGCTCGCGGCGTACCTCGCCCTCACCGAGGTCGGCAACCTGCTCCAGCAGGCCGTCGCCGACCAGCTGCGCACCGACGGCGACCTCAGCCCGGTGCAGTTCCAGGTGCTCGCGCTGCTCGCCGCTCCCGGGGCACCGCAGTACCGCATGACGGACCTGGCCGACCGCATCGTCTTCAGCCGCAGCGGGTTCACCTACCAGGCCGGCCAGCTCGAGAAGCGGGGCCTCATCGCCCGCGAACCGTCCCCGCAGGACGAACGCAGCACCGTCGTGCGGCTGACCGACGACGGCCGGGCCCTGCTCGCCGACGTCATGCCCGGGCACGTGGAGGTGGTGCGCAGCCTGCTGGTGGAGGCGGTGCCCGACGGCGATCTCGGTGCGCTCAGCGCGGTGCTGGGCCCGGTGCGGGACCGGTTGCGCCAGGCCCCACCCCGCTCGGCGCGACCACGGCGCCGGCGGGGCTGAGGGGAGCGGTCCGGACGGGTCAGCGGCCCGGGACGGCGTCCAGGACCCGCCCGACCGTGGGCCCGGCCCCGTCGAACGCGCTGACGACGACCTGCCGGGCACGGTCCAGACCGTCGAACCGGTCGAACCCGTCGAACCCGCCCGGGGCGGCGACCGGGCTCCCCGGCAGCAGCGGCAGGACGAGGGCCAGGACCAGCACGGCGAGCCCACCGCGCAGGACCGCGCCGACGCTGCGGTCGAGCACCCGCAGGTGCACCGCCCCCAGCGCCCGGGCCAGGGCGGTGCCCAGCGCCCCGCCCAGGCCGGCCCCGACGACGGCCAGGACGAGGACGGCGCCGGCGAGCAGGGCGAGCGCGGTCCAGCCGGTCTGCGGCCACCGCGCGTCGATGCGGACGGCGAGGCTCAGACCGACCCAGGCCCCGGCCCCCAGACCGAGCAGGGTCAGGACGAGGCGCGAGGCCCCGCGGCGCCACCCGGAGCGGGCGGCCAGGACCACGACGAGCACCGCCAGGGCCAGCACGAGCAGATCGGCCAGGCGGCCCGCGCCGAACGGGTCCGGGAGGGAGAAGGGGATGTCCACGCCCAGACCGTATGCACGCCAGGTCAGTCGAAGCACCTGTGCGGCAAGAACTTCAGGGTCGCCTCAGGGTTTCCCCGGAGCGGTGCGGGGGACGGGTGCGGGACGTCCACGCGCTGCGCACGGATCCTCCGCGGCTCCTGCCCGGGACGCCCGCGTCCGCTCAGGCGGGCCGGACGGCGCCGGTGAACAGCGGGCCGACCAGCGCGAGGTCGTCGAGGTCGGCGAGGTGGTCGGGGGGCAGCGGGGGCAGGACGCGGGTGCCGGCCTCCGCGCACGCCCGGCGCAGCCCGGCGTCCCAGTCGTCGGGGGCCGCCCGCACGTCCAGCAGCGTCACGGTCGCGGCGAGCTCGCGGACGGTGCCGGGGTCGCGGGCCACGACGGTCACGGCCTCGGCGGGGAACTCCGCGGCCACGACGTCGACGAGGGCGGCGACCGCCGCGGACTCGTGGGCGACGACGCACCGCGCGCCCGCCGCGAGCGCCGAGCACAGGACGCGGGCCGCGCCGAGGAACTCCTCGGGCGGCAGGACGGCGAGCGGGGGCGGGCGCCGGCCGCCGGCCGCGACGGGCAGGACGAGGTCGAGCTTGTCGGCCCACCCGGCCCACCGCACGATCGTGTCGACGCACCCGTCCACCTGCGCGACCGCCTCGGAGATCCGGCAGCGGTGCGCGCGGCGCACCTGCTCGACGAAGCGCTGGCGACCGGACTCCACCTCGGCGGCGGCGGCCAGCAGCGCCCGCCCGCGCCGGGCGGCGCCGTGCGCGGGGGAACGGGGCCGGAGGGGGCGTTCACCCACGGCACGCCCGGAGCAGGTCCAGGGCGTCCTGGCGCGGGTCCGGCGGGGCGGGCACCTCGGTGCCGAGCTCCCCGCCCCACACGGTGACCGACCCGGCGCCCGCGAGGTGGGTCAGCGCGTCGTCGGCGGAGCGGATCGACCGGACCCCCGGGACGGGACCCGGCGGCGGCCACGCGCTGTGCCGCCCGACGGTCGCGACCCCCGGCGGTGCCCACCACCCGCCGGCGGGGAGCCCCGCCGGCAGGCCGGCCGTGGCGTCGAGGACCTCGCGCGCGGCCCGGGCCAGGTGCGGGGTGGGGACGGGGCCGACGGCGGTGGCCCGGTCCAGCGGGTGGCCGGTGCGCAGCCGCGAGACCACCGGCGCCACGCGCTCCACGAGCGCGTCGACGACGGAGCGGTGGGCGAGCACGCGGGACCCGCCGGGCCGCTCGTGGGCGCCGCCGATCGCGGCCTCCACGAGGGCCAGCGACACGGCCTCGAGGTCGGCTCCGGCGAGGACGACGTCCACGTGCGGGGCGTCGGGGCGCTGCAGCAGGGGCGTGCCGCGCCCGGCGAGCGCCACGCCCACCGCGCGCAGGTCGTCGGCGGAGCCGTCGGCGCGGACCGCGACGAGGTCGGGGTGGGCCCACAGGGTCGCGTCCGTCGCGGCGTCGGCGCCCGGCGCGGAGCGGACGAGCCCGGCGGGCAGCCCGGCCTCCTCCAGGAGCCGGACGAACTGCCGCGCGCTCGCCGCGGCCGCGGGCCGGGCCCGCAGCACGACGCCGCAGCCGGTCGCGAGGGCGGCGACGACGGCGCTGAGGGTGTCCGCGGTGCTCGTGCGCCAGGTGGTCAGGAGCACGACGACGCCACCGCCGGGGCGGTGCGCGGCGCCGACGCTCTCGAGCTTGTCGGCCCAGCCGGCGGCGGAGAACGCGGCGGTGTGCGCCGCCGGGACGTCGAGGGTGAACCCGGCGGCCAGGGGGCGACCGGTCGTCAGCGCGGCCGTGACGGCGAGCGCCCGCACGTGCCCGCCGAGGACGTCGGAGACGGCGAAGAGGAACCGCGCCCGGTCCTGGGCCGAGAGCCACGCCCAGTCGGTGCGGCTCGTGCCGGCGACGGCCGCGGCGATGTCGCGGGCCAGGTCCGGGCTGGTGTCCTCCACCCGCAGGAGGCGTTCACCCGTCGTGGGGGCGAGCACGTCGAGCAGGTCGCCGGTCGTCCCGGCGGCGCCGCCGGGGCCGTCGGCCAGGACGAGGCCGGGGACCTCGTCGGGCAGGGTGCTCGTGCCCGGGACGGGCGGGGGGGAGGCGGCCAGGGAGTCGGCGGCGGCGGGCAGGTCCAGGGTGGTCACGCGCAGCGGGGACTCCCGGGGGGCGGACAGTCCCACGACAGCATCCGGTAGCGAAGCGCTCACGAAGCGTGAGTCTACTGAGGTTCCTGTGTTCTGAGAGGGCCGTTCGGGGGATGCGTCCGGCGCACTGAGAGGGTGGGACCGTGGCCGCCCACCCGCACGAGCACCCGCACGAGCACGCCCACCCCCACTCCCACGCGCACCCGCTGCCCGCCGACCCGGCGTCCACGCCGGGGGACGACCGCGAGTACGCCTGGTACGCCGGGGACCACCACATCCACACGACGTTCTCCCGCGACGCCATGTACTCCGTCGACGACCAGGTGCGCCGCGGCCACGCGTGCGGGCTGGACTGGATGGTCATCACCGACCACGGCGGCCCCGACCACGCCAAGCAGTCCGTCGCCCTCCAGACGCCGCTCATCGCGCAGGCCCGCCGACGCCACGACGTCCTCGTCTTCCAGGGCATGGAGTGGAACATCCCCGGCGCCGAGCACGCCACGTTCATCGCCCCCGAGCACGAGGGCACCCCGGACCTGCTGCAGCGCTTCGAGCGGACGTTCGACGGCGAGGTCCTGTCCGCCCGGCACAACCCTGGCGGGCCGCGGCGCATCCAGGACACCTTCGAGGCCGGCCCGGTCGCCGAGCAGCTGGGCCTGGACGCCCTCGCCTGGCTCGCCGAGGAGCTGCGCACCGGCCCGGTCGGCGAGGCGCTCGTGCTGTCCAACCACCCCATGCGCACGGGCCGGGTCTCCCCGTCGAAGGTGCGGGGCTGGCGCGACGCCGCCCCCGGCCTGTTCGTCGGCTGGGAGGGGGCCCCGGGCCACCAGGCCGCTGCGCTGCCCGCGCCGCTGGGTCGCGGCCGCGGTCGGGGCCAGTACGACGAGGTGCCCGGTCCGGCGTCCTTCCCCGGCTACGACCTCGACCAGTACCGCACGTGGGGCGGGTTCGACGCCGGGACCGCCCGGATGGGCGGGTTGTGGGACTCCCTGCTCGCCGAGGGCCTGCCGTGGTGGATCACCGCGAACTCCGACAACCACTTCGACATCGGCGACACCGTCGCCGTCGGCAACCCCTCCGCCGAGCACTACCGCCGGCACGGCTCGCGCGGGGAGCCCGTCGAGACGGGCGTCGTGCAGCACGGGTACGTCGACTTCGCCCCGGGGTTCTACTCCCGCACCTGCGTCGGGTCGACCACCCGCGACTACCGGTCGGTCATGGCCGCGCTGCGCTCAGGCCGCGTCTTCGTCGTCCACGGCGGGCTCGTACGCGCCGTCGAGGGACGCGTGCGCACCGGCCCCGGCCCCGGCGTCACGTTCGGCGCCCGCACCACCGTCGAGCGGGGCGGGGACGTCGAGGTGGAACTGCGCGTCGACCCCGCCACCGAGGCCAACGGCAGCGGCGAGGTGCCCCGGTCGGCGCGCTGGGACGTCATCGTCGGCACCGTCACCGGCCGGGTCGCCGACACCGACCGCGACCTGTTCGAGGCCCCCGGCACCCGGGTCGTCGAGAGCTTCGAGGTCCCCGCCCGCGCGACCGGCCGGCAGGTGTTCCGGACCGTCCTGCGCAACGTGGCCGACCCCCTCTACGTCCGGTTCCGCGGCAGCGACGGCCGCCACGCCGACGCCGACGGGCACCCCCGCGTCGACCGCATCGGGGACTCCGACCCGTGGGACGACCTGTGGTGCTACACGAACCCGGTGTTCGTCGACGTCGTGTGATGCGCGGCCCGAGGCGGGTGCCGGGTCAGCGCGCGTCCGCCACCGCCGGGCGCGGGTAGGTCAGCCGGCGCAGCAGCGTCTCGGCCGGCCCGCGCCGCCCGGCTCGTTCCAGCGCCACGGCCAGCGCCACCGTCGCCGCCCACGTGGCGACCGCGACCAGCGCGATCGACCAGCTCGACAGGTGCTGCCCCCACCCCAGCCCCCACGCGCTCATCAGCGGTGCGAACACCACCGACTGCGCGAGGTAGCAGGTCATCGACCGGCGTCCGGTGGCCTGCAACGCCCGGACCACGGGCCCGCGCCGTGCACCCCACCGGACGGCCAGGAGACCGAACAGGGCGGCGTACCCCAGGCCGCAGGCCAGCCCCGCGCAGTTCTGCAGCAGGAGCAGGCCGAGCCCCACGGACCCGTCGGCCCTCAGCACCCCGAGGTTCTGCAGGGCCGTGACCGACCCTGCCCCCCACCCCACCGCGATGCCGGTCACCGCGGTCCACCTCAGCAGCCGCAGGTGGTCCGCGGGCCGTTCCAGCACCTGGTGGCGAGCGGCGAGGAAGGCCACCAGCACGGCGAGCGGCATGACCAGCAGCAGCCAGTCCAGCAGCAGCTGGAGCAGCCAGTACCCGAACCGCACCGCGGCCGCGAGCAGGTGGTCCTCCATGGCCGCCGGTTCCGGCAGCGCCGTCAGGTCGCCGTCGACCGTCGCGGGACCGGTCGGGGCGGTGGCGCTCGCCCACGCACCCACCAGGGCCGTCGACAGCAGCAGCAGACCGGTCAGGATCCCGACCCACACCGCGATCGTCCGGTCACGCCGGTCGAGGAACGCCGCGGTCAGGACGAGCCCGATGAGACCGTAGGCGCCGATGACGTCGCCGGACCACAGCAGCAGAGCGTGCACGGCGCCGAACGCGACCATCCACCCGTGCCGGCGGCGCAGCAGCCGCCGCGCCTCGTCGTGGGGGACGCCCGCGGTGTGCTGGCGCCGGTGCAGCTGGACGATCCCGTACCCGAACAGGAAGGCGAACACCGGGTACGTCCGGCCGTCGACGAGCACCAGCGCGAGGGTCTGCACGACCCGGTCGGCCACCCCGCCTTCGACCGGGTGCGCGCCGAACGCGCCCGGGGCCGTGCCCCACAGGTGCAGGGGCGCGTTCGCCACCGCGATGAGCAGCAGCAGCGCCCCACGCGCCACGTCCGGCGCCGGGCTGCGCGCGTCCAGCGGGGTGGGAGTCGCGATCGGGGCGGTCCGGCGGCCGGTGCTGTCCACTGGGTGATCCTCCTGCCCGCCGGGTGTCCCGCTCACCGCGGCTGCACGCTGAACAGGTCGCCGGGCTGGCACTGCAGCACGTCGCAGATCGCCGTCAGGGTCGAGAAGCGGACCGCGCGGGCCCGGTCGTTCTTGAGCACCGACAGGTTCACGACGGTCACCCCGACACGGGCGGCGAGCTCGGCCAGCGTCATCCCGCGGTCGGTGAGCAGCCGGTCGAGGTGGCAGACGACGCGGTGCGGGGCGTCCTCGCTCACACGAGCCCCTCGCTGTCGGTCTGCAGGCGCCGGCCCACGTCGAGCGCGCCGGCCAGCAGGAAGAGCAGGAGCACGAGCACCAGCGAGGTGTGCAGGGGGAACCCCCACGCGGGCGACCAGCCCGACCCGCCGAGCCGGTGCAGCGCGAGCACCGTGGCCAGCGGCGTGAGCAGCGGGGCGACGTGGGTCGCGACGAGCGCGGCCACGGCGATCCCGCGCAACCGGCCGGCGTTCCCCGGCGCGAACGGGTCGCCTTCGGCGAACCGCCGCAGCAGGGGGGTCAGCCAGACGAGTGCCACCCCGACGGCGGTCCACGCGAGCGGGGTGCCGGCCGCTGCCAGCAGGCGTTCGACGGCGCCCCCGTCCACGCGCAGCACCGGGCTCACGGCGGAGCCCTCGTCGCGGACGGTGCTGCCCGGGGGTGGTGCGGGGTAGAGGACCGTCCCGTCCGCGGTTCCCGTCACGGCCCCACCCGAGGGGGTGACCGGCAGGTCGAGCGAGGTGGGCACGGGGCTCAGCGCGATGGCGGCCGCGACGACGAGGCAGAGGGCGCCGATGCGCCGCGAGAAGAAGGCGCACAACGTGATGACGTGCGGCCGTGTGTGGACCCCGAACCGCCGCGCGATCCGCGGGACCATCGACAATCGATACGCCATGGCGTGAGCGTGACACATCGACAGTCGATGCGTCACGCGTTCCGGGGAATCAGGCCGTGGCCGCTCGCACGTCGGCCAGGACCGCGTCGAGGCGCTCGCGGGCACCGGCCCGCACCGCGGCCAGGTCCGCCCCGGCCGGCACGTCGGCGACGACCTCGCAGTAGCACTTCAGCTTGGGTTCGGTGCCGCTGGGGCGGACGACGACGCGGGTCCCGTCGGCCGTGCGGAACCGCAGGCCGTCGGTCGGCGGCAGCCCGTCGAGACCGTCGGCGAGGTCCTCGGCCGACGTCACCGGCGAACCGCCGAGCGCCGCCGGGGGTTCGGCGCGCAGCCGGGCCATCGTCGCGGGGATGACGGCGAGGTCGTCGACCCGCACCGTCACGGGCGCGGTGAGGTGCACGCCGTCGGCGCGGTCCAGGTCGTCGAGGACGTCGGGCAGCGTGCGGCCCGCGCCGAGCTCGCGCCGCACGACGGTGGCGACGAGCAGGGAGGCCGAGATGCCGTCCTTGTCGCGCACGACCTCCGGCGCGACGCAGTAGCCGATGGCCTCCTCGTAGCCGAACGTCAGCTCCGGGACCCGGGCGATCCACTTGAACCCCGTCAGGGCGGAGGTGAACCGGGCCCCCGTGCGGGCCGCGACCCGCTGCAGCGCCTGGGAACTGACGACCGAGCAGGCCAGGACTGCGCCAGGCGTGGCGAGTTCCTGACCCAGCAACCTGCCGAGTTCGTCACCGGTGAGCTGACGGAAACCGTCGGGGGTCGGCACGGCGACGCAGCACCGGTCCGCGTCGGGGTCCACGGCCAGCACGACGTCGGCCCCGATGTGCTGCGCCAGAGCCACGGCGCGGTCCAGCGCGCCGGGTTCCTCCGGGTTCGGGAACGGCACCGTCGGGAACGCCGGGTCGGGGTCGGCCTGCTCGGTGACGGAGTGGACGTCGGTGAAACCGCCGCGGCGCAGCACCTCCAGCAGCACCGGACCCCCGACGCCGTGCATCGCGGTGACCACGATCCGCGGGTCGCGCCCGGGGGTTCCCGCACCGACCGCCGACCCGATCGCAGACAGGTAGTCCGCCACGACGTCGTCGCCGAGCACGGTCCACCCCCCGTCGGCGCGGGGCAGGTCCCGCAACCGCCCGACCGCCGCGATGCGCTCGGCGATCTCGGCGTCCACGGGCGGCACGATCTGCACCCCGCGGCCCTCGGTCCCGGTGGCCCGGGCACCGAGGTAGACCTTGTACCCGTTGTCGGCCGCCGGGTTGTGGCTCGCGGTGACCATCACGCCCGCGTCGGCGTCCAGGTGCCGCACGGCGAACGCCAGCACGGGTGTCGGCAGGGGCCGCGGCAGCAGCAGCACCTCGCACCCGGCCGCCGTCAGCACCGCGGCGGAGTCGTCGGCGAACTCCCGCGAGCCGTGGCGGGCGTCGAGACCCACGACGACGCGCGGCCGCGGGAACCGCTCGGTGAGCCAGGCACCCAGACCCGCCGCGGCGCGCTGGACGACGGCGCGGTTCATCCGGTGCTCCCCGGCGCCGACGCGGCCGCGCAGCCCCGCCGTGCCGAACTCCAGCGGCCCGCGGAAACGGTCCCGCAGCTCGGCGGTGGCCTCGGCCGAGCCGGCCCGCGACGCGTCGAGCAGGGTCTGCAGCTCCGTCCGGTCCCGCTCGTCGGGGTCGTCCTCGATCCACGCCTCCACGCTGGCACTGACCCGGTCGTTCAACGGTGCGCTCACGGGCCGCAGCCTACGAGGGGCGGTGCGGGGGGAGGGGCCGGGCGGACGGTGCGAGCATGGGCGGCGTGAGCACCCCCGTCGTCGTCCTCGCCGGGTTCCTCGGCGCCGGCAAGACGACGGTGCTCAACCACCTCCTGCGCTCGGCCGCCGACGTGCGGCTCGGCGTCGTCGTCAACGACTTCGGCGCCGTCGGCGTCGACGCGATGCTCGTGTCCGGGTGGGCGGACAGCACCGTGTCGCTGGAGAACGGCTGCCTGTGCTGCTCCACCGAGGACGGCACCGTCGACGAGCTCCTGGCGCGGCTGACGGCCCGGCGGGGACGGGACGCGCTGGACGCGGTCGTCGTGGAGGCCAGCGGGGTCGCCGACCCCGCGGCGATGGTGCGGCAGGTCCTGGCCAGCACGGTGCCCGGTGTCCGGTACGGCGGTCTGGTGGTCGTCGTGGACGGGGTCGAGTTCGAGACCGTCCGGCGGCGCCACCGGCAGCTCGACGACCACGTCGCGATGGCCGACGTCGTCATCCTCGCCAAGACCGACCTGCTCGACGGTGCGGCCGTGGCGCGGCTGAGCGCCCGCTGCCGGGAGCTGAACCCGTGGGCGCCGCTCGTGCCCGCCGCCCGCGGGTCCCTCGACCCGCGGCTGCTGTTCGAGGCCGGGCCCCCGCGCACGCGGCAGCTCGCGCTGGGGGAGGCGGTGCCCGACGAGGCCGAGCACCTGCACTCCTGCTACGACGCCGTGGAGTTCCGCAGCCCCGAACCGCTGGACCCGCGCCGGTTCACGGCCTTCCTCGACGACCGGCCCCCGGGGGTGTTCCGCGTCAAGGGACCCGTCCGGTTCGCCGGCGCGGACGAGCGGTACCTGCTGCAGACCGTCGGGGCGGCCGTGCGGTTCACCCGCGGGCCCTGGCCGCGGGGTTCGGCGCGGACGACGGAGCTCGTGCTCATCGGTGCCGGGCTCGACGCCCCCGCGCTGCTGGCGGGCCTGGCCGCGTGCGTCCGGGAACCGGGGGAACCGCCCGACGAGTGGGCGATGATGGGCGTCCTGCGCAGCACCGAGGGGGCCTGAGGTCGCGCGTCCCGTCCCGCCGATGAGTTCCGCCCCGCTCCCGGGTCGTGGGGGTGGAGCCGGCAGGCGGCTGCGAGCGGGTCGGGGACAGGAGTGGGCGTGGTGTCGGAGGTCGTCTCTAGGGTCGGGTCCATGACGGGTCGGGCGGGGCAGGCGCGGGCGGTCGAAGCCCGCGGGTTGGTGAAGCGGTACGGCGACGTCACCGCGGTGGCGGGGGTCGACGTCGACGTCCCCGAGGGGACGGTGCTGGCCCTGCTGGGGCCCAACGGCGCCGGCAAGACGACCACGGTGCGGATGCTCACGACGCTGCTGGTCCCCGACGAGGGGACCGCGACGGTCGCGGGCGTCGACGTCGTGGCGGACCCGCGCGAGGTGCGCCGGCGCATCGGGCTGTCGGGTCAGTACGCCGCGGTGGACGAGAACCTCACCGGGTTCGAGAACCTCGACATGGTCGGGCGGCTCTACCACCTGGGCCGCAGGCGCTCGCGCGAGCGGGCGAGGGAGCTGCTGGAGCAGTTCCGCCTCACCGACGCCGCGCACCGCGTCGCCAAGACGTATTCCGGCGGGATGCGCCGCCGCCTCGACCTCGCCGGGGCGCTGGTGGCCCAACCGCCCGTGCTGTTCCTCGACGAGCCGACGACGGGGCTGGACCCGCGTTCGCGCAACGACATGTGGGAGCTGCTGACGACGATGGTCAGCGGCGGCACGACGCTGCTGCTGACGACGCAGTACCTGGAGGAGGCCGAACGCCTCGCCGACGACATCGTGGTCATCGACCACGGCCGGGTCATCGCGCGCGGCACGGCCGACGAGCTGAAGACGCAGGTCGGTGGGCAGCGCGTGGAACTGGTCGTGGCCGCCGACCACGAGGTCGGCACGACCGTGGAGGCCCTGCAGCCGCTGGCCGTGGGCGAGGTGCAGGTCGACCGGCGCGCCCGGCGCGTCACCGTGCCCGTCAGCGGCGGGACGCCCACGCTGGTCGACGGGCTGCGCCGCCTGGAGCAGGTGGGGGTCGTCCCCCTCGACGCGGGGCTGCGCCGGCCCACGATGGACGACGTCTTCCTCACCCTCACGGGGAAGCCGGCGGAGGAACTGGTCACCGAGCAGGAAGGGGCGGACGCGTGAGTTCCCTCGGGACGGCCCTGGCCGACGGCTCCGTCGTCGCCAAGCGCAACCTCATCAAGATCAAGCGGATCCCGGACCTGCTGGTCGGGACGCTCATCTCGCCCATCATGTTCATCCTGCTGTTCGGGTACGTCTTCGGCGGGGCGATCGACGTGCCCGGGGTGAACTACCGAGAGTTCCTCGTGCCGGGGATCTTCGCCCAGACCGTCATCTTCGGGGCGACCATCACCGGCGCCGGCCTCGCCGACGACATGCAGAAGGGGATCATCGAGCGGTTCCGGTCCCTGCCCATGGCGCAGTCGGCGGTGCTCGTGGGGCGTACGACCTCCGACGTCGCCACCAACGTCATCGTCACCGTCATCATGTCGTTGACCGGTCTGGTCGTCGGGTGGCGGATCCGGAACTCGGTCCTCGACGCGGTCATCGCCTACGGCCTGCTGCTGCTCTTCGCCTACGCCATCTCGTGGTGCATGGCGCTGCTGGGGCTGCTCATCCGCACCCCGGAGGCGTTCAACAACCTGACGTTCATCACGATCTTCCCGCTCACGTTCCTCACGAACGGGTTCGTCCCGATCGAGAGCTACCCCGCGGCGTTGAAGGCGATCGCCGCGTGGAACCCCGTCTCCACGCTCGTGCAGTCGGTCCGGGAACGGTTCGGCAACGTCGGTCCAGACTCCGGAGCGACGTCGTGGGCCCTCCAGAACGCCGAGCTCTACACGCTGGCGTGGATCGTCCTCATCCTGCTCGTCTTCGTCCCGCTGGCGACCCGCCAGTACCAGCGGGCCGCCGCGCGCTGACGGCAGGTTCAAAGCAGGGGGACGACCCCCGCGAGGAGGTCCGCGCAGCGCCCGGCCGCGTCCCGGCCGGCCTGCAGGACCTCCTCGTGGGACAGCGGCTCGTCCGAGACGCCCGCCGCGAGGTTCGTCACGAGGGAGAACCCGAGCACCCGCATCCCCGCGTGGCGGGCCGCGACGGCCTCCAGCGCGGTCGACATGCCGACGAGGGAAGCGCCCAGGACACCGGCCATCCGCACCTCGGCGGGCGTCTCGTACTGCGGGCCGTGGAACTGGGCGTAGACCCCCTCGCGCAGCGAGGGGTCCACCGTCCGGGCCAGGGCCCGCAGCTCGGCGGCGTACAGGTCGGTGAGGTCGACGAACGTCGGCCCCTCCAGCGTCGTGGCGCCGGTGAGGTTGAGGTGGTCGGAGATCAGCACGGGGGAGCCGGGGGCGATCGAGCGGTCCAGACCGCCGCAGCCGTTGGTCAGCACGACCGTGCGGCAGCCCGCGGCCGCGGCGACGCGCACGCCGTGCGCCACGGCCCGCACGCCGTGGCCCTCGTAGTAGTGGCTGCGCGGCAGCACCAGCGCCCGCAGCGGGTCGGCGCCCTCGCGGTCCACCCGGATCGAGCGGACCGTCCCGGCGTGACCGACGACGCTGGCGGCGCGGAAACCGGGCAGCTCGGTGGCGGGCACCTCGGCGACGACCTCCCCGAGCCGGTCGGCCGCCGCCGCCCAGCCCGAGCCCAGCACGAGGGCCACGTCGTGCCGCGGCACGCCCGAGCGCTGCGCCAGGGCCGCGGCGGACTCCTCGGCGAGGGTGAACGGGTCGGTGTCGCGCCGGGCGGTGTCGGTCGAGGTGTCGGTCACGCGCGGAACCCTAGTGCCGGCTCAGGCGTCGTTGGACCGGCAGGGACGGGCCCGCAGCCCCAGGACGTAGTCGTGCGGGGCGCCCCCGGCCTCGGCGGCCTCGGCCAGCCGGCCGAGGTACTTCGCGGTGGGCAGACCGCCCTCGTAGTCGTCCAGCACGTACGTCCACGCCACGACGTCGCCCTCGAGCGTCTTCACGCGCACGCGGATCTTGCGGAACAGGCCGATGTCCATGCCCTCGGAGGCGTCCAGACGCGTCTCGTCGGCCTCGGTGAGGTCGTACAGGGCGACGTAGACCTGCTCGCCGGGCCCCTCCACGACCGTGGCCAGCGGGCCCTCCCAGCTGCGGTCCTCCCCGCCGAAGGTCAGCCGCCAGTCCTGCAGCCACCCCGTCGAGCGCAGGGGGGAGTGCGGGGCCTTCCGGGACATGACCTCGGGGTCGAGGTTGGTCGCGTAGGCGGCGTAGGAGGGCGAGGGGACGGGCACGGAGCAAGAGGGTAGGGGAGCATGGGGGTGTGAGTCCCACCAGTGCGTCCCCAGCAGCAGCAAAGGCCACCCGGGTCGCCGTGCTCGGCGGTGGCCCCGGCGGGTACGAGGCCGCGCTCGTCGCGGCCCAGCTCGGTGCCGACGTCACCGTCGTCGAGCGCGACGGCCTCGGCGGGTCCACCGTGCTCACCGACGTCGTCCCCTCCAAGACGCTCATCGCGACCGCCGAGCTCATGGCGACGGTCGACGGCGCCTCCGAGCTCGGGGTGCGCTTCCCCGGCGGGACGGCGCCCGACACCGAGCCCGAGGGCGCGGTGAGCGTCGACCTCGCCCGGGTCCACGCCCGCGTCAAGGCGCTCGCGTTCGCCCAGTCGATGGACGTGCGCGCCCGGCTGGAGAAGGAGGGCGTCCGCATCCTGTCCGGAGCCGGTGCGCTGGAGGGCCCGCAGACGCTCGTCGTGCGCGAGGGGGAGGACGAGGGCGCCCGCGTCGAGGCCGACGTCGTCCTCGTCTCGGTCGGGGCCAGCCCGCGGACCCTGCCCGACGCCCAGCCCGACGGCGAGCGCATCCTCACCTGGAAGCAGGTGTACGACCTCACCGAGCTGCCCGAGCACCTCGTCGTCGTCGGCTCCGGCGTGACGGGGGCGGAGTTCGCCAACGCCTACGACGCCCTCGGGGCGCACGTCACGCTCGTGTCCTCCCGCGACCGCGTCCTGCCCGGGGAGGACGCCGACGCCGCCGAGGTCCTCGAGGGCGTGTTCCGCCGCCGCGGCATGGACGTCATGTCCCGCTCGCGCGCGCAGAGCGTGCGGCGCCACGGCGACCGGGTCGTCGTCACCCTCGCCGACGGACGCACCGTTGAGGGCTCGCACTGCATCGTCGCCGTCGGCGCGGTCCCGAACACCGCCGGCATCGGCCTGGAGGAGGCCGGGGTGTGGACGTCGGAGTCCGGGCACGTCGACGTCGACAAGGTCTCGCGCACCTCCACCCGCGGCGTGTACGCGGCCGGGGACTGCACCGGCGTCTTCCCGCTGGCCTCCGTCGCCGCCATGCAGGGCCGGATCGCGATGTGGCACGCGCTCGGGGACACCGTCGCCCCGCTGAAGCTGCGCTCGGTCGCCTCCACCGTCTTCACCTCCCCGGAGATCGCGACCGTCGGCTGGACGCAGGCGCAGATCGACTCCGGTGAGGCGCAGGGGGAGATCATCAAGCTGCCGCTGTCCACGAACGCCCGGGCCAAGATGCTGGGCATCCACGACGGGTTCGTGAAGCTGTTCTGCCGCACCGGGTCCGGCACCGTCATCGGCGGTGTCGTCGTGGCCCCGCGGGCCAGCGAGCTGATCTTCCCCGTCACCCTGGCCGTCGAGAAGCGGCTCAACGTCGACGACGTGGCCCACGCCTTCACGATCTACCCCTCGTTGTCGGGGTCGATCGCCGAGGCCGCGCGGCAACTGCACGTGACGGGTGAGTGATCCACCGTCACCGGGTCGGGGTCCGTGTCGTCACGGGCCCCGACCCGGTGCCGTTCAGGCGTCGACGATCTCGCAGAGGACGGCACCGGTCGTCGTGGTGTCACCGGGTTTGGCCGCGAGGCCGGAGACCACCCCGGAGCGGTGGGCCAGCAGCGGCTGCTCCATCTTCATGGCCTCCAGGACGGCGACGAGGTCGCCCTCGGCCACCGTGTCGCCCTCGGCCACGTCGATCTTCACGATCGTCCCCTGCATGGGGGTGACGAGCGCGTGCGGGTTCTGCGCCGACCCGCCGCCCTTGCTCTTCTTCTGGCCGCGGTGCGTGGCCGAGCGGTAGGCGCGTGCCACCGCAGCCCCCGTGGCGACACCGGCGCGGGAGATCTCGTGCCCGGCCCGGGACAGCTGCGCGTTGAGCTGCTCGACCGGGATCGACACCTCCAGGCGCTTGCCGGCGACCTCGACCACGATCGTCTCCCGGTGCGCCGCAGCGCCTTCGGACGCCTCCAGCGCGCCCGAACCCGGCATCGTGGACTTGTCGAACTCCGGGGACTCGATCCAGCGCGTGTGGACGGTGAAACCCTCCGCGCTCGTCGCCGCGAACGCCGGGTCCGTCACGACGGTGCGGTGGAAGGGGATGACCGTCGGCACGCCCTCGACGACGAACTCCGCCAGCGCGCGGGCCGCGCGGGCCAGCGCCTGCTCGCGCGTGGCGCCGGTCACGATCAGCTTGGCCAGCAGCGAGTCGAAGTCCTGGGAGATCTCCACCCCACCGCTGACGGCCGCCGCCCGCGGGTCGATGCCGGTGTCGACGCGCACCCCGGGACCGGACGGCAACGAGAACCGGGTGAGCTTGCCCGGACGGGGCAGGAAGTTCGCGCCGGGGTCCTCGCCGTTGATGCGGAACTCGATGGAGTGCCCGCGGGTGGGGACCTCGGAGTACCCCAGGTGCTCGCCGCGGGCGATGCGGAACTGCTCGGTGACGAGGTCGATCCCGCTGACCTCCTCGGTCACGGGGTGCTCGACCTGCAGGCGGGTGTTGACCTCCAGGAACGCCAGCGTCCCGTCGGCGGCGACGAGGAACTCCACCGTCCCGGCCCCGACGTACCCGGCCTCGGCGACGATCGCGAGCGAGGCGCGGCGCAGTTCGGCGTCCTGCTCGGGGGTGAGGAACGGCGCGGGCGCCTCCTCGACGAGCTTCTGGTGCCGCCGCTGCAGGGAGCAGTCGCGGGTGGAGACGACGACGGCCCCGCCGTGGGCGTCGGCGAGCACCTGGGTCTCGACGTGCCGCGGCCGGTCGAGGTAGCGCTCGACGAAGCACTCCCCGCGCCCGAACGCGGCCTCGGCCTCGCGGACCGCGGAGGCGAACAGCTCCGGGACGTCCGCACGGGCGCGGGCCACCTTCAGCCCCCGGCCACCGCCGCCGAACGCCGCCTTGATGGCGATGGGCAGACCGTGCTCGTCGGCGAACGCGAGCACCTCCTCCGGCCCGGCGACCGGGTCCGGCGTGCCGGCCACCAGCGGGGCACCGGCGCGCGCGGCGAGGTGGCGGGCGGAGACCTTGTCGCCGAGGGCCTCGATGGCCGCCGGCGGCGGCCCGATCCACGTCAGGCCCGCGTCCATCACGGCCTGGGCGAAGCCCGCGTTCTCCGACAGGAACCCGTAACCGGGGTGCACCGCGTCCGCACCGGCCCGCAGGGCGACCTCGACGATCTTGGAGCCGTCGAGGTAGGAGTCCTTGGCCGACGTGCCGCCCAGGGCGTACGCCTCGTCCGCGCTGCGCACGTGCAACGCGTCGCGGTCGCCGTCGGAGTAGACGGCCACCGACGCCAGGCCCGCGTCCCGCGCGGCGCGCACGACGCGCACCGCGATCTCCCCGCGGTTGGCGACGAGGACCTTCGTCACCGGACCCGTGATCCCCGACGCCGTGCTCGACGTCGGGGTGGTCGGCTCGGGGGAGGTCATGCGGCGTCTCCGGGAGGTCGAGGGTGGGGTGGGACGAGGGCTGAGACTACCCGCGCCTACGCCGGGCGCGGCGCCCACAGGTCCGGCCACGCCACACCCGCCTCGCGGACCAGCTCGCGCAGCAGCGGCAGCGAGACGCCGACCACGGCGTGGTGGTCGCCCTCGATCCCGCGCACGAACGCCCCGCCGAGCCCGTCGACCGTGAACGCCCCCGCCACCTGCAGCGGTTCGCCGGTGGCGACGTAGGCCTCGACCTCGGCGTCGGTGACGTCGGCGAAGTGGACCGTCACGCTCGCGACGCCCCCGATCGTGGCGCCCGAACCGTCCTCGCGGTCGTCGATGAGCCAGTGCCCGGTGTGCAGGACCCCGCTCCTGCCCCGCATCGCCTTCCAGCGCCGGACGGCGTCGGCGGCGTCGGCGGGTTTGCCGAGGACCTCCACGCCCTCCCCGAGGTCGACGGCCAGGACCGAGTCGCAGCCCAGGACGAGGACGTCCTCGGGCCGGTCCTCGTCCGCCGCGACGTCCTCGGCCTTCGCCTTGGCCAGCACGAGGCAGACGTCCTCGGCCTCGGTGACGCCGTAGCGCTCGACGACGGCGGGCTCGTCGACGCCGGAGACGAGGACGGCGGGGTCGAGCCCGGCCGCGCGCAGGGTGGCCAGGCGGGCGGGGGAGGCGGAGGCGAGGAGCAGCGACGTCACGGCGGCATGGTTCCACGTCCGCCCGCCTCCCCCGCCCCTGACGCCGTCGCCACCGCGCGGTGCGACGACGCGAGCGGCGGCAGGTGCGGGGTCAGGTCAGGAGCGCGGCGCGGAGCACGTCGAGGCCGACGGAGCCGACGTCCAGGGCCCGGCGGTGGAAGCCCCGGAGGTCGAACGACGCGCCCTGGGCCACCGCGACGTCGTCGCGCAGCGCCGTCCACAACCGCTCGCCCACCTTGTAGCTCGGTGCCTGCCCGGCCCAGCCGAGGTAGCGGTCGAGCTCGAAGCGCAGCACGTCGGGGTGGTTGCCGGACACCGACCGCAGGTAGGCCCACGCCTTCTCGTACGTCCAGGCGCCCCCGCCGACCTCGGCGGGGGCGGGCAGGGCGCAGTGGACCCCGATGTCGATGACGACGCGACCGGCGCGCAGCAGCTGCGCGTCGAGCATCCCGAGCACCTCACCGGGCCCGCGCAGGAAGCCCAGGTCCTGCATGAGCCGCTCGGCGTACAGGGCCCACCCCTCGCCGTGCCCGGAGATCCAGCAGCCCTGCCGGCGCCAGCGGTTGAGCACCTCGCCGCGCACGGCGGTCTGCCCGATCTGCAGGTGGTGGCCCGGGACGCCCTCGTGGTGGACGGTCGTGGCCTCCCGCCACGTCGAGAACCGCGTCTGGCCGGCCGGGACGGCCCACCACATGCGCCCCGGGCGGGAGAAGTCCTCGCTGGGGCCGGTGTAGTAGATGCCCCCGCTCGTGGTCGGCGCGATCCGGCACTCCAGCCGGCGGATCTGCTCGGGGATGTCGAAGTGCTCGCCCTGCAACGCCTCGACGGTCTCGTCGGAGCGGTCCTGCATCCACGCGCGGAAGTTCTGCGCGCCCTCGACGACGGCGGACGGTTCGGCGTCCAGGACCGCGGCGGCCGCCTCCACGTCCCCGGAACCGCAGACCTGCCGCGCCACGTCGGCCATCTCGGCGCGCAACCGCGCGACCTCCTCCAGGCCCCACGCGTACGTCTCGTCGAGGTCGATGCGCGCGCCGACGAACCACCGCGACCACAGCGCGTACCGGTCCCGGCCCACGGCGTCGGTCTCGGGGGCCCGCGGGAGCAGGTCGTCGGTGAGGAACCGCGCCAGCTCGCCGTAGGCCCGGGCCGCGGTGGCACCCGCGCGTTCGACGTCCTCGCCGCGACCGGCCGCGAACGTCGCGAAGAACCCGCCCGGCGCCGCGTACGAGGCCGCCTCGGCCGCGCACGCCCGCACCTGGCGGACCGCCGCCACCCGACCGGCCGCCGCCGCGGCCCGCAGGCTCTCGACGTACCCGGCCACGGCGGCGGGGACGGCCGCGAGGCGTTCGCCGACGACCTGCCAGTCCGCCTCCGTCTGCGCCGGCAGCAGGTCGAAGACCATCCGCAGGTCCTGCACGGGGGAGGCGATGACGTTGAGGTCGCCCAGCAGCTCCCCGGCCTCCCCGAGCGCGACCTCCAGACCGAGGCGGTCGCGCATCGCGGCGAGCGTCACCCGGTCGACGTCGTCGACGGGGCCGGACCGCTCGGCCTCCTCGAGCGCGGCGAGCGTCGCCCGGTCCGCCGCCGCCACCTCGGCCAGCCCCGCGGGGGACCGGTCGCCGAGGCCGGGCGCCGCGTCGGGCACGCCCAGACCCAGCGCGAGGGTCGGCTGCAGGCGCAGCACCGTCTCGAGGTGTCGCTCGGCCACGGCGTCGATGGCCGTCGCCGGCCGCTGCTCGCTCACGCCGCGAGCCTAGTGATCACCGCGCGGGACGACCCGTCGGAGCGTCGGGGCCCTCCCACCACGACGGCGTCCGACCACCACGAGGCGTCCGACCCGGCAGGATGACCGGGTGGAGCCCACGTGGAGCGACCTGGACCGCCCGCCCCTGCGGGCCGCCGCCGTGCGCAGGGCGCTCGTCGGACCGGGGGCCTGGACGCGGCTGGACGTCGTGGCGAGCACCGGGTCGACCAACGCGGACCTCATCGCCGACGAGACCGCCCCCGACGGCGCGGTCCTCGTCGCCGACCACCAGGACGCCGGCCGGGGCAGGCTGGGCCGGACCTGGAGCGCGCCACCGCGGTCGGCGCTCGCGGTCTCGGTGCTGCTGCGGCCCGCGGTCCCGCCCGACCGGTGGGCCCTGCTGCCGCTCGTGACGGGTCTGGCGGTCCTCGACGCGGTGCGCGACCTCGGCGTCGAGGCCGGGCTGAAGTGGCCCAACGACGTCCTCGTCACCGGACCCGGCCGGCCCGGGAAGGTCTGCGGGATCCTCGCCGAGGCGCGCGGGGACCGCGTCGTGCTCGGGGCGGGGGTCAACGTCTCGCTGCGCGCCGACGAGCTGCCCGTCGGGTCGGCCACCTCGCTCGCGCTCGCCGGGGCCGGCACGAGCGACCGCGACACCGTGCTGCGCCGGTACCTGCGCGCGTTGCGCCGGCGCGTCGACGCGTGGGCGCTGGGGGAGTCCCCGCTGCCGGACTACCGCGCCGTCAGCGCGACGCTCGGGGTGGCGGTGCGGGCGCACCTGCCCGACGGGACGACGCTCGAGGGGGAGGCGGTCGACGTCGACGACGACGGCCGGCTCGTGGTGCGGGGTTCAGGCGGCGCCCGGACGAGCCTGGCTGCGGGGGACGTCGTCCACCTGCGGCGGCGCTGACGAGTCGGCGGACGGGTCCTCCCAGCCCTCGGCGCGCAGCTCCGCCACGAAGACGAAGCGGCGGTAGGCCCACCAGCGGAACAGGGTGCCCAGCCCGACCCCGACGACCTTGGCGGAGACGTTCGAGGCCAGTGGGCCGCGCAGGTCCAGCACGTAGTAGGTGAAGCCCAGGCAGGCCAGCGAGATGAGCAGGCCGACGCCGTTCATGACGAAGAACAGCAGCAGCTCACGCGGGGCCGACGCGCGCCGGCGGTGTCGGAACGTCCAGTACCGGTTGCCCAGCCACGCCACGACGATGCTCGTCACCACGGAGATGACGTTCGCCGTCAGCGGTTTGTGGTGCAGGACTCCCACGCCGTCCGGCCCCGCGTAGCGCAACAGGTTGAAGATGCCGAAGTCCGTGACGAAGGCCACGGCGCCGACGATGCCGAACTTGGCGGCCTCGCGGACCAGGACCTCGTAGGTGTCGCGCAACCGGCGCACGAGACCCCGCTCGTCCTGCTGCTCCCCGCTCAACGCCCTGCTCAACGCGCATCCCCTCAGCCGGTGGCCGTCCGGTTCCCGATCGGTCCCGGGGTCACGCAGTCTGACGGGTCAGGCTGGGAATCGGCTCCAGGTCAACGGTCCGCCGGGACGCGTGTCTCGCGGCGCGCGCTCCGGGGGTCCAGGTGGTCCTCCATCTTCATGGCTCCGACGATGCCGACGGCGACGAACGCCACGCAGGCGATCACGGTGATCAAAGAGCTCCCCCTCCATGGGTGCGCGCCGCGGTCCCACGGCGTGCCGGGTCAAGGGTGACCCACGCCGCGCGGACGGGCATCTCGGGGTCCATCGGCCGAACGGGTGATGATCTGAGCCACCGGCCGCGCCCACTACCCTCGGACCCCGTGACCGCCTCGTCGCCCGCTTCGTCCGCCCAGGCCGATCGGCCGGACCCGGCCCCCTACGCGCGCCCCGGGGGGTTCCCCGTCGTCGGCGTCGTCGGCGGCGGTCAGCTCGCCCGCATGATGCAGCCGGCCGCCACGGCCCTCGGCCTGCGGCTGCGCGTCCTGGCCGAGGGCCCCGACGTCGCGGCGGCGCAGGTCGTCACGCCCGCCCCGATCGGTGCGGCCGACGACCTCGAGGCCCTCGTGGCGTTCGCCTCCGAGTGCGACGCCGTCACCTTCGACCACGAGCACGTGCCCGGTGCGGGGCTGCGCGCCATGGCCGAGGTGACGAGCGTGCAGCCGGGTGCCGACGCGCTGGTGCACGCCCAGGACAAGGTCGTCATGCGCGAGCGCCTCACCGCGCTCGGCGTCCCCTGCCCCGCGTGGGCGCGGGTGGCCGACCGGGCCGCGGTCGAGGCGTTCGCCACCGAGGCGGGCTGGCCCGTCGTCCTGAAGACCCCGCGCGGGGGCTACGACGGCAAGGGCGTGCTCGTGCTCGACGGCCCCGACGACGCCGGGTGGGCCACCGCCGGCGCCTGGTTCGCCGACTGGGCCGACCGCGGTGGGCTGCTCGCAGAGGAGCACGTGCCCTTCACCCGCGAGCTGGCGGCCCTCGTCGCCCGCAGCCCCTCGGGCCAGGCCGCGGCGTGGCCGGTGGTGGAGACCGTGCAGCGCGACGGGGTCTGCCACGAGGTCACCGCCCCCGCACCGGACCTGGACCCCGACCTGGCCGCGGAGCTGACCGACGTCGCGCTGCGCATCGCCGGCGGCCTGGGCGTCACGGGGGTGCTGGCCGTGGAGGTCTTCGAGGTCGAACGCGTCGTCCAGGGGGTGAGCCGGCGCACGTTCGTGGTCAACGAGCTGGCGATGCGCCCGCACAACTCCGGGCACTGGAGCATCGACGGCGCCGTGACGAGCCAGTTCGAGAACCACCTGCGGGCCGTGCTGGACCTGCCGCTGGGCTCGACGGCCCCGCGCGCACCGTGGACGGTGATGGTCAACGTGCTCGGACCGAAGGCGATCGAGGCGCGCCACGAGGACCTGTACCGGTCCTACCTGCACGTCATGGCGCACGACCCGGGCGTCAAGGTGCACCTGTACGGCAAGGAGCAGCGGCCCGGCCGCAAGCTCGGGCACGTCACCGTCTACGGCGACGACCTGGACACCGTCCGCGCGCGTGCCCGGCACGCGGCGGCCTTCACCGCGGGGGAGATCGATGAGTGACGTGCGCGTGGGCCTGGTCATGGGGTCCGACTCCGACTGGCCCGTCATGGAGGAGGCCGCGAAGGCACTGGAGGAGTTCGGCGTCGGGTACGAGGCCGACGTCGTCTCGGCGCACCGGATGCCGCACGACATGGTCGCGTGGGGCGCCTCGGCCGCCGAGCGCGGTCTGCAGGTCGTCGTCGCCGGCGCCGGTGGTGCCGCGCACCTGCCCGGGATGCTGGCCAGCGTGACCCCGCTGCCCGTCATCGGCGTCCCGGTGCCGCTGCGCCACCTCGACGGCATGGACTCGCTGCTGTCGATCGTCCAGATGCCGGCCGGGGTGCCCGTGGCGACGGTCTCGATCGGCGGGGCCCGCAACGCCGGGCTGCTCGCCGTGCGCGTCCTCGCCGCCACCGACGCCGACCTGCGCGCGCGGATGGTCGAGTTCCAGGACGGGCTGCGGCAGACCGCCCACGACAAGGGCGAGAAGCTCCGGGCCCGCACCCGGCGCGGGGGCGTCGGCTTCGGGGGCTGACGCGCCGCGCGGGCGCGAGCCCGGGACGTGAGGGGCGGCGGGTCCCCTGACCCACCCTCACCGGACGGACCGACACACGGTGGTGCTGCGTGCTGGGTGCACCGTGGATGGTGCGCGGTGCGGGGCTGCTCGGTGCGCGGAGACTCGAACTCCAGGCTGCCCTCCACCTCCAGCGGGTGGCCGATGTGCCCGCCGGCCACGTGCGGGTCGTGTCCGCTCCCGTCCGGTTACCGACTGCCGTCGCCCCTCACTCCTCCTCCGCTCTGTCCAGCAGGTCGTGGGTCCAGTTCGCCTGCTGGATCCGGCCGTCGAGGGTGCGCAGCGTGCGCGCCACCTCGTCGGCCTGCCGGCGCAGGTCGGCCACGGGCAGGGCCGACAGGTGCCGCAGCTCGCTGCGCAGGTGCCGCGCGCCCTGGCCCGCCGCCGCGTCGGCCGCCGACGTCAGCACGGCGTGCTGCAGCCGCAGGACGTCGCGGGTGGCGAGGGCGTCGGTCATCGTGCCGTCCGGGCCGAGGTCGATCCGCGCGTTCGTGCGGTTGACCTGCGCGATGAGGGTGCGCAGCCGGGACAGCACCTCGCCGACCTCGACGAGCAGGGCGGCGGCGTCCTCGGCGGGTTCCTCGCCCTCCTGGTAGCGCGCGTTCGCCGCGATGCGGCTGCGCAGCTGCTCGACCCGGCGCTGGGCGTCGGCGCGCTCGGTGAGCGCTTCGGCGATCTTCACGTCCCCGACCGTAGGCGGCGCCGGGCGCACCGTCCACGGGGTTCGCGCCGGGTGTGGACGAGGCCCCGGTAGCGTCGCCGCCGTGAGCGCCCGCACCGACGGCCCCCTGGTCACCGAGTCCCACCGCGTCGACGGCCACGACGTCCACGAGCACGTCCTCACCGTCCCGGTCGACCACTCCGGGAACCTGCCCGGGACGCTGGAGGTCTTCGCGCGCGAGTACGTCCGCGACGGTCGGTGCGACGCCCCGCGGCTGGTGTTCTTCCAGGGCGGGCCGGGGAACCCCTCGCCCCGGCCCGACGTGGTCGGCGGCTGGCTGGACCGCGCGCTGGAGGAGTTCCGGGTCGTCCTGCTGGACCAGCGCGGGACGGGCCGGTCGACCCCGCTGGACCGGCAGTCCCTCACCGGGACCCCCGCCGAGCAGGCCGCGCTGCTGCGGTGCGTGCGGGCCGACTCCATCGTCGACGACGCCGAACTGCTGCGGGCCGCCCTCGGCGGGGACACCTGGGCCGCGCTGGGGCAGAGCTACGGCGGGTTCTGCCTCACGACGTACCTCTCCCGGGCCCCGCAGGGGTTGCGCGAGGTGTTCATCACCGCCGGGTTGCCCGGGATCGACACCACGGCCGACGACGTCTACCGGCGCACGTACGCGCAGACCGCCCGCCGCAACGCCGAGTTCTTCGCCCGCTACCCCCGCGACCTCGCGGTGGCGCGCCGGGTCGCCGACCACCTGGAGGCCACCGAGGAGAACCTGCCGACGGGGGAGCGGTTGTCGGGCCGGCGGTTCCGCACCCTCGGGATCGCGCTGGGGACGGTCTCGGGTTTCGACGCGCTGCACTTCGCCCTCGAGGACCCGTTCACCACCGTCCGGGGCCGGACCCGGCTGCGTGAGCGGTTCCTGCTCGAGGTGGGTCGGCGCCTGTCGTTCGCCCCGCACCCGCTGTACGCCCTCGTCCACGAGAGCATCTACGCGCAGGGGGCGGCGACGGGCTGGTCCGCCGAGCGGGTCCGCGGGGAGTTCCCCGAGTTCGCCCTCGACGCGCCGGGGTTCTGCTTCACCGGCGAGCACGTCTACCCCTGGCAGTTCGAGGAGGACCCCGCCCTGGTCCCGCTGCGCGAGGCCGCCCACCTGCTCGCCGCGGACGCCACCCTGCCGCCGCTGTACGACGCCGACGTCCTGGCGCAGAACACCGTGCCCGTGGCCGCGGCGGTCTACGTCGACGACATGTTCGTCCCGTACGAGTTCTCCGCCGCCACCGCGCGGGCGATCCGCGGGGCCCGGACGTTCGTGACGAACGAGTACCAGCACGACGGGTTGCGGATGGACGGACGGCGGTTGCTCGACGTGCTGCTCAACCTCGCCCGACGGTGACTCGCAGAGGCAACTACCAGGGCGGAGTGTCCAAGGTCAAGGGTTGTCTGTGTGCAGTCTGTGCAGCACACTCTGCGGCGTTGATCCTTTTGAGGCAGGGAGGCCCCGTGCGCAAGATCGTCCTGTCGGCCGCGATGAGCACCGCGCTGCTCGCGACGACGCTGGCGGTGACGCAGTCCGCGTCCGCCGGCACCAGTTCCGGTTCCACCACCGGGACCACCACCCGCACCCAGCAGGGCGCGGCCACCGCGCAGCAGGGCACCACCCGCTACGTCGTCCTCTACGACGCCGGCACGAGCGACGTCATGGCCCGCGCCGCCATCGCCCAGGCGGGCGGGACGGTCCTGTCGAGCAACGCGGAGGTCGGGTACGCGCTCGTCGAGAGCTCTGCCGCCGACTTCTCCGCCAAGGCCGACGCCGCCGGCGGTCTCGTCGGCGCCGCCGCGGACCGCAGCATCGGCCAGGCCCCGGCCGACGCCGTCTCCGACGTGGACGCCGTGGAGAAGCTGTCGGACGCCGAACGCGCCACCCTGGCGGGCCGGGCGTCCCTGAAGTCCTTGGCCGCCAGGGCGAAGGGCGCCGAACCTCTCGCGCCGCTGCAGTGGGACATGCGCGCCATCGGCGCCACGCCGGACGGTTCCTACCGGGTCCAGCCCGGCAGCAAGAAGGTCACCGTCGGCATCATCGACACCGGTGTCGACGGGACCCACCCCGACATCGCCCCCAACTTCGACGCCGCGGGCAGCCGGAACTTCGTCACCGACCTGCCCGACATCGACGGCCCCTGCGAGGTCGCGTCCTGCGTCGACCCCGTCGACGTCGACGACGACGGGCACGGCACCCACGTCGCCAGCACCATCGGCGCGCCCGTCAACGGCGTCGGCATCGCCGGTGTCGCACCGAACGTGAACCTCGTGAACCTGCGCGCCGGCCAGGACTCCGGGTACTTCTTCCTGCAGCCCACCCTCGACGCGCTGACGTTCGCGGGCGACTCCGGCGTCGACGTCGTCAACATGAGCTTCTACGTCGACCCGTGGCTCTACAACTGCCAGGCGAACCCCGCCGACTCCCCGGAGGAGCAGCAGCAGCAGCGCGTCATCGTCGCCGCCGTCCAGCGCGCGATCGACTACGCCCGCAGCAAGGGCGTGCTGCCGGTCTCGGCCAGCGGCAACGAGGCCACCGACCTCGGGAACCCCGGCGTCGACATCACCAGCCCCGACTACCCGGTCGACGCCGACGGCAACCCGACCCAGGCCCGCGACCGCACCATCGACAACTCGACGTGCCTCAACGTGCCGGCCGAGAACGACGGCGTCGTCACGGTGAACTCGACCGGCCCGTCCGGTCGCAAGGCGTACTACTCCAACTTCGGGACCGAGCAGTCCGACGTCTCCGCCCCCGGCGGCGACGCCTACGACACCGCCAACGACCGCGTCTCGCCCGCCGGGATGATCCTCGCGGCCTACCCGGCCAACGTCGCGAAGGCCGAGGGCACGATCGACGCGAACGGCGAGCCCACCACCCCGTTCGTCGTGCGGCAGAAGACGAAGGACGGCCAGGACGCCTACTACCAGTACCTGCAGGGCACCTCGATGGCCGCCCCGCACGCCGCCGGCGTAGCGGCGCTCGTCGTCAGCGAGTACGGCAAGCGGGACGAGGCGCACCCCGGCACGCTGACCCTCGACCCGAAGGTCACCGAGGCGATCCTGCTGGGCTCGGCGACCGACACCCCGTGCCCGGTGCCGGCGGAGTTCACCTACCGCCGCGTCACCTCCGACGGGCCGGTCACCTCGTCGGCCACCTGCGCCGGACCGGGCGACGACAACGGGTTCTACGGTGAGGGGATCGTGAACGCGCTGACCGCGGTCACCGGGTTCTGACCCGCACGAGCGCAGCAGGACGCCCCGTCGGCCCCGGGCCGGCGGGGCGTTCCGCGTCAGGAGGTGAGGGAGCGCAACGCCTCGGTGTCGTCGGCCTTGAGGTCGGCGAACATGGCCAACGCCTTCTCGGTGTCCCACTTCACCGCGATGCCGTGCCCGGTGCGGTAGTTCGGGTCCGAGACGGGCACCGTCATGGAGATCCCGTCGGCCCCGGTCGCCGCGCGCATCCCGCGCAGGAAACCCGCGAGATCGGTGATCGAGGCGCCCTCGTCGACCGTCACGGCGTTCCCGCCGGCGGTGGCGAGGGGGAAGGCCCGGAACGGGTTCAGCAGGGTCGCCGGGCTCGCGGCCTTCGACACGATCGCGCCGAGGAGTTCGCGCTGGCGCTGCACGCGACCGAAGTCGCCCTGGTTGTCGGTGTAGCGGTAGCGGGCGTACCCCAGGGCCGTCGTGCCGTCCATCGACTGGCACCCGGCCGGGATGTCCAGCCCGGCCCGCACGTCGTCGACCGCGGTGGCCGGGCACATCGTGACCCCGCCGACGGCGTCGACGATCTGCGCGAACCCGCCGAACCCGGTCTCGACGTAGTGGTCGATCCGCAGCCCCGAGACCTCCTCCACCGTCTGCGTGAGCAACGGCGCGCCACCCATCGCGAAGGCCGCGTTGATCTTGTTCCGGTCGTGGCCCGGGATCGGGACGTAGGAGTCGCGCGGGACGCTGATGAGCGCCGCCGGCCCCCCGGAGTCGGGCACGTGCAGCAGCATGATCGTGTCCGTCCGCTGACCGGAGATGTCGGTCCCGCCCGCGGAGTACTGCGCGATCTGCTCCGGGGTCAGGCCGTCGCGGGAGTCGGACCCGACGATGAGGTACGTCGTGCCGGGGGTCGCCGCCGGCCGGTCCCCGGGGGAGGCCGCCGCGATCTGGTCGACCGAGGACCACCCGCGCCACGCCAGCGCGACGGGGTAGGTGACGGCCAGCACCGCGAGGACGGCGAGGACGGCCAGGACGCGACGGCGCCGCACGCGGGGGCGGCGACGGGGACGGTCCGGTCGCGGGGCGTGGTCGCGGGGCGCGGGCTCGGCGGGACGGTCCGTGGCGCGGTCCGTGGGGCGCTGCAGCTCGGCCAGGCGGTGCTCACGCCCGGGGGTCTGCGCGGCGGGACGTCCGGCCGCCGGGCGCCGTGCCCGGCCGTAGGTGGTGGAGTGCCACCGCTGGGCCTGCTCGGCCGAGTCCGTCCCGCCCCCGGCGCCGGACGGGTCGGGGACGTCTCGCTCTGGGGGCTCGGCCGGCATGCGATCCACCGTACGGCCGCCGCCGCCCGCCTCCAGGCCCTCCACACGCAGACGACACACTTCCCGCCCCTGCCGGGCGTCTCGGCGGGGCGGGAAGGGCGTTCTCCGCGCCGGGTCGCGCGGGGTCGCGGGGGGTGGGTCAGGCGCGGGGGCGGCCCAGGGCCCGGTAGGTCCAGCCCGCCGCGCGCCACCGTCCCGGGTCCAGCGCGTTGCGCCCGTCCAAGATCCGCTTCTCCTTCACCAACCCCGAGATCGTGGCCGGC
>NZ_JBGGTQ010000005.1:300000-404139 GCF_041320705.1 Kineococcus mangrovi
GCCAAGGAACCGCTGTGGCGGACCGTGCAGTCCCACCCCTCGGCGGCGGTCTTCCCCGGCGAGGGCGGGGAGGGGCTGGCGACCATGCAGCACCGGGCCCTGGAAGCGGTGCGCGAGCACGACGCCCGGGTGGCGGCCGAGCACGGGGACGACGCGGTGTGGGTGGCCGTCAGCCACGGTGACGTCATCAAGGCGGTGCTGGCCGACGCCCTCGGCATGCACCTGGACCTCTTCCAGCGCCTGTCCGTCGACCCGTGCTCGGTGTCGGTCGTGCGCTACGCACCCCTGCGGCCCTTCGTGTTGCGGATGAACGACTCCGGTGGCGACCTCGCCGGGTTCGCGCCGGCGAGGAAGAAGCGCCGCTCGACGCGCCGGGCGGCCAGCAGCGACGCGGTCGTCGGCGGCAGCACGGGCTCGGCGTAGGGTCGCCACCATGCCCGTGCACGAGTACGACCCGCCCGAACGCTTCGTGGCGGGCACCGTCGGTCAACCGGGGCAGCGCACCTTCTTCCTGCAGGCGCGGGCCGGGGGGCGGTTGACGTCCGTGGCGCTGGAGAAGACGCAGGTCTCCGCCCTCGCCGAACGCGTCGGGGAACTGCTCGACGAGATCGTCCGCCGCTCCGGGGGTGCCGCACCGGTGCCGGCCATACCGCCCACCGGCAGCGAGGACACCGCGCCCCTGGACCTGCCCATCGAGGAGGACTTCCGCGTCGGCACGATGAGCCTGGCCTGGGACGGTGAGCGCGACGTCGTCGTCATCGAGTGCTTCGAGGTCAGCGAGTCCGACGTCGACCCCGAGCAACCCGAACCGGGGCCGGACCAGAACCTCCTGCGCGTCTCCCTCGACGGGGCCGCCGCTCGTGCGTTCGCCGCCCGGGCCCTGGCCCTCGTGGCCGCGGGCCGTCCGCCGTGCCCGTTCTGCGCCGGTCCGCTGGACCCGGCCGGTCACGTCTGCCCGCGCGCGAACGGGTACCGGCGCTGAGCGCGACGTTCGCCGGGGTGGACGAGCAGGAGGCGCTCGTCCGGCTCGCCTCGGGGGAGCTGGAGATCCACGGCCGCCTCGCCGACGCGTCGAACGCGACGCTCTACGCGACGGCCACCACGGACGAAGGTCCCCTGGCGTGCGTCTACAAGCCCGTCTCAGGGGAACGTCCGCTGTGGGACTTCCCCGACGACACCCTGGCCCGCCGGGAGGTCGCGTCCTACGCGGTCTCGGCGGCGACGGGGTGGGACGTGGTGCCGCCCACGGTGTTCCGGGACGGGCCGCTGGGCCCGGGATCGGTCCAGCTGTGGTTGCAGCAGGACGGGGCCGACCCCGCTGACGCCGCCGAGGTGGTGCTGCCCTCGCCGGGGGCCGGGCTCGTCGACATCCTCCCGCCGCGACGGGTCGACCCCGGCTGGCTGACCGTGCTGGAGGCCGAGGACGGGGCGGGCCGGCCCGTGTCCCTCGTCCACGCCGACGACCTGCGGTTGCGGCGGATGGCCGTCCTGGACGTCGTCCTGAACAACGCCGACCGCAAGGGCGGTCACGTCCTGCCCGGCTGGTCCGGTGCCGTCCACGGCGTGGACCACGGCCTGACCTTCCACGAGGAGCCGAAGCTGCGGACGGTCCTGTGGGGGTTCGGGGGCACGCGGCTGCTGGCCGAGGAGCGCGAGGTCCTGAGCGTCCTCGTGGGCGACCTCGACGGAACCCTCGGGGACGTGCTGGGGGAGCTGTTGTTCGTCGAGGAGGTCGTCGCGACGCTGGAGCGGACCGAGCGGCTCCTGGCGGCCGACCGGATGCCGAGGCCGCGCGGGCAGCGCACCATCCCGTGGCCGCCGTTCTGACCGGCGCCAGGTAGGTTCGGCCCGTGCGTTCCTGGCCCGTCCCCGCCGTCCCGTCCCTGCCCGGTCGGGGTCCCCGCGTCCACCTCCACGACACCTCGACCGGGAAGGTCGTGCCGGTCGGTCCGGAAGGGGGCACCGCGACGCTCTACGTCTGCGGCATCACCCCCTACGACGCGACGCACCTGGGTCACGCGAACACCTACGTCGCCTTCGACCTGCTGGGGCGCGCGTGGCGCGACGCGGGGCTCGACGTCCGCTACGTGCAGAACGTCACCGACGTCGACGACCCGCTGCTGGAGCGCGCCACCGCCACGGGTGTCGACTGGCGCGACCTCGCCGCCTCGCAGATCGACCTGTTCCGCGCCGACATGGAGGCGTTGTCGGTCGTCCCGCCGCAGGAGTACCTCGGCGTCGTGGAAGCCGTCGACCTCGTCTCCACCGCCGTGCGGGACCTGCTCGCCGCCGGTGCGGCGTACCGCGTCCCGGGTGTCGACGGGGAACCGGACGGAGACGTGTACTTCCCCGTCGCCGCCGACGAGGCGTTCGGCGAGGTCAGCGGCGCCGACCGCGACACGATGCTGGACCTGTCCGCCGAGCGCGGCGGCGATCCGCAGCGGCCGGGCAAGCGGGACCCGCTGGACCCGCTGCTGTGGCGGGTGGAGCGCGCGGGGGAACCCGCGTGGGACGCCGGGGACCTCGGACGGGGACGCCCGGGCTGGCACGTGGAGTGCACGGCGATCGCGTTGCAGCACCTGGGGATGCCCATCGACGTGCAGGCCGGCGGGTCGGACCTGGTGTTCCCGCACCACGAGATGGGGGCTTCCCACGCGCACCTGCTGCGTCCGGGGTCGCGTCCGTTCGCCCGGGCCTACGCGCACTCGGGGATGGTCGCGTTCGACGGCGAGAAGATGAGCAAGTCCAAGGGCAACCTCGTCCTCGTCTCCAAGCTGCGCGCGGCCGGGGTCGAACCCGGCGCCGTCCGGCTCGCGCTCGTCGCCCACCACTGGCGCAGCGAGTGGGAGTGGACCGAGGAGGTCCTGGCCGCGGCGCGGGAGCGGTTCGCGGCGTGGAGCGCCGCCGTCGACCGCCCCGCCGGTCCGCCGGCCGAGGACCTGCTGGCGACGGTGCGGGAACGGCTGGCCGACGACCTCGACGCCCCCGGGGCGGTCGCGGCCGTCGACGCGTGGGTCGCGTCGGGGGAGGGCACCGACGAGGCCGCGCCCGGGCTGGTGCGCGACCTGGTGGCGGCGCTGCTCGGGGTGGAACTCGCCCGCTAGTCCACCGACGTGCCGTCCTGCGCCTCCTCCAGGACGCGCAGGGCGTTGCCGCAGGTGAGGGCCCGCAGGTCCGCGGCCGACCAGCCCCGGTCGGCCAGGGCCTGCAGCAGGGCCGGGTAGCAGGACACGTCGGCCAGCCCGTCGGGGAACGCGTCGGTGCCGTCGTAGTCGCCGCCGAGGCCGACGTGCTCGATCCCGACGACCTCGCGCGCGTGCTCGAGGTGGCGGACGACGTCGTGGAGGGTCGCCCGGTCGGTGCCGGGTGCCGACACGAACGCCGGGACGAAGGTCACCATGAGCACGCCCCCGTTGTCCGGCAGGCGTTCCAGCACGCCGTCCGGCACGTTGCGCGGGTGGTCGGTGACCGTCCGGCAGGAGGAGTGCGAGAACAGCACGGGCCGCGTCGTGGTGTCGAGGGCGTCGTGCATGGTGCGTTCGTGGACGTGGGAGAGGTCGACGAGGACGCCGGTCCGGTTCATCTCCCGGACGACGTCGCGGCCGAACCCCGTCAGCCCGTGGTCGACGGGTTCCCCGGTCGCCGAGGCCGCCCACGGGGTGTTGTCGTTGTGGGTCAGCGTCACGTACGCCAGGCCCGCGCGGCGCAGTTCCCGCAGGACAGCGAGCGAGCCGGCGATGGAGTGCCCGCCCTCGGCCCCGACGAGGGAGGCGATGCGGCCCGCGGCCACCGCCTCCCGCACGCCCGTCGCGGTGGGCGTCCACGCGAAGACGTCGGGCTGGGCCCGCACGACGCGGCGCACGACGTCGACCTGTTCCAGCACGGCGACCGTCGCCGCGGCCGGGTCCAGGTCCGAGGGCACGTAGACCGACCAGAACTGCGCCCCGACGCCCCCGGCGCGCAGCCGGGGGACGTCGGTGTGCAGGGTCGGCTGGTCCAGCAACCCCGCCGCGACGGGGTCGGAGCCGAACCGTTCGCGCACTTCCCACGCCAGGTCGTTGTGCCCGTCGAAGACCGGGTGGGTGGTGAGCACGTCGCGGTGCAGGTCCACGCTCACTGCTGGTGCTGCGAGAGCTGCTGCTGGATGACGCCCGACAGGTGCCGCAACTGGTTGGGCCCCAGCTGGTGCACCTCGCCCTCGAGCCGGCGCACGACCTGCGGGTCCTCCAGCACGCGCTCCGAGCTCTGCAGCAGGACCGTCCCCGCACCGGTGAAGTCGTACTGCCGCTCCTCCCCGGACCGCGTCCCGAACAGCGCGCCCCGGGCGGCGCCGAGGAAGTGCCCCATCCAGCCGGCGTCGAAGTGCTGGGAGGGGGCGGGGCAGTCGGCCCAGCCGACGAGCGCCTCCGGGTCCACCCGCACCGGGGGCTCGACGAAGATGACCGGCCCGGAGGAGCTGGCGAGGAACTTCCCCGTCCCGATGAGGGTGAGGAACCCCGGGATGATCGACTCCTTGAGCTCCAGGCTCGCGTCGAACGCCAGCAGGTTCGCGGCGCGGACGGTGAGGTTCCCGTCGTCGAGGTCGTAGGAGTTGATGTCGTACCCGCGGTCGCCGAGCAGGACGTGGCCCTGGCCGTTCGCGACGACCCAGTCCCGGCTGTAGAGGGGGGAGGAGAACGTGGAGGCGACCATGGCGGTCATCGACGTCGCCGTCAGGGGTTCGAACCGGATCGTCCCGCCGCCGGCGGGGTAGTAGGCGATCATCCGGCCGGTCTGCATGAACAGCGGACCGGTGAGCCGCACGCAGTACGCGTACGGGTTGTCCGGGAGGTTGTCGTGGTCCGGCAGCGACTGCGGGTCGAGGGGCTGGGGGCTGGTGGAGGCCATCAGAGCTTCTCCTCGCTCGCCTGGACGTAGACGGTGCCCTCGCCGGACACCTTGAGCTGCACGCCTTCCCCGGACCCGCGGCCCACGGCGTCGCGCCAGGAGACCGCCGTGGCCACGTCCAGGCGCAGGTTCCCGACGTGGGCGACGTACGCCTGCGGGTCGACGACGACCTGCCGGCTGCCGCCGACCGGGAGGGCGAAGGTGCCGCCGTGGGACAGGACCGCGACGGTGCCGCGGCCGGACAGCTGCGTGGTGAACAGGCCTTGACCCGTCACCGCCCCCCGCACCGCGCCGCGCAACCCGCCCTGCTGGCCGAGGAAGACGACCGAGCTGGAGAGGTTCGCGTCGTGGGCGAGCAACCGGTCGGCCTCGACCGACATGGGCTGGGAGCCGTCGAGGTCGACGACGGTGACGTGGTGCCCGCGGAAGCCGTAGTGCACCGTGCCGTCGCCCTCGGCGACCATGAGCGGGACCGCCTCGCCCTGCACGCCGCGCGCGAGCGCCGAGGCGATGCCGCCGCCGTACGCGCCGCCACCGGGACCGCCGACGACGGGGGAGAAGGCGATCTGCCCGGTGGTGGCGAGCATCGCGCCGCGGCGGGCGAGGACCTCGGCGCCGGGGCGGACCTCGGCGAGGACGACCTTGGAGGTGACCTTGGTGAACCCCATCACCGCTCCTCGGGCTGGATGTAGACGACGCCCTGGCCCTCGAACCGCAGGGAGAACGCCTCGCCGGAGCTCTCGCCGATGAGGTTGCGCCAGGAGACGTCGGTGACGAAGGACTGGGACAGGTTCCCGACGGCGCCGATGTAGGCGTCGGGGTCGACGACGAGCGGGGTCTGCGGGGTGACGCGCAGCGCGATGGGCGGCCCGCCGAGGGAGAGCAGCGCGACCTGGCCGTGACCGGTGACGGTGGTGGTGAACAGGCCCTGGCCGCTGGAGGCGCCTTGCAGGCCGGTGAAGGTGACGTCGGTCTTGAGGCTGTCGTGCAGGCAGAGCAGGCCCTCGGACTCGGCCTTGAGGGTGTCGCCGGCGAGGTCGAGGACGAGGACGTAGCCGGCGGCGACGGCGAAGTGGACGGTGCCGCGGCCGGTGACCTCCATGAGGGACAGGGACTCGCCGGTGACGCGCTGCTTGAAGGCGGCGCGCAGGCCGCCTCCGCCGCCCATCCCGGCGTTCTTGAACTGGACCTCGCCCTCGTAGGCGACCATCGAGCCGGTCTGGGCGCGCACGGCGCTGCCCTTGGACCCGTCGAGGTCGACGACGAGGACGCGCGGTGTTTCGAGCCGCCAGGACACGAGCTCCTCCTCGGTGTTCGGCACGTCGTTGCGCACATCGGGGACTGCTGTCGGACCATCATGGCGCGGGCCGGTCCGGGGACGCCGCGGGGGCGGTCGCGTGGTGGTGACCGCCCCCACGGGCTGGTGCTGTCGGCTCAGGACTGGCCGGGCTGGCCGTACTGGTTCGGGCCGCCGAACTGAGGGGGCTGCCCGGGGAACCGGCCGTAGCCGGCGTCGACCCCCTTGGGGTTGGGGCCGAAGCGGTTGGGACCGGGCTGGCTGTCCTTGCAGGCCCAGACGATGAGGAGGACCAGGAAGACGATGCCAGCCAGGGGGATGAAGATCGTCAGGAACCAGAGACCGGACTTGTCGATGTCGTGCAGGCGGCGCCAGGTGACCGCGAGGCCCGGCAGCAGCAGGGCCAGACCGACGAGGCCGCCGAACAACCCGGACCCCGAGCTGGTCGTGGTCCCGGCGACGGTGTCCAGGACGCTGGCGACCGCACCGGCCAGGAACGAGAAGAGCGTCCAGTACCAGTACTCCGAGCGCCGTGCTCTCCCGGAGAAGGTCACGTACTTGGAGAAGCCGGTCTTGACGGCGGTCTGGACGTTCACGGTGTCCCCCTCGGCCGGACGGTCCGGTCCCCACCAGTCTGCCGTGATCTTCGTCCCGGTGCGGGGTGGTCGGCCGACCGTGTCACCCGGCCAGGTCAGCCGCGGCGCGGCGGGTCGTCGCGCCGGCGCAGGTAGCGCTCGAACTCCCGGGCGATGGCCTCCCCGGAGGCCTCGGGCAGCTCGGCGGTGTCCTTGGCCTCCTCGAGCTGCTGGACGTACTCGGCGATCTCGGTGTCCTCGGCGGCGAGCTCGTCGACGCCGCGTTCCCAGGCGCGGGCGTCCTCGGGCAGCTCCTCCAGGGGGATGGACAGGTCGAGGAGCTCCTCGATGCGGCGCAGCAGCGCGAGGGTCCCCTTGGGGGAGGGCGGTTGACCGACGTAGTGCGGGATGGCGGCCCACAGGGAGACCGAGGGGATGCCGGCGGCGGTGACGGCGTCCTGGACGACGCCGACGATGCCGGTGGGGCCCTCGTAGCGGGAGGGTTCGATGTCGAGCTTCTCGACGAGCTCGGGGTCCTCGCTGCTGGAGGTGATGGGCAGGGGGCGGGTGTGCGGGACGTCGGCGAGGAGGGCGCCGAGGGTCAGGACGAGGGAGGCGTGGTGGGTGCGGGCGACCTCGACGAGCTCCTGGGCGTAGGTGCGCCAGCGCATGGAGGGTTCGATGCCGCGCACGAGGATCACGTCGCGGGGGCCGTCGGGCAGCTGCACGGCGGAGATGCGGGTCGTGGGCCAGGTGAGGCGGCGGCGTCCGTCGTCGTCGAAGTGGACGGTCGGGCGGTTGACCTGGAAGTCGTGGTAGAGCTCGGGGTCGAACTCCGTGACGTCGGTGGCGTCCCACACGTCGTGCAGGTGCGCGACGGCCTGGCTGGCGGACTCGCCGGCGTCGTTCCAGCCCTCGAAGGCCGCGATGACGACGGGGTTGCGCAGGACGAGGTCGTCCGTCGTGGGGTCGGCAGGCTGCTCTGGCACGGCTCAACCCTAGACTCCGGGGCTGATGAGTCCCCACGAAGCGCCCGCCGGACACGCCCCGGACCCCGTGACCGCCCCCGAGTCCCTGCCCGCGGCGGTGCTGTGGGACATGGACGGCACGCTGGTCGACACCGAGCCGCACTGGATCGCGGCCGAGACGTCGCTGCTGGGCCGGTACGGGGCGGCGTGGAGCCACGAGCAGGCGCTGGCGCTGGTGGGCAGCGCGCTGCCGGACTCGGGTCGGGTCCTGGCCGAGCACGTCGAGCGCAGCACGGGGGTGGTCCTGGACGCGGGCGCCGTCGTGGACGAGCTGGTCGAGGCGGTCATCGCCCAGGTGCGCGCGGCGGTCGTGTGGCGGCCGGGGGCGCTGGACCTGCTGGGGGCGCTCGGCGAGGCGGGGGTCCCGTGTGCGCTGGTGACCATGTCGTACCGCAACCTCGCGGGGACGGTCGCGGCGATGCTGCCGGGTGCCTTCTCGGTCGTGGTGGCCGGGGACGAGGTGGAGCGCGGCAAGCCGGCGCCGGACCCGTACCTGCGGGCGGCCGAGCTGCTGGGGGTGGACCCGGGCGACTGCGTCGTGGTGGAGGACTCCCCGACGGGGGTCGCCTCGGGGGAGGCCGCGGGGGCGCACGTGCTGGCCTGTCCGCACATGGTGCCGATCCCGGCCGCGCCGGGCCGCAGCCGGGTCGCGTCGCTGGCCGAGGTGGACGTGGCGGCGCTGGGTCGCATCGCCGCCGGCCGGCCGCTGGACACCGTCCCCGTGGGCTGACCACGGTGCTCTGGGGGCACTCCTCGGGGTGCTCGACCGCGCAGGCCGCGGCCTACCGGGCGGACGGGAAGCCCCTCGTGCGGCCGGCGAGCGGACCGCCGGGGGAGCTGTTGGGGCGGTTGTCGTTCAAGGCGTTGGACGCCCTCGACGACGCATTGCGGTTGCACCTGGATCTTTGAGCCTGCTGACGAGAACGACCCCATCGGGGGATGACCGTGATGTCCACCGTCTACCGCGACTCCAGCCAGTGGTCAGGTGGTACGTCGGGTCGATGCGGGACAGGACGTTCCTGCTCACCCCACGCACCGGACCCGAAGGCGAGGTCGGCCACCGTGCGCCAGAAGCGCCCGGCCCCGGGGTTGTCGTGCTGGAAGGCGATCGACCACGGCCCGTGGTGTCGGCCCAAGACGTCCAAGGCGAGGTGACGTCCCAGCCCCTCACGGCGGACGACGGGGGCGATCCACAGCGCCGCCAGGCCGCGGCGCCGGCCGGTGAGGCCGTCCACCACGGCGAAACCGACGGGGGCCTGCTCACCGGTCCTGGGGTGGGCCCGCCAGGCCAGGTACGCGACGTGATCCTCACCAGGTGCGCGGGGCAGGTCCTGGACCTGGTAGCGCCCGTCGGCGTAGGGCAAGGCGCCGACGGTGGGGGCCAGGTCGTGGCGCAAGCACTGCCACAGCCAGGCCAGGACGTCCCACTCCTGCTCGACCTGCACAGGCCGGATCGACACGGCAGGCGCGCTCTTCACGGGTTCGGTCATCATCGGTCGGTGATCACCGGTCCAGGGGGCGGACGAGTTCGCGGAAGGTCCGGCCGGCGGGGCCGGTGAAGTCACGCACGGCGACGAAGCCGGCCTTGCGGCACAGGGCCAGGGAGCGTTCGTTGAAGGTGGCCACGGCGGTGCGCAGCTGGACGGGCCCGAAGAGGTCGCGAGCCAGGGTGGCGACCTGCGGCAGCAGCTCGGAGGCCAGACCGCGGCTGACCAGGTCCGGGCGCACGCCCAGGCCGACGTCGAGGCCGTGCTCGTGGGGGTGCTGGCCGCGCACGCGTGCCTCGGGGCCCAGGACGCAGAAGGCGACGACCGCCCCGTGCTGGTCCAAGGCGGGGTAGTAGCCGTGACCGGCGTCGTCGCGGTCGGTGAACAGGGCGGTGTCGTCGGGGTCGACGTCGTAGAGGTCGAAGGGAGCTGGGTAGCTCCACGCGGCGACGGTGCGGGCTTCCTCACCGGTCATGGCGCGCGTCAGCAACGTCGGCACCCGCGTCACGGTAGTCGGGCGAGCTGACGTGATCGCGCGCCTTTTGCCGCACGAGCGCGACATCGGTAGCCACTCGAAACCGCACCACGCGGGACGACCGGATGCGTGGCGAGGACTTCACCTGGTGCGGAGCGGATCGCTGGGGCAGTGCGTCTGATGGACGTGCGACGTCGTCAGGCCCTTACGGCTACCGGTGCACTGGCCTTCGTCTGCCTGACGTTGGGCATGGCCCCCGGGGTCTTCCCCACCACGTCTGCCGCGGCCAGCTGCGTGGGCCCTCAACTGGCGATCGGCTCCGACCCCGCCGCGGCGGAGCCAACCGCCCAGGAGAGCCCGGCGCCGGTCCCCGTCCCCGCTAGTGAGCCCCTGCAGGTGTCCGGACAGTGGTTCCACGAGGGCTGCGACGACACCGGCACGGGTGGAGCGGGTTGCGCTGGGCCGATCACGACTTCGCAGAGCCCCATGAAGGACGTGGATCTGGTCCTGACGCAGGAAGAGGAGTCGTGGACGCTGGGCACGGCGGACGCCGCCGGTCAGGCCGAGCACTACGCCATCGGCTGGGAGGTCGAACTACCCGATGACGTCGCGCCGGGTCCGGCCGTGCTCAGCGCTGCTGGCACCGAGGTGATGGTGCAGGTCAGCGGCTGACACCTGCAGGCGCAGGGCGGGTGGTTCTCCGCTCACGGCACCATCCGACTTTCGGCAGGAGCGCAGACCGCGACGTCGCCAGCAACCGCCGACCGCGCACCACGCAGGATGACCGTGCGCCGCGCGCACCGCGGGAAGCTACGCCGGCAGCGTGTAGTGAGCGGTGCGCTGCTGACCCCAGCCGAAGCGGCTCTCAGCGATCCAGTCCTGCAGGTGGTCGGCGAGGCGGGCTGCGCACAGCTGCACGTCGATGGACTGCAGCTCACCGCCCGCCCCTGTTGCGGCGTCATCGCTGGCGCCCCACGTCGGGGAGGTGAGCCAGTCCTGGAACACCTCACCGCACGCCAGGACTCGGACCCAGGTCTCGCCGCTGGACCTGTCCTGGTCCCAGTGGACGCTGATGTGCTCCAGCTCGGCGTCGGTCACCAAGGAGGTGACGACCGGATGGGCCAGCCGGTGCTTGAGCTGGCGCAGCTGCTCGTCGTCAGCGTCGGTGATGTCGCTAGGGCCAGGGCTGGTGGTGGTCGGGGAGTCGGGGCCGTAATGCAGCGTCAGCTTGCTGGTGCAGGCCGGTCCACCGCTCATGGCTTCACCGTAAGCGGCATCGGTTGTCGCACCTCGTCACCGACGTCCTGGTCTGCGGGACGACCGGGACGTCACGTGCAGCCCGTCGTGACAGGACGATCCGTTGTGCGCCGCGAGGGAAGGAGGGCCCGTAGCGTCAGACCAGGGCCACGGGACGTGAGGTGCTGATGCCGCAGGACGGGATCAGGGGGTCGAAGAAGGCGAGGTGCTGCCCCACACCCCGACGGCGTACTCCACGTCGTCACCGGTCAGGACGTACAGCCGGGTTGGCGTACCTGGCAACTGCTCGGTCGGGTAGCTGGTGAGCGCGCCGCCGCCGACGCCGCCGCACGGCACGTTGGACTGCGCGGGCCAGACGAACCGGTCGTCACCGAGACCGATGGTCACCGATCCACCGGTCTGCTCCTCACCGCAGTCGGCCCCCGCGCTCAGCACGGAGTAGTCGATGCCCTCAGGCAGCTCGAAGACGTGCGAGCCGGTGTGCACCTGCGTCAGCAGAGCGGTGTCGCCGTCCGGCGGGCTCACGTGCGGAGCCTGGTCGTTGGACGTCACCGGCGCGACCTCGGCGGGGGAAGGTGCGGGAGTGGTCCCGTGGAGCGAGGAACACGCTGCCGTGGCGAGCAGCACGGTCGTGATCAGTACTGCTGCGCGTCGTCGCATCGTCTCTCCCGAGGGCTGGTCCAAAGCGCCACCCTAATCACGGCCGGTCCGCGGCGGGTCGATCTGCACATCACACGCGCTCTTCGACAAGACCGCGACAGCGTGGCCATCGTCATGACCGTGACGTCGCCCGAGGTGTGCTGGGTGAGTGAGCTTGCTTGGTACCGCGGTGGTCAGCCGAGGTAGCCGGTCGCGGGGTTGCTGTCGGCAAGGAAGTTGGCGATGGACCGCCGCATGTCGGCTTCGGTGATGGCCGAGCCGTTGGAGGTTCCCAGGCTGAAGCCGTAGTCAGGGTTGGGGCCGGTCAGCCAGGCGAAGTGGTAGATGCCGGGCGCGCCGGACTGCTGCTCGACCAGCCAGTCGTGCCCGTCGACGGTCATGTTCCAGGACGTCATGCTGTCCATGATCATTCGCCGTTGGTGTTTCCGGCTGACTTGGAGGTCATCGCGATGACCGCGTGGTCGTCGACACCGCGGCCAGCGCCACGGCCCTGCAGTCGTGCCGGCTGAGTCCCCGAGCAGGGCACGGTGCCTAAGACACTTGGCCATGGACGTCCCGTCGATGATCGTCGGTGCCGCCATCGCTTCCGTGGTGCGGGTGGCCCTCCGGCCGCGCGAGCGAACCCGCGTCGACGACGATCCTCGCACGTGAGGTTCCTCCACCGATGGACCTGCGGGACGGGCGCGAGGTCGCCGGCTCGCTGCTCGAAACGTGCCGCACCGCGCAAGTGGCGCGTCGCAACCCGTTCGCGGCTCGTGAGCGGGCCGGGACGTGCCACTCCAGCGGGTGCGCGCCGCGGCTGGGCAGGACGTCACCGGCGCCCGGTGCCGGGCGGCTCAGGTCTCCGGCAGCGGCGGTGGGGTGCCCCCGAAGCTGGGACACAGCGCCTTGTGGTCGCACCAGGTGCACGTCCGGCCGGGTCTGGGGCGCCAGTCGCCGGCGGCCCGGTTGCGCTCGATGGCGTCGGACAGGGCCCGGACCTTGCGCTCGGTGGCGAGCAGGTCGGCCTCCTCGGGCGCGTAGCGCAGGACGTCGCCGGACCCGAGGTAGACGAGCTGCAGGAGACGGGGCACCTGCCCGCGCAGCCGCCACAGGACGAGGGCGTAGAAGCGCATCTGGAACAGCGCCTTGGACTCGAACAGCTCCGAGGGGGCCCGGCCGGTCTTGTAGTCCACGACGCGCATCGCCCCGCCCGGGGCGACGTCGAGGCGGTCGACGACGCCGCGCAGCTGCAGTCCGTCGCCGAGGTCGATCTGGACCCGCATCTCCCGCGCCTCGGGTTCGAGCCGCGTCGGGTCCTCCAGGTCGAAGTAGCGCTGCAGGAGGCGGCGGGCTCCCGCCAACCAGGTCGCCAGCCCCTCGGCGTCGGCCGTGGCGGGATCGGCCGCACCGGGGTCGGCGCCGTCGTCGGGGAAGAGCGTGCCGAGGAGCGGTTCGCGGTCCAGCAGGGCCCGCCACTGCTCCTCGACCATGGCACCCGCACGCTCGGGGGTGCGTTCGCCGGCGGGCAGGTCGAACAGTCGTTCCAGGACGGCGTGCACGAGGGTGCCGCGGGCGGCGGCGCGGCTGGGGACCTCGGGGAGGCGGTCGATCGTGCGGAACCGGAACAGCAGGGGGCACTGCATGAAGTCCGCGGCCCGCGAGGGCGACAGCGGACGCCGCGCGGTGGCCGGTGGCGCGGCCGCGCTGTCGTCCAGCTGCGGCGCACCGTTGGTCACCGGACCACTGTAGGACGTGGGGGTGCTGCCCGCGGCGCGCCCGCGAGCGCCACCTAGGATCGGTGGATGCGCGTGGTCTGGCTCCGGGTCGTCGGTGGAGTCTCGTGAGGGGCGGCATCTCCCTGGGTCGCCCGTTCGGGGTGCCGTTGCAGCTGGCGCCCTCGTGGTTCTTGTTCGCCGCGCTCATCGTCGTGGTGTTCTCGCCGGTGGTGCAGCTGCGCGTGCCCGGTCCGGCGTCGTACGTGGTGGCGTTCGGGTACGCGGTGCTGCTGCTGGTGTCGGTGCTGCTGCACGAGGTGGCGCACGCGGTGGCGGCGAAGGCCAGCGGGCAGCGGGTGACCGGCATCGTGCTGAACGTGTGGGGCGGTTTCACGTCCCACGAGGGGCGGACGAGTCCGGGCAGCAGCCTGCTGATCGCGGTCGTGGGGCCGGTGGTCAACGGGGTCATCGCGGTGCTGGCGTGGCAGGTGCGGCAGGGGTTGGCGGTCGGGTCCGGTGGCGGGGTCGTGGATCTGCTGCTGGCGGCGTTGACGTTGTCCAACGCCCTGCTGGCGGTGTTCAACCTGCTGCCGGGGTTGCCGCTGGACGGTGGGCACGCCCTGGAGGCGGTGGTGTGGAAGCTGCGCGGGGATCGCGCGGCGGGGACGGTGGCGGCCGCCTGGGTCGGTCGCGCGCTGGCCGTGCTGGTGTTCCTGGGGGGTCTGCTGGTGCCGCGGCTGCTGGGCTGGGGCTCGTCGATCACCGACGTGGTGTGGGCGGCTCTGGTGGGGGCGCTGCTGTGGCAGGGGGCGTCGGAGGCGTTGAGGTTCGCGGCGCTGCAGCGGCGGGTGCCGGCGTTGTCGGTGCCGGCGTTGCAGCGGCCCGCGATCGCGGTGAACGCGCGGGCGACGGTGGAGGAGGTCGTGCGTTCGGCGCGGGCGGCCATCGACGCCGGGGTGGGCGCGGGGTCCGCGCGGGACCTGGAGGTCGTCCTGGTCACCGACGACGGGGTGCCGGTCGCGGTGGTGGACTCCGCGGCGTTGCGGCAGGTGCCGCAGGAGCGGCGGACGTCGCTGGGGGCCGGTGCGACGGCGCGGGCGTTGCCGCCGCGGTCGTGGCTGTCGGAGGGGCTGACGGGGGAGCAGCTGCTGGAGGCGGTGCAGGTGCGCCCGGGGGAGCACGTCGTGGTGGACACTGCTGGCCGGGTCCGTGGACTGCTGCACACCGGTGACGTGATCGCGGCGGTCACGGCCCGCTGAGACGGACGAACGGAAGAGGGACCCTGTGATCGACCCTGCCCACCCGCCGACGGGTGCGAGCACCCGCCGTGGACCGCTGCGCGAGGGTGAGCGGGTGCAGCTGACCGACCCCCGGGGGCGGATGCACACGATCACCTTGACCGCGGGTGCGGAGTTCCACACCCACCGGGGCAAGTTCCTGCACGACGAGCTGATCGGCCGCCCGGACGGGACGACCGTCGTCAACACGGCGATGGTCGAGTACCTGGTGGTGCGGCCGTTGCTGACGGACTTCGTGCTGTCGATGCCGCGCGGGGCGGCGGTGGTGTACCCCAAGGACGCCGGGCAGATCGTGCAGATGGCGGACGTGTTCCCCGGTGCGACGGTCATCGAGGCCGGGGTGGGGTCCGGGGCGTTGACGATGTCGCTGCTGCGCGCCGTGGGCGACCAGGGGCGGGTGCACTCCTTCGAGCGGCGCCAGGACTTCGCCGACGTGGCCCGGGGGAACGTGGAGACGTTCTTCGGCGGTCCGCACCCGGCGTGGACGGTGCGGGTGGGGGACCTGGTCGAGACGTTGCCGACGACGGACGTGCTGGCCGACCGGGCGGTGCTGGACATGCTGGCGCCGTGGGAGTGCCTGGACGCGGTGGCCGACCACCTCGCCCCGGGAGGGGTGCTGATCTGCTACGTGGCGACGGCGACGCAGTTGTCCCGCGTGGCCGAGGCGATGCGGGCCTCGGGGCGGTGGACGGAGCCGGAGGCGTGGGAGTCGATGGTGCGCGGCTGGCACCTGGAGGGGCTGGCGGTGCGTCCGCAGCACCGGATGATCGGGCACACGGGGTTCCTCGTCACCTCCCGCCGTCTCGCGGACGGGTTCGCCCCGCCGCTGCGCAAGCGCCGTCCCGCTCCCGGTGCGCACCCGGTCGAGGGGGAGGCTGCGGAGGTGGAGGTCGTGGAGGGCACCGAGTACGGCGACCGGCCGGTCTCGGACCGCAAGGTGCGCCGGGCGGCGCGCGAGGCGGCCCGTGGTGCCGAGGCGTCGGCGGGGACGGACGAGCCGCTGGGGGACTGACGCGGGCGGGGGCGGGGCCTGCGGGGTCCCGCCCCCTGCGCCGGGGTCGGCTCAGAGCACCCACTGCCGGGGCGGGTTCGTGACGACCGGGGCGGCGCGGCGGTCCGTGGTGGGTGTGGCCCAGCGGACGCCGTTGGCGAGCACCTGCTGGATCTCGGCCTGCTGGTAGACGGGGTACTCCTGGTCGCCGGGGGAGAAGTAGAAGATCTTCCCCTGCCCGCGGGTGAAGGTGACGCCGGAGCGGAAGACCTCGCCGCCGGCGAAGGAGCTGATGAAGACGAGGTCGTCGGGGTCGGGGATGTCGAACAGCTCCCCGTACGTCTCCTGGCGCGGGATGACGACGGGGTGCGGGACGCCTTGGGCGATGGGGTGCGACGGCTTGACCGTCCACACCAGTTCCTGCTCGCCCTCGTTGCGCCAGGCCAGCGAGCACGTGGTGCCGAGCAGCTGCCGGAAGATCTTCGAGAAGTGCCCGGAGTGCAGGACGAGCAGTCCCATGCCGCCCAGGACGTGCTGCTTGACCCGTTCCACGACGGCGTCGTCGACCTGGTCGTGGGCGACGTGCCCCCACCACAGGAGGACGTCGGTGCGGTCCAGGACGTCGGCGCCCAGGCCGTGCTCGGGGTCGGCGAGGGTGGCGGTGGAGACCTCGGCGTCGGGCAGGAGCCGGCGCAGGCCCGCGGCGATCGCGCCGTGCATGCCTTCGGGGTAGTACTCGCCGATGTCGGGGGGTGAGCTGTTCGCCTCGTGGACGCCCTCGTTCCAGACCAGGACCCTCATGCGACCGTTCCTCCGACCTGTTCGACGGGTTCGACCGTGCCGGAGGCGGCGGAGCGGGCGGCTGCCTCCATGAGCGCGACGCTGCCGAGGTTGGAGCGTCCGGTGACGTCGGGTGCCGCTCCGCCGCGGATGGCGCGGGCGAACTGCCGCAGGCCCGCGGACCGGCCCCACACGTCCACCGTCGGCAGGTCGACGGGTTCGGCGGTCCGGCCCTGCAGGCCCAGGCGCACCTCGTCGTCGACGGGGCCGTCGTTGCCGCGCCCGGCGAGGGTGAGGTAGCCGTCCTGGCCCTCGAAGACCCACTCCCCGTCCCAGTGGGTCTGCGGGGCCCGGGAGACCCAGCTGCCGCGGTAGCTGCACACGAGGCCGCCGTCGAGCTCGACGACGAGGACGGCGGCGGCTTCCTCGGTGTACTTGCTCCACGTGGGGTCGGTGACCTTGGCGTAGACGCTGACGGCCTCGCGGCCGGTCGTCATGCGCAGCAGGTCGAAGTGGTGGATCGCCATGTCGTAGATGAGCGGGTGGGGGAACCGGTAGTGCCGGTACGTGTCCAGGGGGGCGTCGTGGTCCCAGCGCCGGAAGTCGACGTGGACGACGGACAGCTCACCGATCGCCCCGGCCGAGAGCAGTTCCCGCACCTTCTGCGGGCCGGGGTAGAAGCGGTAGTTCTGGCTGACCTGCAGGACCAGCCCGAGCTCCTCGGCACGGTCCACGGCGGTGCGGGCCTCGGCGACCGTGCCGGCGAAGGGCTTCTCCACGAGGACGTGCAGCCCGGCGTCGAGGGCTTCCAGGGTGACGGGCACGTGGAAGTCCATGGGGGCGGTGACGAGCACGCCCTCGGCGGGGACGGCCTGCGCCGCCTCGGTCAGCGAGGAGAAGCACACGTCGTCGGGCAGGCCCAGCTCCTCCTGGGCGGCCCGCAGCGTCGGCTCGTGGGCGTCGACGATCGCGACCCGGTCCACCTCGCTCACCGGGGGGATGGCGTTGCGTTCCCAGTCACCTCCCCACCCGCCGAGCCCGACGTGGATGATCTTCGTCTGCGGGGTCTTCGAGCGCCCCGGGGCGATGTCAGCAGCGACCACGATCACGACGCTACACGCTGGCCGGTGGCCCGGGCAGGGGGCGGGGGAGGGGCCGGGGAGCCTGCCTGGGATCGTTCCCGGCGCCGCCGCCCGGCACCTCCACACCGTCACCGGTCAGCAGTTCGCGCAGCCGCGCCACCCGGTGCTGCACCTGCGGGTGGGCCGCGGGCAGGTCGCGCAGCGGCCCGAACCACCGGCACAGCTGCCGCAGGCCCAGGAGGACGGCGCTGCGCCGCAGGGCGTCCGCACCGACGGCCGGTCCGTACCCGCGCAGCAGGTGCGGCAGGAGACCGGCGGGCAGCCACTCACCGTCGTGCAGCAGGAAGTGGGCCAGGTCGAACCACGGTTCGGCGCCCCTGGCCTCCCCGAAGTCGATGATCCCGGTCAACCGCGGGCCGCGGCAGAACACCGGCGTCACGTCGAAGTCCCCGTGCACCAGCCGCGGGGCGACGTCGAGCGCGACCTGCTCGGCCACGAGGGTCGCGAACCCGTCGAGCTCCTCGGGCGTGAACAGCGCCCTCAGCCGCCCCGGCCACGGGTCGGGCAGGTGCGAGCGCACGAACTCCTCGTGGGTGGCGAACTCCGCCCGCAGGGGCCACCGGGGTCCCCGGCGCAGCACGAACCCGAAACCCTCGACGGGGAAGGAGTTCACCGTCCGCAGGTGCCGGCCCGCCGCCTCCAGCACCGCGGGCGCGTCGCGCACGTCCGCGAGCGCGGCCCCGGGGACCTCCGTCGTCAGGGCGGCCCAGCGGTCCGCGTCCGCCACCCGCGCCACCGCGACGAACCGCGGGACGGGGACCCCCGCGGCCAGCAGCCGGGCGTGCAGTTCCGCGTCGGTCCACAGGTCGTCCTCGGGTTCCTCGCCGAACCGCAGGTACCACGTCCTGCCGCGGCTGCGCACGCGGTGCACGACGGTGCTGCCCCCGTCCGCGACCCGCTCGACGGTGCTCACCCCGGGCCGGCGCCCGTCGCCACCGGCCGGGACGGATCGGTGACCCACTCCGACCAGGACCCCGGGTACAGGGTCCCGGACAACCCGGCGACCTCCAGGGCCAGCAGCGTGTGCGCGGCCGTCACCCCTGATCCGCAGTACACGCCGGCGACGGCGTCGGGGCCCAGGCCCAGCGCGGCGAACCGGGACCGCAGGTCGGCGGCCGGCAGGAACGCGCCCGCGGCCGTGACGTTCGCCGTCGTGGGGGCGTTCACCGCGCCCGGGACGTGCCCGGCCACGGGGTCGACGGGTTCGACCTCGCCGCGGTAGCGCTCGGGGGCGCGGGCGTCCAGGACGGTGCCGGTGCGGGCCAGGTCGCCGACCTCACCGGCGGTCAGGACGGGCAGCGCACCCGGCTCGACCTGCACGTCGCCCGGGTCGGGCAGCGGCACCTGCGTGCTCACGGCGAACCCGGCCGCCGTCCACGCCGCCAGCCCGCCGTCGAGCACCCGCACGTCCGCCAGCCCCGCCCACCGCAGCACCCACCAGCCGCGCGCCGCGCTCGTCGACGTGGCCGCGTCGTACACGACGACGCGCGAACCGGACCGGACGCCCGCGTCGCGCAGGACCTCCTGCAGCGCCGCGGGACCGGGCAGCGGGTGCCGGCCCTCACCGGCCCGGCGCGGACGTGACAGCTGCGTGTCGAGGTCGACGTAGACGGCGCCGGGCAGGTGGCCCGCGGCGTACTCCGCCGCACCGTCGGGACCACCGAGGGCCCAGCGCACGTCGAGCAGGACGGGCGGGTCGTCCCCGGCGAGTTCCTGCCGCAGCGCGTGGACGTCGATCAGCGGACGCGTCATGGCGCCACTGTGCCGCACCCCGGCCACCGGGACGACGCGGTGGACGAGGTGGACGCGGTGGACGCGGGGACGCGACCGGCACCCGGGCCCCGCCGAGCGGCCCGTGGGTGCGCTGGGCGCGCTCGGTCCTGGGACCGGCCACCGACGGCCGCCTCGTCGTCCGGCCGGCCCTGGGCGGGGACCACGGACCGCGGCAGTAGGGTTCCGCGGGTGCGCCGCTGGTCCGAGGTCCCCGTCCTGCGACGCCTGGAACCCTTCGTCGTGGCCATCCTGCTGGCCGTCCTGCTCGCCGCGCTCGTGCCGGCCGGCGGCGCCGTCGCCACCGGGTTCTCGTGGGGGACCACCCTCGGTGTCGGGTTGCTGTTCTTCGTCTACGGCGCCCGGATGGCGCCCGCCGAGGCCGTCGCGGGGCTGCGGAACTGGCGCCTGCAGGGAGCGGTGGCGGCCACGACGTTCCTGCTGTTCCCGCTGCTGGGCCTGCTCCTGGCGTTCCTCGTCGGGGGGTTGCTGGACGACGGTCTCCTCGCGGGGCTGCTGTTCCTGGCCGCGCTGCCCTCGACCGTGCAGTCCTGCGTCGTGTTCACCGCGCTGGCGCGCGGGAACGTCCCGGGGGCGGTGGTGAGCGCGACGGTGTCCAACCTCGCCGGCATCGGTCTGACCCCGTTGCTGGCCGCGCTGCTGCTGGGGTCCTCCGGGGCCGGCCCGGACGCCGGGTCCGTCGGGCGCATCCTGCTGCAGCTCCTGGCGCCCTTCCTCCTGGGTCTGGTCGCCGGCCGCTGGGTCGGGGACTGGCTGCGCGCGCACCGCCGGCGCCTGGGGGTGCTGGACCGCGGCGTCATCGTCGCGGTCGTCTACGCCGCGTTCAGCCGCGGGGTCCGGCAGGGGGTCTGGCAGGAGGTCGGGGCCGGGGAGGTCGTCGTCGTCCTGGCGTGCGCGGCGGTGTTCCTGGCCGCCGTGCTCGCGGTGACGTGGTGGACGCCGCGGCTGTGGCACGCCGACCGCGCCGACCGGGTCACGATCGCGTTCTGCGGGTCGAACAAGTCGCTGGCGACGGGGCTGCCGATGGCGACGGTGCTGTTCGACCCCCACGTCGTGGGTCTCGTCGCGCTACCGGTCATCCTCTACCACCCGCTCCAGATCACCGTCTGCTCGTTCCTGGCCGGCCGCCTCGGCCGCGCGCCGCTGCTGCAGGGGTGAGCTGCCGAACTCCACGTGGACCCGCTCGAAACCCTTGTGCCGCTGCGCCTTCGCGATGCGGGTGTAGGCCCGCTGGTCACCGTCGGTGAGTTCGACGGCGTCGGTGAACGGAGTGAGCAGGGCCCTGGGGTAGAGGCGGCGGCTGCGCACCACGTCGATCTCGACGCACAGGACGGCGCAGACCGAGGTGATGAACAGGAACACGATGAGCCCCAGGACCGCGGTGAAGACCTGGTTGGACACGCTGCTGCGGTCGGAGACCAGGGTCACCAGACCCTGACCGGTGGACTGCAGGAACTGCCACAGCACCGCCATGACGACCGCCCCGGGCAGGATCACCCGGAAGGGGGGACGGTGGGCCGCGGCCAGCCAGAACGCCATCGTGAACCCCACCCCGGCCAGGACGGTGTAGGCGGCCCTGCTGGCCAGGGAGGGCAGGGGACCGGCGTCACCGAACAGGTCGCCCACCGCGACGTTGAGCACCGTCGTCCCGAGGACGAACAACCCTGCGGTCACCGTGAGCAGCAGGGCCCGCAACCGCGCCTTGAACGGGTTCGGCCGCTCGTTGCGGGGGATGCCCCAGGCGACGTTCACCGCGTTCTGCACGGCCAGCCCCACCCCGAGCGAGCCGTACAACGCGCCGGTGATGCCGATGAGGAGGCCGAACCCGCCGCCGCCGAGGGTGCCGGGGTTGCCGATCTCCTGCCCGATGACCGGGAGCTGGGAGACGGCCGAGTTGACGATCGCCTCCTGCGCGCCCGGGTTCCCCCGCAGCACGAACCCCAGGACCGTCGACAGCAGCAGCAGGAGCGGGACGAGGCTCAGCAGGCCGTAGTAGGTGATGATGACGGCGAGGTAGACGCCCTGGTCCTCGAAGAACTTGTACAGGACCGCCAGGGGGTAACCGACGACGGAGTGCCGACGCTGGAACCCGTCGATCCTCGAGACCGACGACATCGCCCCGCTCCCGTCCTCCACCGACCGACCGTGGTCCGGTCGTGCGGCACGAGGGTACGGACAGGCCCTCAGCCCTGCACGTCGCCCCGCCGCAGCGGGTCGAGCAGGTCCACGACCGCCGCCCACACGGTCGAGGAGGGGTCCACGACGGAGAAGTGGTCGCCCTCGTCCTCCACCACGTGCACCTCGTCACCCGCCGACCGCGCCGCCGCGGCGAAGCGCCGGGAGGCGTCGAGCAGGTCCGGGTCGTCACCGCGGCAGCAGACGACCGCCACGGGCGCCCCCAGGGGCAGGCGCGCCAGGGGCGAGGAGGCCGCGTACACGTCCGGCAGTTGCGCCGGTGTCCCGCCCAGCGCCCCGGCCACGGCGTGCTCGGACAGGGCGCGGGCGTGGATCGAGTGCAGGTCCAGGCACCCGGCCAGCGACACCGTCAGCGCGGGCTTGCCCGCCGCCGGCAGGTCGGCCGTGAGGCGACCCACGAGCTGCCCGCCCGCGGAGTGCCCGAGGGTGACCAGCCGGGCCCGGTCCAGCGGGCCCGGGAGGTCCGCGAGCGCGGCGTACCCGGCGGCGACGTCGGCGGTGGTGGCGTCCCAGCCGTGCCGGTCGGGTCTGCGGTACTCCAGGTTCCAGGTGGCGAAGCCGCGGGTGGTGAGGTCGGTGGCGGCGGCGTGCAGGGTGTCGGCCTCCCAGCGCGAGCGCCAGTACCCGCCGTGGACGAGGACGGCGAGGGGGTGGGGTCCGGGGCCGTGGACGTCCGGGTCGGGCAGGCGCAGGTGGGCGTGCTGGTCGGGGTCGGGTCCGTAGTCGACGCGGGTGGCGGGGGAGGTGCGCTGGAAGTACCAGTCGTCGACGGCGAACCGCAGCCCGGCGGTGCCGCGCCAGCGGATGTGGCGGCGGACGCGGTGGGAGGGGTCGACGTCGCGGGCGTCGAGGTCGACGCGGACCACGGTCGCGTCGTCGGGCAGGTGGGCGAGGAGTTCGTCGGCGGGGGTGTCGTCGCCGGTGACGAGGAGGAACTCCCCGGTCGCGGCGGCGGTGGCGCAGGCGGCGCGGAACTCGTCGGCGTCGGCGGTCAGGACGAGGGAGCCGTGCAGCCGGCGGGAGCGCAGGGCGGTGTCGAAGACCTCGCGGGCGGTGCGGGAGCCGGCGAGGACGCCGGGGGCGGCGACGGCGACGAGGCCGGGCGGGGCGGGGGTCACGAGCCGATCTCCGTGCGGACGGCGTACAGCTCGGGGAAGAAGGTCAGGTTCAGCGCGCGGGCGAGGAAGTCGACACCGGAGGACCCGCCGGTGCCGCGTTTGAAGCCGATGGTGCGTTCGACGGTCTTGAGGTGGCGGAACCGCCACAGCTGGAAGTTCTCCTCCAGGTCGACGAGTTCCTCGCAGGCCTCGTACTCGCTCCAGAACTCACCGGCGTTCTCGTAGATGCGCCGCAGGACCGGGACGAGGGCGGGGGTGTGGACGTGGGCGCAGGTGACGTCGCGTTCGAGCACCGCGGCGGGGACGGCGTGCCCGCGGCGGGCCAGGAAGCGCAAGAACTCGTCGTAGAGGCTGGGGGCGTGCAGCAGGTCGGCCAGCTCGGCGTGCCGGGACCCGTCGTGGGCGAAGACGTCGAGCACCGCGGCGTTCTTGTTGCCCAGCAAGAACTCCACCGCCCGGTACTGCTGGGACTGGAAACCGGAGGAGTTGGCCAGGAACCCGCGGAACTGGGCGTACTCGGTGGGGGTGAGGGTGGCCAGGACGGACCACTGCTCGGTGAGGGTGCGCTGGATGTGCTTGACGCGGGCGATGTTCTTCAACGCGGTCTGCAGGTCGTCGGCGGCGATGGCCGCCACGGCTGAGCGCAGTTCGTGCAGGACGAGCTTGAGCCACAGCTCCGACGTCTGGTGCTGGACGATGAACAGCAGCTCGTCGTGGTGCTCGGGGACGCTCAGGGGGTGCTGGGCGCTGAGGAGCTCATCCAGGTGCAGGTAGGCGCCGTAGGACATGTCGCGGGTGAAGTCGGTGACGACACCCGCCTCGACCGCGCGCGTGTTCTGGGAGCCGGCGGCGCTCACGCGGACCGGACCAGGCGTTCGAGGGCGACGATCCCCTCCAGGACCTCGACGAAGCTGGTGGACAGCGGCGCCAGGCCGAGCCGGATGCCGTCGGGGGTGCGGAAGTCCGGGACGACGCCGCCGGCCCACAACCGGCGGGTGAGGTCGGCGAAGTCGGCGCCGCTGGTGCCGGCGCCGACGGTGAGGTGCCCCCCGCGCCGGGCCCCGTCGCGGGGGCTGAGGACGTGCACTCCGTGGGGGACGAGCAGGGCGTCGGCGAGGTCGAGGGCGAACCCGGTGAGCAGGACGGACTTGGCGCGGACCGCGTCGATGCCGGCCCGTTCGAGCTGCTCGACGCCGGCGCGGACCGGGACCATCGCCAGGATCGGCGGGGTGCCGGAGACCAGCTGGCGCACGCCGGGTGCCGGTTCGTAGCCCGAACCCATCGCGAAGGGGTCGGCGTGCCCCATCCAGCCCTGCACGGGCTGGCGCAGGAGACCGTGGTGGCGGGCGGCGAGGTAGGCGAACGCCGGGGCGCCGGGGCCGCCGTTGAGGTACTTGTACGTGCACCCCACGGCCAGGTCTACCCCCCAGGCGTCCAGCTCCAGCGGGACGGACCCCACGGAGTGGGACAGGTCCCACAGGACGAGGGCGCCGGCGTCGTGGACGGCGCCGGTGATGCCGGGGGCGTCGGCGAGGTGCCCGGAGCGGTAGGCGACGTGGCTGAACGTGGCCAGCGCGGTGCGGGGGCCCACCGCGGCGCGGACCTGCTCCAGGGTGATCCCGGCGGCCGGGTCGGTCTCGATCCAGCGCAGGGTCACCCCGTGCTCGGCGGCGACGCCTTCCAGGACGAACCGGTCGGTCGGGAAGTTGCCGGTGTCGGCCACGACCTCGTCGCGGCCCCGGGCCAGGCCGTGGCCGACGGCGGCGCGCACGAGCTTGTAGAACAGGACGGTGGTGGAGTCGGCGACCACGCTCTGCCCGGGCCCGGCGCCCAGGGCGGCGCGCCCGATGCGGTCGCCGAGGTCGAGGGGCCAGTCCATCCAGCCACCGTCGGGGACGTGGGCATCACCGGACCAGCCCTGGATGAGCCGCCCGCCCCACTCGTGGTGGACGAAGGCGTCGACGGCGGCGGCGGTCGCGCGCAGGGGACGGCCCAGGGAGTTGCCGTCCAGGTAGGCCGAGACGGCGGGAGCGGCCTGGAGGAGGAACTCGTCGCGGTGGCCGGCCAGGGGGTCGGCGGCGTCGAGAGCGGCGGCGCGGGCGGCCCAGTGCGCCAGGTCCTGCCTCGGCTCCTGCTCGGTCGCGGTCACGGGTGTCCTCCGGGGTCGGTGCGGTGGGGTGGCGCGGTGGGGTGGTGCGCCACCAGTGTCCCCGACCGGTGCCCGGGGCGGGCGGGTGCTGCCGGGTGCGGGGCGGCGCGTCGTCCGGTTGCCGCCGCGCGATCGGTGGTGCGCGGGTTAGGGTCGAATGCACCACCCAGGACGGGAGATGCGCCATGACCGAGCCCACACGCCGCTTCGGCGGTGGCGGTGAGCGGGACGCCCGCCACCTCGCCGCTCTCGAGGAACAGCTCGGGGCGGCCCGCACCCGGCTCGCCCAGGTCGACGCCCAGAACGACCGGCTGGCCTCGACGCTGCGCGAGGCCCGCGACCAGATCGTCGCCCTGAAGTCCGAGGTCGACCGGCTCGGTCAGCCGCCGGCCCAGTTCGCCACCTTCTTGCAGGTCGGCGGCGAGGACGGGACGGTGGACATCGTCTCGGCCGGTCGCCGGATGCGGGTGGCGGTCAGCCCGGCCGTGGACGTGGAGGCGTTGCAGCCCGGTCAGGACGTCATGGTCAACGAGGCCATGAACGTCGTGGCGGCGTTCGACTACGAGCGCACCGGTGAGCTGGCCACGGTCAAGGAGGTCCTGACGGACGGTCGGGCCCTGGTGCTGGCCCGCGCCGACGAGGAGCGCGTGGTGCGCCTGGCGGGTCCGCTGCTGGACGGGCCGCTGCGCGTGGGGGACTCCCTGACCGTCGACACCCGGTCGGGGTTCGCCTTCGAGCGCATCCCCAAGGCCGAGGTCGAGGAGCTGGTCCTGGAGGAGGTGCCCGACATCAACTACGAGGACATCGGTGGGCTGGGCCCGCAGATCGAGGCGATCCGCGACGCCGTCGAGCTGCCGTTCCTGCACGCGGACCTGTTCCGCGAGCACGGGTTGCGGCCCCCGAAGGGGATCCTGCTGTACGGCCCGCCCGGGTGCGGCAAGACGCTCATCGCCAAGGCGGTCGCGAACTCGCTGGCGAAGAAGGCCGCCGAGCTGCGCGGGCAGACGCAGGCCAACGCCTACTTCCTCAACATCAAGGGCCCGGAGCTGCTCAACAAGTACGTCGGGGAGACCGAGCGGCACATCCGGCTGATCTTCGCCCGGGCACGGGAGAAGGCCAGCGGCGGCACGCCCGTGGTCGTCTTCTTCGACGAGATGGAGTCGCTGTTCCGCACCCGCGGGTCGGGGGTGTCCTCCGACGTGGAGACGACGATCGTGCCGCAGCTGCTGAGCGAGCTGGACGGGGTGGAGCGGCTGGAGAACGTCATCGTCATCGGCGCCTCGAACCGCGAGGACATGATCGACCCCGCGATCCTGCGGCCCGGCCGCCTCGACGTGAAGATCAAGATCGAGCGGCCGGACGCCGAGAGCGCCGGGCAGATCTTCTCCAAGTACCTGACGGCGGACCTGCCGCTGCACTCCGAGGACCTCGCGGTCAACGGGGGCAGCGCGCAGTCCACGGTGGACGCGATGATCCAGGCCACGGTGGAGCGGATGTACACCGAGACCCCGGAGAACGAGTTCCTGGAGGTCACCTACGCCGGGGGCGACAAGGAGGTCCTGTACTACAAGGACTTCAACTCCGGGGCGATGATCCAGAACATCGTCGACCGCGCGAAGAAGATGGCGATCAAGGACCTGCTGACGGCGCGGCAGCGGGGCCTGCGGGTCGAGCACCTCATGAGCGCGTGCGTGGACGAGTTCAAGGAGAACGAGGACCTGCCGAACACGACGAACCCGGACGACTGGGCGCGCATCTCGGGCAAGAAGGGGGAGCGGATCGTCTTCATCCGCACCCTCATGCAGGGCAAGAAGGGCACCGAGGCGGGCCGGTCGATCGACACGGTCGCCAACACGGGGCAGTACCTGTGAGGTGACCTGCTGCTGACCCGGTCCCACCGCGGGCCGCACCCCGCTCCGGCGGGGTGCGGTCCGCGGTGCGTTCAGCGGCCGGCGGGGTCGCACCACCACCGCGGCCAGTGGGCCAGGAGCTCACGGGTGTCCGGCGCGAACGGCCACGTGGGGTCGTCCAGGCGCTCTCGCACCGTGGCCGGGTCCTCCCACCAGGCGTCGGCGACCTCGCTGGGCTGCAGCCTCAGCGCGCTGCCGTCCCACCGGGCCTCGTGGACGAAGGTGAGGTGGTGGGTGCTCCGGTCGCGGTACCAGCGGGTCAGGACGGGGGACAGGGGCAGGTCCAGGCCCAGTTCCTCGCGCAGTTCGCGGCGGGCGGCGTCCAGCGGTTCCTCCCCGGCCCCCACGACGCCGCCGGCCAGGCAGTCGTGGGCGCCGGGGTTGAGGTCCTTGACGTCGGTGCGGCGGTGCAGGAGGACCCGGCCGTCGGGGTGGCGCAGCAGGACACCGGTCGCGGCGTGGGGCAGGTTGCGGGCGCGGACCTCGGTGCGCGGTGCGCTGCCGGTGACGCGGCCGGTGGTGTCGGCCGGGTCGTACAGGGCGACGATCTCACTCACCGTCGCGAGGGTAGGACAGGGCGCCGGGGATCGCGGGGCGCGTGCGACGCAGGGTGGACGTGAGGTGCCTCCCACCCCGCCCTGCGGGGGACTCCCCGGGCCGGGTGAACGCTTAGTGTGACCGCGTGCGAGCCCTCACCCACCCCCGAACCCCGTCCGGTCCCCGGCGGCGCGCCCGGCGCGCGGCCCGGGGCCTGTCCCTCGCGGCGTCCGGGGTGCTGGCCGCGCTGGTCGTGGCGGGGTGCAGCTCGGGTGAGGACGAGGCGACGATCGGCACCGGCGAGGTCACCCGCGGCGACGTGCAGCAGGTGGTCGACGCCGCCGGTCAGGTCCAGCCGCGGGCCTCGGCGGTCCTGACGGCCCCCGCGGCCGGCACGGTCGCGACCCTGGCGGTCACCGACGGCCAGGAGGTCCAGGCCGGGCAGGTGCTCATGACCCTTGAGTCCCCCTCCGCCGTGCAGGCGCTGGAGCGGGCGCGCTCGGCCGACGCCGAGGCGGCGCGCAGCGGTTCGGGGGCGGGGGCGGCGGTGACGCCGAAGCAGCTGGCGGCCCAGCAGCGCGCGGCCCAGCGCGACGCCGAGGCCCGCTTCGCCCAGGCCGAGGCGCAGGCCCGCGCGATCCCGGACCCGACCGCCCAGGCGGCCGCCCTGGCGGCGGTGCAGTCCTCCCGGACCCAGTACGAGCTGCTGGCCTCCCAGACGCAGGCCCTCGTGGACCAGGTCAACGCCGGTCTGGGCAGCCTGGACACCGCCGTGGCCTCCCTCGGGTCGGCCCAGCGCGTGCAGACGCGGGCCGCGGTCGCGGCCGCGCAGGCCACCGTGGACGCGCTGACGGTGACGGCGCCCATCTCCGGGCGGGTCTCGCTGGGCTCCTCCGGCGGCGGGGGCGGGTCCGCGCTGCCGGCGGGGGCCGAGCAGCTGCTCGCCGGCAGCGGGGTGTCGCTGCCCGGCGGGGCCGGGGGGGAGGCCGCCGCCGCGGCCGGGGCGCCCGTGCTGGCCCAGGGGGCCGCGGTGTCGCAGGGCGCCACGCTCGTCACGGTCATCGACGCCTCCACCCTGAGCCTGACCGCCGACGTCGACGAGACCGACGTGCTGCAGGTGCAGCCCGGGGTGGAGGCGGACGTGATGGTGGACGCCGTCGAGGGCGCCACGTACCACGGGACCGTGACGAGCGTGGACCCCACCGCCAGGAGCGGCGGCGGTGGCGGGGTCACGTACACCGTCCGCCTCAGCTACGACGGCGGCACCGGCGCTGACGGTGCCCCGGCGGCGACGCCCCTGCCGGGCATGAGCGCCACCGTCTCCCTCGTGGTGCGCAGCGTGAGCGGTGTCGTCGAGGTGCCCGCCTCGGCGATCGTGCGCGCCGGGTCCCCGAACGGGTCGAAGGACTCCGACAGCGTGTGGGTCGTCCGCGACGGGCAGGCCGAGCGGCGCGAGGTGCGCGTCGGGGTCCGCGGCGACGCCGACGTGGAGGTCGCGCAGGGGCTGCGCGAGGGCGAGACGGTCGTCACCGACGGTGCCGCCGACGTGAGCGCGGGGCAGCAGGTCCCGTGACCCACGGCACCACCGACCGGACCGGACCGTCCGACCTGCCGGGGGCCCGCCCCGGGCCCGGGGGCAGCGCGGCGGGCAGCGCGGCGGCCATCGAGGCCGTCGACGTCACCCGCTCCTACCGGTTCGGGGACACGACCGTCCAGGCCCTGCGCGGGGTCAGCTTCACCGTCGCCGAGGGCGAGTACGCCGCCATCATCGGGCCCAGCGGATCGGGCAAGTCCACGCTCATGCACCTGCTCGGCTGCCTGGACCGCCCCACGTCGGGGGTGCTGCGCGTCGGTGGGCGCACGGTCGCCGAGCTGTCCGACGGCGAGCTCGCCGCGCTGCGCAACCGGGAGATCGGCTTCGTGTTCCAGGCCTTCCAGCTGCTGCCGCGTTCCAGCGCCCTCGACAACGTGGGCCTGCCCCTGCTGTACCGCGGGGTCAAGGTCGCCGAGCGGCGCGAACGGGCCGCCGCGGCGCTGCGGGCCGTGAACCTCGGGCACCGCCTGACCCACCGCCCCACCCAGATGTCCGGCGGGGAGCAGCAGCGCGTGGCCATCGCCCGCGCCCTCGTGGGCGAGCCGCGCATCCTGCTGGCCGACGAGCCGACGGGGAACCTGGACTCCCGCAACGGCGCGGAGGTCATGCGCGTCCTGGAGGAGCTGAACTCCGAACGCGGTGTCGCGGTCGTCCTCGTCACCCACGACGACGAGGTCGCCGGCCGCGCGCGCCGGCAGGTGCGGGTGCGCGACGGGCTCGTCGAGCACGACTCGGCGGTGCGCGCGTGAAGGGCTGGGAGGCGTTCCGCGTCGCCCTCGACGCGCTGCGCGGCAACCGGGTCCGCAGCCTGCTGACGATGCTCGGCATCATCATCGGCATCGCCGCCGTCATCGTGGTGGTCTCCATCGGCTCCGGGGCCCGTCAGCAGATCGAGCGGCAGGTCGAGGGCCTGGGCTCCAACCTCATCCTCGTCGTGCCCGGGCAGTTCGACACGAACAACCTCGGCAACAACGCCGCCGCGACGTCCACGATGCAGGTCAAGGACGGTGAGGTCCTCGCCGACGTCGTCGGCGACCCGCGCGCCGTCACGGCCCGCGTCACCACGGGGGCGCAGGTGCGGGCCGGCACCCGGGAGCAGTTCACGACGATCCAGGGCGCGGACCAGAACCTGCCGCAGGTCCTGACCCGCCCCGTCGCGGACGGGCAGTACTTCACCTCCGTCGACGTCGACTCCCGCCGTCGCGTCGCGGTCCTGGGGGCGGCGGCCGCGCGGAACCTGTTCCCCGGCACCGACCCCGTCGGGCGGCAGGTGACGATCTCGGGCACCCGCTTCCAGGTGATCGGGGTGCTCGCCGAGCAGGGCGAGAGCTTCGGGGTCTCCCTCGACAACGAGATCCACGTCCCCATCACCACCGCCCAGCGGTTGTTCTCCCTCGACCGCGTCGACGCCTTCGCGGTCAAGGCGCCGTCGGCGGCCACGGTGCCGCAGCTGTCCGAGCGGCTGTGGCAGGCCATGAAGGCGGAGTACCCCGACCAGACGTTCTCGGCGGTCACCCAGACGCAGATCCTCGGCGTCATCGGGCAGATCCTCGGGCTGCTGACGGCGGTGCTGGCCGCGATCGCGGGCATCTCCCTGCTCGTGGGCGGTGTCGGGGTCTCCAACATCATGCTCGTCTCGGTCCGGGAGCGGACCCGGGAGATCGGGCTGCGCAAGGCCCTGGGGGCCCGCCAGCGCGACGTCCTCGTGCAGTTCCTCGTCGAGGCCGTCCTGCTGACCAGCGTCGGCGGCGTCATCGGCATCCTCATCGGGGTCGCGGTCTCGATCGGCGTGAACGAGGTGTCCCCGCTGCCGGCCGTCATCGAGTGGTGGAGCCCGGTCGTCGCCTTCGTCGTCTCCGCCGCGGTCGGCATCTTCTTCGGGGTCTTCCCCGCGCGGCGGGCCGGGCGGCTGGACCCGGTGGTGGCCCTGCGGACGGAGTGAGACCGGGCACGTAGGGTCGGCCCATGACGGTGCGCCGCGTGGTGGGGATCGAGACGGAGTACGGGATCTCGGTGCCCGGCGACCCCGGGGCCAACCCGATGCTGCTGTCGGCGCAGGTCGTCAACGCCTACGCCACCGCCACTGCCGGCGGTCGGACCCGGCCGCGCTGGGACTACGAGGACGAGGCCCCGCTGCGCGACGCGCGCGGGTTCGAGGTGGACCGGGCCAGGGCCCACCCCTCCCAGCTCACCGACGCCCCGCGCCGGGCCACGCCGAACGCCTCGGACGTGGTGAGCGCGGAGACCGAGGACCCGACGATGGCCAACGTCATCCTCACCAACGGGGCCCGGTTCTACGTCGACCACGCCCACCCCGAGTACTCCTCCCCGGAGGTCCTCACCCCCCGCGACGCGGTGCGCTGGGACCGGGCGGGGGAGGCGATCCTGCTGGAGTCGCTGCGCCGCGTCGCGGCCACCCCCGGTCTGACGCCGGTGACGATCTACAAGAACAACACCGACGGCAAGGGCGCCTCCTACGGCACCCACGAGAACTACCTCATGAGCCGGTCCACCCCGTTCGGCGACGTCGTGCGCCACCTCACCCCGTTCTTCGTCTCCCGGCAGGTCTTCACCGGCGCCGGTCGCGTGGGCCTGGGGCAGGACTCGCGCGAGGCCGGTTTCCAGATCAGCCAGCGCGCCGACTTCTTCGAGGTCGAGGTGGGGCTGGAGACGACGATGAAGCGGCCCATCATCAACACCCGCGACGAACCGCACGCCACCGTGGACAAGTACCGCCGCCTGCACGTCATCGTCGGGGACGCCACGATGTGCGAGGTCGCCACCTTGCTGAAGGTCGGCACCACCTCCCTGGTCCTGGCGATGCTGGAGGACGGCTGGCTGGAGGGCGGCCCGGCGGGGGACCTGCTGCTGTCCGAACCGGTCCGGGCCCTGCACGAGGTCTCCCACGACCCGGGCCTGACCCACCTGGTCCGGCTGCGCGACGGGCGCCGGATGAGCGCCGTGCAGCTGCAGCGGGCCTACCTGGAGGCCGCGCATGCCTACGTCGCCGACCGCTACGGCGCCGACGTCGACGCCGACACCGCCGAGGTCCTGACGCGCTGGGAGCAGGTGCTGGGCCGGCTGGAGACCGACGTGTTCTCCGCGGCCCGGGAGGTCGACTGGGTCGCCAAGCTGCGCCTGCTGGAGGGGTACCGCTCCCGCGACGGGCTGGACTGGGACAACGCCCGCCTGCAGGCGGTGGACCTGCAGTGGTCCGACGTGCGCCCGGAGAAGGGCCTGCACCGCAAGCTGGCGCAGCGGGGGCAGGTCGAGACGCTGCTGAGCGAGCAGGAGGTCGCCCACGCCGTGGACCACCCGCCGACGGACACCCGCGCCTACTTCCGCGGGGAGTGCCTGGCCCGCTACGGCGCCCGCGTGGCGGCCGCGAGCTGGGACTCGGTGATCTTCGACGTCGCCGGTCGCGGCGCGCTGCAGCGGGTGCCGACCCTGGAACCGCTGCGCGGGACCCGCGAGCACGTCGGGGCGCTGCTGGACCGCTGCGAGAGCGCCGAGGACCTCGTCGCCGCGCTCACCGGCTGACCCGTCGCCGGGTCGCGGTCCGGTGACGGCCCGGTGACGTGCGCCGCAGATCGGGCCACCGGCGGTGGTGCGGGGTTAGTGTCGTGGGCAGGTACCGGACCGGCTGGTCCGGTGGGGTCCGACACGTCAGGGGGAGCCAGCCATGCCTGGACAGGAGCAGCAGCGCCCGAGCCGGCGCGAGGACGAGACCGAGGACGTCCCCGCGGTCCCGGCCCAGGGAGCGGGCCAGACGTCCGCCAAGAGCTCCGAGACCGACGCCGACGTCGACGCCCTGCTCGATGAGATCGACGAGGTCCTGGAGTCCAACTCCGAGGAGTTCGTGCGCGGCTTCGTGCAGAAGGGCGGCCAGTAGCCGCCCCGCACCCCGGCCACGGTCCGTCCCGGCGGGGTCACGGCCCCGCCGGGTAGGGTCGCTGGGGTGAACCACTCCAGCGACCAGTCGGGACGGTTGCCGGCCGCGTTCCTGCGGCCCGGGTCGTCGTCCTTCACCGAGTTCGTGCGCGAGTACTCGCCGGACGTCCTGCCCGCCGCCCGCACCCTGCCGGCCGGTGCGCTGCCCGGCGGCGGCCCCGGTGCGGGGCAGGCCCCGCACGCCACGACGATCGTGGCGATCGTGTTCGCCGACGGGGTCGTCATGGCCGGGGACCGCCGCGCCACCGCGGGCCCGGTGATCGCCCAGCGCGACATCACCAAGGTGTTCCAGACCGACGAGCACTCCTGCGCCGGGATCGCCGGCGTCGCGGGCCTGGCCGTGGAGATGATCCGGCTGTTCCAGGTCGAGCTGGAGCACTTCGAGAAGCTCGAGGGGACGCTGATGTCCTTCGAGGGCAAGGCGAACCGCCTCTCCACCATGATCCGCGGGAACCTGGGCCTGGCCATGCAGGGCCTGGCCGTCGTCCCGCTGTTCGCCGGGTACGACCTGGACGCCGGCCGTGGCCGCATCGTCGGCTACGACGTCACCGGCGGGCGGTCGGAGGAGCACGACCACCACACCGTGGGGTCCGGCTCGGTCTTCGCCCGCGGCGCGCTGAAGAAGCTGTACCGGCCCGGCATGGACGAGGCGCAGACCGTGCGGGTCGCGCTGGAGGCCCTGTGGGACGCCGCCGACGACGACTCGGCCACCGGCGGCCCGGACCTGCTGCGCAAGATCTGGCCCGTCGTGGGCGTCGTCACCGCCGCCGGGTTCCGCAAGGTCCCCGACGCCGAGCTCGAACCCGTCGTCGAGGCCGTCGTGGCCGGTCGGCGCGGCAACCCCGGGGGCAACCCCGGCATCACGGGACAGGAGGCCTGAGCGATGAGCGTCCCCTTCTACGTCTCGCCCGAGCAGTTGATGAAGGACAAGGCCGACTACGCGCGCAAGGGCATCGCGCGCGGGCGGGCCGTCGTCGTCGTCGCCTGCGCCGACGGCATCGTCTTCGCCTCCGAGAACGCCTCCCGGGCGCTGCACAAGATCTCCGAGATCTACGACCGCGTCGCCTTCGCCGCCGTCGGCAAGTACAACGAGTTCGAGAACCTGCGGGTGGCCGGCGTCCGGTACGCCGACGTGCGCGGGTACTCCTACGACCGCTCCGACGTCACCGCCCGCGGGCTGGCCAACGCCTACGCCCAGACCCTCGGGGCGATCTTCACCACCGAGTCCAAGCCCTACGAGGTCGAGATCGTCGTGGCCGAGGTGGGCCGGACCCCCGAGACCGACCAGGTCTACCGCCTCACCTACGACGGGTCCGTGGCCGACGAGCACGGCTTCGTCGCCATGGGCGGGTCGGCCGAGCAGATCACCGCCAAGCTGCGCGAACGCTGGGCACCGGGGCTGTCCCTGTCCGCGGCGCTGCGCCTGGCCGTGGAGGCCCTCGGTTCGGACGCGGCCGCCGAGGCCGCGGGTCAGGGCCCGCGACCCATCGCCGCCGACCAGCTCGAGGTCGCCGTGCTGGACCGCACCCGCGAGCGCCGCACGTTCCGCCGGCTCACCGGACCGACCCTGGCGGGGTTGCTCGACCCCCAGGGGTAGCCGGTGCCGCGGGGGTGGTCTCGCGCGTCTCGCTGCGCCGCACGGCGCCCGTGTGCCTAAGGTGGGGAGATGGATCGCCGGATCTTCGGGCTGGAGACGGAGTTCGGCGTCACCTGCGCCTTCGAGGGTCAGCGCAAGCTGTCCCCGGACGAGGTGGCGCGGTACCTGTTCCGCAAGGTCGTGTCGTGGGGCCGTTCGAGCAACGTGTTCCTCAAGAACGGGGCACGTCTGTACCTCGACGTGGGCTCGCACCCGGAGTACGCCTCGCCCGAGTGCGACGACGTGCGCCAGCTGGTCGTGCACGACCGCGCCGGTGAGCGGACCCTGGAGGGTCTGCTGACCGACGCCGAGCGGCGGCTGGAGGAGGAGGGGATCGCCGGGGAGGTGTTCCTCTTCAAGAACAACACCGACTCGGCGGGCAACTCCTACGGCTGCCACGAGAACTACCTGGTGTCCCGGCACGGGGAGTTCGGCCGGTTGTCCGACGTCCTCATCCCCTTCCTGGTCTCGCGTCAGCTCGTGGTGGGCGCGGGCAAGGTCGTGCAGACGCCGCGGGGTGCGGTGTACTCGCTGTCGCAGCGGGCCGACCACATCTGGGAGGGCGTCTCCTCCGCGACGACCCGCAGCCGGCCGATCATCAACACCCGGGACGAGCCGCACGCCGACGCCGAGCGGTACCGGCGCCTGCACGTCATCGTGGGCGACTCGAACATGTCCGAGACGACGACGATGCTCAAGCTCGGCGCCACCGACCTCGTCCTGCGGATGGTCGAGGAGGGGGTGCCGCTGCGGGAGATGACGATGGAGAACCCGATCCGGGCGATCCGGGAGATCTCCCACGACCCGACGGGCCGCAAGCCGGTGCGCCTGGCCAACGGCCGGGAGGCGTCCGCGCTGGAGATCCAGGGGGAGTACCTGGAGCGGGCCAAGGAATTCGTCGAGCACCGCGGGTTGCAGACCCCGACGGTGAAGCGGGTCCTGGACCTGTGGGAGCGGGCGCTGCGGGCGGTGGAGACGCAGGACTTCTCCCTGGTGGACCGGGAGGTCGACTGGGTCATCAAGAAGAAGCTGCTGGACCGGTACATGGCCAAGCACGACCTGCCGCTGACGTCGGCGCGCATCGCGCGGCTGGACCTGGCCTACCACGACATCCACCGGGGCCGGGGGCTGCACTACCTGCTGGCCCAGCGGGGCATGGCCGAGCGGGTGTGCTCGGACATCGAGGTCTTCGAGGCGCTCAGCGTGCCGCCGCAGACGACGCGGGCCAAGCTGCGCGGGGACTTCGTGCGCGCCGCGCAGGACAAGCGCCGCGACTTCACGGTGGACTGGGTGCACCTGAAGCTCAACGACCAGGCCCAGCGGACGGTCCTGTGCAAGGACCCGTTCAAGGCTGTCGACGACAGGGTGGAACGGCTCATCGACAGCATGTGAGGATCCATCGGCGGGCGCCCAGGCCGCGCGGTTACGCTGACCCGGTTCGACCCGTCGATGAGTGAGGACCTTCGTGCGCCGCCGTACCGCCCTGATGTCCGCGTCCGCCGCCTTGGCGATGTCCCTGCTGGGCGCGTGCGCGTCCGAGGGAGACACCCCGACCCCGAGTGAGCAGACCTCGTCGGCGTCCGCGTCGGCCAACGCGATCGAGCCGGCGGTGACCGATGACACCCTGCCCGTGGACGTCACCGAGGGCGTGACCCCCGGGGTGAAGCCGACGGTGGTGTTCACCCCGCCCCTGACGGTGTCCGAGACCTCCCGCAAGGTCATCACCCAGGGCACCGGGCCCGAGGTGGGGGTGGACGACAAGGTCGTCTTCGACTACACCCTGTACGCCGGGTCCACGGGGGAGGAGCTGGACACCAGCTACGGCGGGACACCGGCCCGCTTCGAGCTGGCGAACATCACCAAGGGGCTGGCCCGCGGCTTCGTCGGCGCCCACGTCGGGGACCGCCTCGTCATCGCCATCGCCCCCGACGACGGCTTCGGCGACGCGGTGCAGCAGTTCGAGAAGGAGAACGTCGACGCGTCCACGACGATCGTCGTCGTCGCCGACGTCGTCAAGGTCGTGCCGACCGCGGCGGAGGGGGCGCCGGTGACCCCGCCGGCCGGGCTGCCCACCGTCGTCACGAACGACCAGGGCGTGCCGACCGGCTTCGAGATCGCCGACCCGACCCCGCCGGCCGACCTGGTCGTGCAGCCCCTCATCGAGGGCACCGGCCCGGAGGTGACGGCGGGCATGAACCTGTCCGTGCAGTACCTGGGCGCCCGGTTGGCCGACGGTGAGGTCTTCGACCAGTCCTGGACGCGGGGTGAGCCCTTCTCCTTCGTCATCGGCCAGGGCAACGTCATCCCCGGGTGGGACGACGGGCTGGTGGGTCAGAAGATCGGCAGCCGCGTCGAGCTCGTGATCCCCGCCGAGCAGGCCTACGGCGAGGAGCCGAGCAACCCGAACGCCCCGGCCGGCGCCCTCGTCTTCGTCGTGGACATCCTCGACGGGTTCTGAGCCGAGTGCTGAGCCCGCACGGGTCCGGTGGGGCCGGGAGCCACCGGACCCGGTGGGTAGGGTCGGGGCATGAGCGAACGCACCAAGCCCGAAGTGGACTTCCCCGAGGGCGAACCGCCCACCGACCTCGTCATCACCGACGAGATCGTCGGTGACGGGACCGAGGCGACGCCCGGCAAGACCGTCAGCGCGCACTACGTGGGCGTGGCGTTCAGCACCGGTGAGGAGTTCGACTCCTCCTGGAACCGCGGCCAGCCGCTGGACTTCCCCGTGGGGGCCGGCATGGTCATCCAGGGCTGGGACCAGGGCCTGCTGGGCATGAAGGTCGGTGGCCGGCGCAAGCTGGTCATCCCCCCGCACCTGGGCTACGGCGACCGCGGCGCCGGCGGCGCCATCAAGGGCGGGGAGACCCTGATCTTCGTCGTGGACCTCGTCGACGTGAAGTGAGCTGACCTCCCGCACGACTGCGCACGAGACCCCCCGGGCAGTCTGCCCGGGGGGTCTCGTCACGTCCGGGTCAGCAGCGCCGCGGCGTGCCGGCCGGCCGCGGCGGCGGCCACGAAGCTCGCCCGGTCGGCCTCCAGCCCCCGCCCCATCGTCGACAGCCGCACGGGGCTGGTCGCGAGCGCCTCCTCCAGCCCGGCCGCGGGGACCTCGACGTAGCGGTGCCGCCCGCACAGCGACCGCGCCTGCTCCCGCACGCCGTCGGCGAACGGGCCGGGGGTGTCGGGCACGGGCACGTCGGCGGGGGCCAGGGCGACCCGCCCGACGGCGGTCAGGGAGTGGTGGGAGATCCCGCGGTGCCGGGGCCGGGCGTCGGCCTCGGAGACCCGCAGGGCCGCCACGGGCCGCCCGCCCAGCACCGCGGCGGCGTTGAGCGCCTCCCCGGCGGCGACCCCGGAGAACCCCCAGCGCGAGCCGGTCCCGAGGTTGCCCGGCCCCTGCGCGACGACGACGACGTCGGCGCCGGTGACGAGGACGGCGGCCAGCAGGCCGGTGTGGACGGTGGCGGTCTCCAGGTCCCCGCCGAAGGCCTGGCCGGTGGTGACGCAGGCGGCGATCCACCCCGCCTCGCGCAGCCCGGACACGGCGCGGGAGAACGCGGCCGGCAGCGCGCCGCCGTCGGTCATGACGTACGCGACCCGCGCGCCGGGGGCGTCGGCGCGGATCCCGGCGACGACCGCGGGCAGCGCCGAGTGCAGGTCGGCCACCACGACGGGCGTGCCGGCCAGGTCGTCGGCGTCGGCGAGCAGGTCGTGGTGCGCGGACTCCTGGTCGTCGGCGCCCAGGACCATCGTCTGCAGCGGCGTGTACCGGGCCTTGACGAGGTGCCCGGGTCCCGGCGGCGGGTCCTCGGGCAGGGCGTCAGGCAGCGCGACGACGAGCGCGTAGCCGCCGGTGCCCAGGCCCCGGGCCAGCGCCGAGACGTTGAGCAGGACCCGGTCCCCGGGCCGGGGGGTGCCGACGAGGTCGGGGTGGGCCAGGGCCTTGACCCCGGTGCCGGCCTCGGGGCCGGAGGTGAGGGTGGCGTGCAGCTCCACCGAGCCCGCCCACGTCGCCCCGAGCCGATCGACCGTTGCAGAACGCCACCTGATCGTCACTTTCCGAGCGTACGCAGGCTGCGCGCGGCCCGCGTTCCGGTAGCGTCCACCGCACCATGACCAGTACCCCCGCTGCGAGTCGTGCCGCCGGACCCGCCCCCGGCGGGGCCGCCGCCGCGGCTCGGGGTGCCCGCCGGACCGAGCGGCTGCTCAACCTCGTCATCGCGTTGTCGGCGACCCGGCGCTGGCTGACGAAGGAGCAGATCCGCACCGCCGTCCCGCAGTACGCCGACTGCGCCACGACCGCCGCCTTCGAGCGCATGTTCGAGCGCGACAAGGAGGACCTGCGCGAGCTGGGCGTCCCGCTGGAGACCGGCGGGCAGGACCCCTTCTTCGAGGACGAGGCCGGGTACCGCATCGACCGGGAGGCCTACGCGCTGCCCGAGATCCGCTTCACCCCCGCCGAGCTGGCGGTCCTGTCCCTGGCCAGCCGCGTCTGGCAGCAGGCGAGCCTGGCGGGACCGGCCACCCGCGCTCTCGTGAAGCTGCGCAGCCTGGGCGTGGAACCGGACGAGAGCTCCCTCATCGGCGTCGAACCGCGCGTGCGGACGGCCGAACCGGCCTTCGACCCCCTCTACGCCGCCACCCGCGACCGCACCCCCGTGCAGTTCACCTACCGCCGCGCCGGCGGCGAACCGGCCGTCCGGCACGTGCAGCCGTGGGCCATCGTGTCCTGGCACGGGCGCTGGTACCTCGTCGGGCACGACCGGGACCGGCAGGCCACCCGCGTGTTCCGCCTCTCCCGCGTCGCCTCGGCGGTCAAGCGGATCGGCCGTCCCGGCTCCTACGAGGTGCCCGAGGGCATCGACCCGCGCGAGGTCGTCGGCCGCAGCGTCGGGCCCGTCCAGACCCGCCAGGCGCGCCTGCTCGTGCGGACCGGGGCCGGGCTCGCCGTGCGCCGGCGGGCCCGGTCGGTGCAGGCCCGCGCGGAGGGGGACGACGACCTGGTCGTGCTCGACGTCAGCGACGTGGAGATGGCCGCCGACGAGCTGGCCGCCTACGGCGCCGACGTCCTCGTCCTGGAGCCCGAGGACCTGCGCGAGGCCGTCCTGCGCCGCCTGCGCGGCGCGGCGGGGGTGCGCCCGTGACCGGCAACGCCTCCACCGAGCGGCTCTCGCGGCTGCTGGCGATGGTCCCTTACCTGCTGACCCACCAGGGCATCCCGGTGGACGAGGCCGCCGAGCACTTCGGCATCACGCAGGACGACCTCGTCCACGACCTCGAGCTGCTGTTCGTCTGCGGCACCCCCGGGCACCTGCCCGACGACCTCATCGACGCCCGTTGGGAGTCCGGGCACGTCTACCTGTCCAACGCCGACCCCATCGCCCGGCCCGCGCGCCTGGCCGTCGACGAGGCCGTCGCGCTGCTCGTGGGGCTGCGGACGCTGGCCGAGGTCCCCGGCCTGCACGACCGGGAGGCCCTCGAAGGCGCCATGGCCAAGCTGTCGGAGGCCACCGGGGAGGCGGGGGGAGCGGCCCGCAACGTCGCGGTCGACGTCAGCGACTCCTCCAGCGCCGCCGTCCTGGAGACCGCCCGGCTCGCCCTGCGCGAGCACCGCCGCCTGCACCTGTCCTACCTCGTGCCCAGCCGTGACGAGCGCACCGAGCGCGACGTCGACCCCATGCGGCTGGTCAGCGTGGAGGGCCGCTGGTACCTGGAGGCCTGGTGCCACCGCGCCGAGGGCGTGCGGCTGTTCCGCGTCGACCGCGTCGAGACCGCGCAGGTCCTGGACGTCGACGGGACCCCGCCGTCGCGGGCGCAGTCCCGGGACGTGGCAACCGACCTGTTCCGGCCCAGCCCCGACGACCTCGTCGTGACGGTCGACCTGGCCCCGCAGGCCGCCTGGGTCGTCGACTACTACCCCGTGGAGTCCGTGCAGGAGGCCCCCGAGGACGCCTGGGAGGAGGCCTCGCTGCGGGTGCGGGTGCGCACGGCCGACACCTCCTGGGTGCACCGGCTGCTGCTGCGGCTGGGGGCCGGGGCCCGCGTCGTCGACCCGCCGGAGCTGGCCGTGCAGGTCCGTGACGCAGCGTCGGCGGCCCTGGCCCGTTACGCCTGAGGCGCTGCTCTCACCGGGTCGGCCCAGTGTGGAACACACGCCCGCGGGAGCTGTCAAGGTCGGCCCGAACTCGCTGTTCAAGGGATCACCGGAGCGTGCCGAAGCAGTGGGTGTCGGACGGCGGGGTCGCCGCCGGACCAACACACGGACGAGAGGTGCACGACATGACCACGATCAAGGCTTCCTGCCCCTGCTGCGGCGACGTCGAGCTCACGCCCAAGCAGGTCCGCCTCGTGGTCTGCTCGGCCAAGGAGCGCTCCTTCTACGCGTTCGGCTGCCCCAAGTGCAAGGACGAGGTCCGCAAGCCCGCCGGTGAGGACGTCGTCGCGCTGCTGGTCTCCGGCGGTGTCGCCGTCGAGCGCTGGACCATCCCGGCCGAGGCCATGGAGACCCACACCGGCTCCAGCATCGCCTGGGACGACGTCCTGGACTTCGCCCTCGTCCTCGACTCCTGCGACGACCTCGCCTCGCTGGCCGCCCGCGGTCTGCGCACGGTGCGCTGAGCCCGCCCCCACACCTCTCCTGGAGCCGCCCCGCGGACGCCTCGGCGTCGGCGGGGCGGCTCGAGTGCTTCCCGGGAGTTCCCCGAGGATCCCCCGGCAGGACGCCGCCGGACCACCACCGGAGCGACTCGGAGCGCGTGCTTGTCCCACGTGCAGGCGTCGGCGACGTACGATGGCCGCGCAACGACCGACACTGGAGGACTGATGTTCCGCAACCTCGTCGACCACCCGTGGGTGCTCGTCATCCTCGTCGTCCTGATCATCGCGTTGTTCGGCAGCAAGCGCCTGCCCGACGCCGCGCGTGGCCTGGGCCGCTCGATGCGCATCTTCAAGTCCGAGGTCAAGGAGATGAAGAACGACGGCAAGGAGGAGACCAAGGCGTCCCCCTCCACCACCGCCACCGCTCCGACCCGCACCGAGGACACCGAGCCGACCGCGCTCGAGGCCAAGCTCGCCGCCGAGGACGCGGCGCAGAAGAACGCCGAGCAGCAGTCGCGCGCCTCCTGACCCGCCGCACCGAGCACCCGCCGCTGACATGGCCGTGACCACCGTCCGCCGACGCCGCACGCCCCGGGACCCCGAGGGGCGCATGCCCCTCATGGACCACCTCAGGGAGCTGCGCAACCGCGCGGTCAAGGCGGGGATCTTCCTGGTCCTCGGCAGCATCCTCGGCTGGTTCCTGTGGCGCGGGTGGGGCGAGGCGTTCTGGCGGGTCCCGTCCTTCTCGGGGGGGATCTTCGGTCTGCTGCAGGACCCGATCCTCACCGAGGCGGCACGGCGCAACACGCTCGTCTCGATCAACTTCGGGCAGGTCGGCTCCGCCTTCGACTTCGCCATCAAGGGTGCGATCTGGGTCGGGGTCCTCATCTCGAGCCCCTTCTGGTTGTGGCAGTTCTGGGCGTTCATCACCCCCGGGCTGACCCGCAAGGAGAAGCGCTACGCCGTCGGCTTCATCGCCGCCGCGGTGCCGCTGTTCCTCGCCGGCGCGGCGATCGCCTACTCCGTCCTGCCCAACGCCATGGCCTTCCTCATCGGCTTCACCCCCGAGGACGGCTCGAACGTCATCGACGCGCAGATCTACCTCAGCTTCTGCATGCGCATCATCCTGGCCTTCGGGCTCGGGTTCCTGCTGCCCGTCGTCCTCGTGGGCCTGAACTTCGCCCACCTGGTCTCCGGCCGGACGATCGTCAAGCAGTGGCGCATCAGCGTCTTCCTCAGCTTCCTGTTCTCCGCGCTCGTGACGCCGACGTCCGACATCACGACGATGCTGCTGCTGGCGCTGCCGCTGCTCGTCCTGTTCGGCATCGCGATGGTCATCTGCGTGCTGAACGACCGGCGCCGCAGCAAGAACTCCCCGGAGCCGGACTACGGGCACCTGTCCGACGACGAAGCCAGCACCATCTGACGCAGGTGAGCTCCAGGGGGCGGGTCGGCCTCCTCGTGAACCCGACGGCGGGTCGCGGGGACGGCCGCGCCGCGGGCACCCGGGTGCTGCAGACCCTGCGCTGCCTCGGTCACGACGTGACCGACCTGTCCGGCCCGGACCTGGCGCAGGTCTCCCGCACGGCCCGCGAGCGCACGGGCGAGTTCGAGGCCCTCGTCGTCGTCGGCGGCGACGGCCTCGTGCACGCCGGGGTCGAGGCCGTCGCCGGCACCGGCACCCCGCTGGGCATCGTCCCGGCCGGGACGGGCAACGACATCGCCCGTGGTCTGGACCTCGCCCTGGGGAACCCGGTGGCCGCCGCGGAGTCCGTCGCCCGGGCCCTGCACGCCGGCAGCCACCGCCGCGTCGACGCCGTCCGCGTCGAGCACGCCGGTGGTGCGGGCTGGTTCGCCAGCATCCTCTCCTCCGGCGTGGACGCCCTCATCAACGATCGCGCCAACGCGTGGCGCTGGCCCAGGGGCCCGGCCCGCTACACGCTCGCCGCGCTGCGGGAGCTGGTGGTGGTGCGGGCGGTGCCCGTGCGCCTGACCCTCGACGGCGTCGCCCACGACCTCGACAGCCTCCTCGTCGCGGTCGCCAACACCCGCTGCTACGGCGGCGGCATCCTCATGGCCCCCGAGGCCGACCCCGCCGACGGCCTGCTCGACGTGGTCGTCGTGGACCGCCTCAGCCCGGTGGCGGCGTTGCAGCTGTTCCCGCGCGCCCGGCGCGGCCGGCACGTCGGGCTGCCCGAGGTCAGGGTCCACCGGGCCCGGCGCGTGGTGCTCGAACCCCTGGGCGACGGGGGGCGGGAAGGGCGCAGACCCCGGCCCCACGCCGACGGTGAACCCCTCGGCGGGACGCCCGTGACCTGCGAGGTCGTGCCGGGGGCCCTGACCGTCCTGGCGTGAGCGGGCCCGGGGACCACGATGTACTGTCGCGACCATGGCAAGCCCCGCGGAACGCTACGCGGCAGCGCGCCGCCGCACCGAGGAGTCCCGCACCGAGCTCGCGCAGTTCGCCGGCACCCTCGGGTTCGACCTCGACGGTTTCCAGCTGCAGGCGTGCCAGGCCCTGGAGTCCGGTCGCGGTGTCCTCGTCGCCGCCCCCACCGGTGCCGGCAAGACGGTGGTGGGCGAGTTCGCCGCCCACCTGGCCCTGCGCACCGGCCGCAAGGCGTTCTACACCACGCCCATCAAGGCGCTGTCGAACCAGAAGTACGCCGAGCTCGTCGCCCGGCACGGCTCCGGTGCCGTCGGTCTGCTCACCGGGGACAACTCGGTCAACGGTGAGGCGCCCGTCGTCGTCATGACGACCGAGGTGCTGCGCAACATGCTGTACGCCGGGTCCTCCCTGCTCGACGGCCTCGGCTACGTCGTCATGGACGAGGTGCACTACCTCGCCGACCGCTCCCGCGGGGCGGTCTGGGAGGAGGTGATCATCCACCTGCCCTCCGACGTCGTCGTCGCCTCGTTGTCGGCGACCGTCAGCAACGCCGAGGAGTTCGGGGCGTGGCTGGACACCGTCCGCGGGGACACCGAGGTGGTGGTCTCCGAGCACCGTCCCGTCCCGCTGTGGCAGCACCTGCTCGTCGGGAACCGCCTGTACGACCTGTTCACCGACCCCGACGGCGACCCGCTGGAGGGCGATGAGGGGTCCCTCGTGCCCGGCGCGATCGTCAACCCCGAGCTCGTCGCGATGTCCCGCCAGCAGGTCCGCACCGACCGGCTCGCCTCGCACCCCGGGCGTGGCCGGCGGCGCGGGCAGGCCCGGCCCGCCCCCCGCGGCGGTGGTGGTGGTGGGCACGTCGGTGGGGGCCGGCGCCCGGCCTCGCGGGCGCAGGTGCTCGACACCCTCGACCAGGCGGGGCTGCTGCCGGCCATCACGTTCATCTTCAGCCGCGCCGGCTGCGACGCGGCCGTGGAGCAGTGCGTGGCGTGGGGGCTGCGGCTCACCACGCCGGAGGAGGGCAAGGAGATCCGCGCCGTCGCCGAGGAGCGCTGCGCGGAGATCCCCAGCTCCGACCTGGCCGTCCTGGGCTACTGGGGCTGGCTGGAGGGGCTGGAACGCGGCCTGGCCGCCCACCACGCCGGGATGCTGCCGGTGTTCAAGGAGACCGTCGAGCACCTGTTCGCCCGCGGCCTGGTCAAGGCCGTGTTCGCCACCGAGACCCTCGCCCTGGGCGTGAACATGCCGGCGCGCTCGGTGGTGCTGGAGAAGCTCGTGAAGTGGAACGGGCAGACCCACGTCGACGTGACGCCGGGGGAGTACACCCAGCTCACCGGCCGCGCGGGCCGGCGCGGAATCGACGTGGAGGGCCACGCCGTCGTCGTCTGGTCCGGCAGCACCGACCCCGAGGCGGTCGCCGGGCTCGCCTCGCGGCGCACGTGGCCGCTGCGCTCCAGCTTCCGCCCGACGTACAACATGGCCGTCAACCTCGTCGAGCAGGTCGGGCGCGACCGGGCCCGCGACATCCTGGAGACGTCGTTCGCGCAGTTCCAGGCCGACCGCGCCGTCGTCGGGCAGGCCCAGCAGATCAAGAACCAGACCGAGGCCCTCGCCGGGTACGCCGAGGCGATGACGTGCCACCTGGGGGACTTCGGGGAGTACTTCGCGCTGCGGCAGGCCGTCGGGGACCGGGAGAAGGACCTGTCCCGCGCCGGGGCGGCCGCCCGGCGCGCCGAGGCCCGCGCCACGGTCGAGAACCTGTCCCGCGGGGACGTGGTCCGGCTGCCGGGGGGCCGCCGGTCCAGCTTCGGCGTCGTGCTGGACCTGGTGCCGGGCAGGGGTTTCGACGGCCCCTCGCCCCGGATCCTGTCCCAGGACCGGCAGGTGCGGACCATCGACGTCCACGACTTCTCCGGCGCCGTCGACCCGGTCGCCCGGGTCCGCGTCCCGAAGGGCTTCAACTGGCGGTCCCCGCAGGAGCGGCGCGACCTCGCCTCCTCGCTGCGCAACGCCCTCGCCGAGACCGGCGGGGGTGACCCGCCGCCGCGGCGCCGGCAGGGCTCGGGCGCGCAGGAGGACGCCGAGCTGGCCCGGCTGCGCGAGGCCGTGCGCGCCCACCCCTGCCACGGTTGCGCGCAGCGGGAGGAGCACGCCCGCTGGGCCGTGCGCGAGGAGAAGCTGCGCCGGGACACCCAGGGGTTGCAGCGCAAGATCGAGGGCCGCACCGGCACCATCGCCCGGACCTTCGACCGGGTGTGCGACCTGCTGGCCGAGCTGGGGTACCTCACCGCCGACGGCGGTGCCGTCACCGACGCCGGGCGCACCCTGCGCCGGATCAACGCCGAGACGGACCTGCTCGTGGCGCAGTGCCTGCGCCAGGGCGCCTGGTCGGGGCTGCCACCGGCCGACCTGGCCGCGGCGGTGTCCACCCTCGTGCACGAGTCCCGCCGCGACGAGGGCGGCCGGCCCGACCGGATCCCGCGCCGCACCGAGAACGCGATCGCCGCGACGCACCGGTTGTGGAGCGACCTCACCGACCGCGAGGACCACCACAAGGTGCCGATGACGCGGGAACCGGACCCGGGACTGGCGTGGGCGGTGCACCGGTGGGCCAGCGGGCACCGCCTGGACGCCGTGCTGCGCGAGGCCGACCTCGCCGCGGGCGACTTCGTCCGCCGCTGCAAGCAGCTGGTGGACCTGCTCGACCAGATCGGTGCCGCCTCGCTCGACCCGGGTCTGCGGTCCGCGGCGCGCGAGGCCGTCGACGCCGTCCGCCGCGGTGTCGTCGCCCACACCTCCCTCACCGAGACCTGAGCGCGGCGCGGGTTCTGCCTCGTTGCCTCCCCGCGGCCGGTCATCGGCCGCGGGGAGGCAACGAGGCCACTGCGCGCGGTCAGCCTCGAGCGAACGCGGCCAGGACGCGGTCGACGCTGGAGCGCAGGCCCCAGCGCTGCGCGAGCGCCTCCAGCCGTCCGGCGTCGGCGGGTGCGGTGGGCAGCGCGTCCTCGACCTCACCCAGCGGCACGTCCCGCACCGTCTGCACGACGACGGGCGCGGCGGCGAGGTAGTCCCGCGCGGCGAGCAGCTTGGCGCGCTGACCCGCCGGCAGCTGCGCACCGGGGTCGTCGGCGGCGGCGAGCAGGCCCGCGAGGTCGCCGTACCGGCTGACGAGCGCGGCCGCGGTCTTCTCCCCGATCCCGGCCACCCCGGGCAGCCCGTCGGAGGGGTCCCCGCGCAGGACGGCCGCGTCGGCGTAGGCCGGCCCGGTGCCGACGCCGTACCTGCCCCGCAGCCACGCCTGCGTGACGACCTCGGCCTTGCGGACGCCCTTGCCGCAGTAGAGGACGCGCACACCGGCGGCGTCGTCGACGAGCTGGAACAGGTCCCGGTCACCGGTGACGACGTCGACGGGGTCACCGCTCGTCGCGGTGCAGCGGGTGGCGAGCGTGGCCATGACGTCGTCGGCCTCGTAGCCGGCGGCGCCCACCCGCGCGATCCCCAGCGCGGCGAGCACACCCGCGATGACGTCGACCTGGGGCAGCAGCAGGTCCGGGGCGTCCTCGGTGCCGTCGGCGCCGACGCGGTGGGCCTTGTACGAGGGCAGCGCGTCGACGCGGAAGGCCGGGCGCCAGTCCTCGTCCCAGCACGCCACCAGCCGGGTCGGGCCCCACGTGCCCACGAGGTGGGCCAGGGAGTCGAGGAACCCGCGCACCGCGTTGACCGGGGTGCCGTCCGGGGCCGTCACCGAGTCCGGCACACCGTGGAACGCGCGGAAGTACAAGGACGCGGAATCGAGCAGCATCAGCCGACCGGCGGGGTGGGACACGCGGGGCAGTCTCCCAGAGCCCTGCCTCCGGGGGCGGGGGTCATCCGGACGGAGCGGACGAAGGCACCGTACGGGTGACCCGGACAGGCGACCGGCCGCGCAGACTGTGACAGTAGTCCCGCACATCAACGGCTCGACCAGGGGGAACACCATGACCACGCACTCGACCACTCGCCCGACCTCGCGGCGCCGGCGCCGCATCGGGACGCTGGCGGCCGGCGGTGCGGTCGTCCTCGCGCTCGGCCTGGGGGCCTGCGGTGGCGGCGACGACTCCGCCTCCGGCACCCCGTCGCAGGGCACGGCGGCCTCCTCGCCCGCCACCCAGCTCACCGCGTTCGAGGCGGTCAAGGCCTCGGCGCGCAACTCCGAGGAAGCCGGGAGCGCGAAGTTCGCGCTGACGATGTCCGGCACCGGCGAGGCGGCCTCCGTCGGGGACGTCTCGGCCGAGGGGTCCTTCGACTCGGCCCAGGGCGCCGTCGAGATGACGATGACCCTGCCCGCGCAGGCCGGCGGGACCGAGCTGACCATGCGCCTCGTCGACGGCACGGCGTACCTGTCCGGCGCCCCGCTGACGGCCGAGGGCCAGTGGGTGCAGGTGCCGCTGGACCAGATGGGCGCCGCCGGCGTGGACACCGCCGCGATGGACCCGACCCAGCAGCTCCAGCAGCTGCAGGCCGTGGCCGAGGACGTTCGGGAGCTGCCGGCGCAGGACGTCCGCGGCGTCCAGGCCAAGGGGTACTCCGGCACCATCGACGCCGCGAAGGCGATCGAGCAGCTGCCCGCCGAGCAGCAGACGCAGGAGGCGAAGGAAGCCGCCGCGCAGGTGGGCTCCATCCCCTTCACCCTCTACGTCGACGACCAGGACCGCCCGGTCCGCATGACCGAGGAGGTCACCGTCGAGGGCTCCACGCTGAACGTCCAGATGGACTTCTTCGACTGGGGCTCGACGGTCGACGTGGCGGCTCCGGACCCGGCCACCGTCACGGAGATGCCCGGGGCGGGTGCGATGACCGGGGGGACGACCGGCGAGGCGCCGGCCGCCGCCTGAGGCACCTGACCGACGGTCCACGTCGGGCGGCTCCTACGCTGCCCGACGTGGACCGTTCTGCTGCCCGCCCGGCTCGTCGTCTCTACCGGGGCGGGGCGGTGTACTCCCCGGCCGACCCGTTCGCGACGGCGATGCTCGTCGAGGGCGCGACCGTGGCGTGGGTGGGACCGGACGAGGCCGCCGCAGCCTGGACCCGCGAGGGGGACGAGGTCGTCGAGCTCGAGGGCCGGCTCATCACCCCCGCCTTCGTCGACGCCCACGTCCACCTCACCGAGACCGGTCTGCGGCACACGGGGCTGGACCTGCACGGGGTCACCGGCCCGCGCGAACTGCTGGACGCCGTCGCCGCGCGCGCGGTGCCCGGGGAGCTGCTGGCGGGGTTCGGCTGGGACGAGTCGCGCTGGGGCGGGGCCCCGGTGCCCACGCGGGCCGAGCTGGACCGCGCCGCTCCCGGCACCCCCGTCGTCCTGTCCCGCGTCGACGGGCACAGCGCCCTCGTCAGCTCCCCCCTCACCGACGCGGCCGGACTGCGCGACCTGCCCGGCTGGGACGAGGACGGCTGGGTGCGCGCCGCCGCCCACCACGCCGCCCTCGACGCCCGCTGGGCGGCGCTGACCCCCGGTGCCGCCGACCGGGCCCGGCGCAGCGCCCTGCACGCCGCCGCCGCCGCAGGCATCGGCACCGTGCACGAGATGTCGGGTCGCTGGCTCGCACCGCCCGGTGACCTCACCGCCCTGCAGCGCCTCGCCGCGACCGAAGCCCTGCCGCACGTCGTGGGGTACCTCGCCGAACGCGTCACCTCCGCCGAGCAGGCCCGAGCTGTCCTGGGCGCTGCGGCCCGGGAGGGCGCCGAGCTCGCCGGGCTCGGTGGTGACCTCACCGTCGACGGGGCCCTCGGATCGCGCACCGCGGCCCTGCGCGCGGACTACGCCGACGCCCCCGGCTCGCGCGGCGCGCTGCACCTGGACGCCACGGCCGTGGCCGACCACCTCCACGCGTGCACCCTGGCGGGCGTGCACGCCGCGTTCCACGCCATCGGTGACGCCGCCCTCGACGTCGTCGTGGACGCGCTGGAGGCGGTCGCGGCCGACCTCGGCGTCCCCGCCCTCGCCTCGGCGGGGCACCGGGTCGAGCACGCCGTCGTCGCCGACCCCGGCCACGTGCGGGCCCTCGCCCGCCTCGGCACGGCGGTCAGCGCCCAGCCGGCGTTCGGGGCCACGTGGGGCGGCCCGGGCGGGGTCTACGCGCAGCGGCTGGGGGAGCGCGAGCAGCACGTCCAGGACCTCGCGGCGTTCGCCGCCGCCGGGGTGCCGTTGGCGTTCGGGTCCGACACCCCCGTGACGCCGTTCGCGCCGTGGGCGGCGGTGCGGGCCGCGGGGTTCCCGGCCCGCGAGGAGCACGCCGTCTCGGTGCGGGCCGCGTTCTTGGCCCACACCCGCGGTGGGCACCGGCTCGCGGGCCGCGGCCACCCCGGGGTGCTGCGCCCCGGCGCCCCCGCCACGTACGTGGTGTGGGACGTGCAGGACCTGCTCGTGCAGGCGCCGGACCGGCGGTTGTCGGGGTGGAGCACCGACGCCCGCTCGGGCACCCCGGGACTGCCCGACCTGTCCCCGGGGGCCCCCGAGCCGGTGTGCCGGCGGACCGTCGTCGACGGCGTCGTCGTCCACGACGCCCCCTGGTCCGACGCGCGGCCCGACACGCCGGGCGACACGCCGTGAACGTCGACGGGAACCACCTCCCGTGACCCGGCTGTGACCTGCCCCGATGGGCGTTCGCGCAGGTCACGGGCTGGTTGACACGAGGCGGCGACGGAGTAGCTTCGATGTGCAGTCCACGAGCAACACGACCGGCCAGACCCCCGTCCCGCCGTCGTCGCAGCCGCACCACCTGCGACGACGACCGGGCCGCTCGTCCAGCCGGTGTGGACGTGGTCGAGTCCGCGCGCCCTTAGACAACGGCGCGCTCCTCGTGGCCGACGGGGAGCGCGACGGCCCGACGGGTGCGTGGACTCGGCCCCTGACCACCGTCCGCCGCCGGGTCGTGCTGGCTCGTGCGGTGGGGAACCAGCGGCCGACGGTGGCGGTTACCCTCTCGTGGTGTCTCCCCGCCCGGTCGACCCAGCCCCGCTGCGGCTGCCGCTCAGCCTGCTCCTGGCCGTCTTCGGCGGGGTCGCCGCCTGGGCGGCGTTCCCGGGAGCGGTCTCGCGGCAGGGGTGGTGGTTCACCGCCGTCCTCGCCGTGACCCTGCTGGCGCTGGCCACCCACCGCGTCCGGGCCCGGCGGGGTTTCGCCGCCGGTCTCCTGTTCGGCCTGGCGTTCATGTTCCCGCACCTGTCCTGGAGCGGCACCTACGTCGGTCTCCTGCCGTGGTCGGCCCTCACCGTCGCCTGCGCGCTCTTCTACGCCGTCCTCGGCGCGGTCCTGCCGCGTCTGCAGCGCGCCCGCTGGCGCCTCGCGCCGCTGGCCGTGGCGACCGGGTGGGTCGCCCTGGAGGCCGCCCGCGCCCGGTTCCCGTTCGAGGGGTTCCCGTGGGGCCGGCTCGCCTTCTCCCAGGCCGACGCCCCGACGCTGGGGCTGGCCGCCCTCGGCGGTTCCCCGGCCGTGACGTTCGGGGTGGCGCTGTCCGGGGCCCTGCTCGCCTCGGCGGTCCTGGCGCTCCTGCGGCTGCCGGCACCTGCGGGCGCTGCGCGCGGGGTGCCGCGGCTTCGGCCCGCGGTCCTGTTCGCGGTGGCGGCCGTCGCCGTCGCGGCCTCGGGGGCGCTCGTCCCGCGGCCCACGGCCGCGCAGGACGGGACGAGCTCCGTCGCCGCGGTGCAGGGCAACGTCCCCGAGGCCGGGCTGGAGTTCAACGCCGAGCGCCGCGCCGTCCTGGACAACCACGCCCGCGCGACCGAGGCGCTGGCTCGCGCGGTCGAGGCCGGTACCGCCCGGCAGCCGGACGTGGTGCTGTGGCCGGAGAACTCCAGCGACATCGACCCTTACGAGAACCCCGACGCGGCCGCCGTCATCGAGCGGGCCGCCCGCGACGTCGGCGCCCCGCTGCTCGTCGGCGCGGTCCTGGACGGGCCGGGCCGCTACGTCTCCAACACCGGGCTGGTCGTCACGCCCGAGGACGGGCTGGCCGGTGCCCGCGACGACGACGCGCGGCACTACGTCAAGCAGCGGCCCGCCCCGTTCGGCGAGTACATGCCGTACCGGTCCTTCTTCCGCGTGTTCAGCGACAAGGTCGACCTGATCTCCCGCGACTTCGCCCACGGCGACCACGTCGGGCTGCTGCGGATGGGCGGGGTCCCCGTCGGTGACGTCATCTGCTTCGAGGTGGCCTTCGACGACACCGTGCGCGACTCCGTCCGCGCCGGCGCCCAGTTCCTCGTCGTGCAGACCAACAACGCGACGTTCGGCTACTCCGACGAGGCCGTGCAGCAGCTGGCGATGTCGCGCCTGCGGGCGGTGGAGTCGGGGCGGGCCGTCGTGCAGATCTCGACCGTCGGCGTGAGCGCGATCATCAGCCCCGACGGCGTGGCCCACGAGGAGTCCTCGCTGTTCACCACGGACGTGCTCACCGGTGAGGTCCCCCTGCGCTCGGCCCGGACGATCGCGACCCGCGTCGGGGACGCCCCGGAGCTGGTCCTGACCGGTCTGGCGCTGCTCCTGCTGCTCACCGCGCGGTCCGGGGATCGTCGCCGACCCCGTGGTGGGCGGCCGGTGCCGGCGCGGTCGGCCGACCCGGTGCCGACCGCGTGAGCGGGCCCCGGGCGCCGAGGCGTCGCTGGACAACCTGGATCCCGCTGGCGCTGGTCCTGCTCGTCGTGCTGGAGGTGTGGCTGCTCGTCCAGCTCGGCCACGTCGTCGGCGGCGGGTGGGTGCTGGTCCTGCTGCTGGCCGAGACGTTCGGTGGGCTGCTGGTGCTGCGTCGCGCCGGCCGGCGGGCCCTGGGGGCGTTCCGCCAGACGGCGTCCGTGCCCTTCGGTGCGCCGGTGCCCGGCCAGGAGCCGGGCGTGGTCGGTGACGCGGTCCTCACCGGTCTCGGTGGGGTGCTGCTCGTGGTCCCCGGGCTGCTCAGCGACGTGCTGGGTCTGCTGTGCCTGGTGCCGGCCACCCGGCGGCTGCTGCAGCGCCTGTTCGTCCGCACGGTCCGGCGGCGGGTCGAGCGTGCCGTGCGCGAGGCCGGGGGCACCGTCCCCGGCCGCGTCGTCGACGGTGACGTGGTGGGCGGTGACCCGGTGGACGACGTGGTGGACGGTGAGGTCGTGGAGGACCCGCGCGAGCTGGGTCGCTGAGCCCGGGGTCACGACGAAGGCCGGCCCACCCGTGCGGGTGGGCCGGCCTTCGCGGTGCGCCGCTCAGGCGCTGCGCTTGATGAGCTCGCGGCTGCGGAGCAGTTCGAGCCTCTCGTCCAGCAGCACCTCGAGGTCGGCGATGGAACGCCGCTCCAGGAGCATGTCCCAGTGCGTGCGGGCCGGCTTGCCGGCCTTCTTCTCCGGGGCGTCGGTGTCGGACCGCAGCGCCTCGGCGCCGCAACGGCACTCCCACAGCGGAGGCACGTCGGCCTCCAGCGACATGGGCACCACGACGGTGTGACCGTTCGGGCAGTGGTACGTGACCTGCTGGCGCTCGGCCGGCTCGACGCCGGCTTCGCTCTCGAGGCTGGCGCCTCCGAGACGGGACCCTCGTAGGTTGCGCTCGCTCATGTGACCTCCCCACCGTCCCCTCCGTACGGCGGCCCCCGGGGATCCGAGGGGGTGAAGGGGACTCGTTGGTTGAACGCGGTGCCCACCCCGGCTGTTCCCGCGACCACCACGACCGGGATGTGGAGGTCGTGTGCGCGTCGGGACCGAGCCCGTACAGGAGGGCGTCACTCAACGTACTGGATCTGCACCCCGCTGTGCCTGCTGAACCCCGGCGGCGACGTCCACCCGGGTGAGCAGGACCGCACCGACGACGAAGAAGGCCAGCAGGGCCACGAGGGCGGGCCGGTAGGACCCGCTCAGCTGCGCGACCAGACCGAAGACGAGCGTGCCGAGCCAGCTCGTCCCGCGTTCCCCCGCCTGGTAGAGACTGAAGTACTCGGCTTCGGCCCCCCGCGGCACCAGCCGGCTGAACAGGGAGCGCGACAGCGCCTGCGTCCCCCCGAGCACGAGACCGATGAGGACGGCGAGCGCCAGCCAGGTGCTGAACGCCCCGCGCGGCACGCCGAAGGCACCCAGGACGACGACGATCCACAGCCCGAGACCGCCGAGGATCGTGCGCTGGGCGCCGAGGCGCCCGGCGATCCGGCCGAAGAGGAGAGCTCCGGCGAAGGCGACGGCCTGCACGAGCAGCACGGTGGTCAGCAGTTGCGCCGAGCTGAAGCCCAGCTGCTCCTGGCCGTAGACGCTGGAGGCCGCGATGACGGTCTGGATGCCGTCGTTGAAGATCAGGTAGGCCAGCAGGAACCGCAGGACCTGCGGGTGGTGGCGCAGCCCCCGCAGCGTGGTCAGGAGCTGGCGGAACGGTGCGGTGAGCGAGCGGGCCTGCGCGGGGGTCTGGTCGGGGGTCTGGTCGGGGGTCTGGGCGAGGTCGAGCACGGGGCGCGGTGGCAGCCGGCGCAGGCCGAGGACGGGGACGACGGTGAACAGCCCCCACCACAGGCCGGCCGAGGCGAGGGAGACGCGCACGGCCCACTCGTCGGTGAGCCCGAAGGTGGCGGGGCTGGAGACGACGAGCAGGTTCAGGGCGAGCAGCGTGAACCCGCCGAGGTAGCCGGCGGCCCACCCGCGCGAGGACACCGCGTCGCGCTCCTCGGGGGCCGAGACGTCGCAGAGCAGGGCGTCGTTGACGACCAGGGAGCAGGTCAGGCTGACGACGGCGACGAGGGCGAGCAGGACGCCGAGCCACCAGCGGTCCCCGCCCATGGCCACCATCGCGGTGGCCGCGGTGGCACCGACCCAGGCGAAGCCGCCGAGCAGCCGGTGCCGGTGCGGGGTGCGGTCGGCGAGGGCGCCGACGAAGGGCAGCAGCACCGCGGACAGCAGCGTGGCGACGGTGATCGTGTACAGGGCCAGTGAGCCGGGGGCGACGGGCAGCCCGAGGACGGACAGGTCGCGCGTGCACCCGGTGGGCTGGTCGGGGCAGGCGGCGCGGCGGGCCAGGACGGTGAGGTAGGGGGAGAACAGGACGGTCTGCGTGGTCGTGACGAAGGCGGAGTTCGCCCAGTCGTAGACGTACCAGGACCGGCGCGCCCGCAGCAGGGTCGGGTCCACCGCGTTCATCGGGGGCTCACCACGGGATCAAGCGTGCCACCGGCCCCGGGCGAGGAGGACGTCCTTGAGCACGTCGGCGCGGTCGGTGATGATCCCGTCGACGCCGAGGTCGAGCAGCGCGCCGATCTGGCCGGCGTCGTCGACGGTCCAGACGTGCACCTGGGCCCCGGCGCGGTGGACGGTGTCGACGAAGCGGGCCGAGACCACCTCAAGGCCGCCGTGCCGCACGGGCACCTGGACGGCGTCGACCCCGGCCAGGGCGTGACGGGCCAGGGCGGGCAGGTGCAGGGCGTTGCCGGCCAGCGCCAGCGCGGTGCCGGTCGAGGCGGCCGAGGTGGCCTCGCCGCCGCCGGCGGCGGCGAGGGCGGCGCGCCGGCGCCGGTCGGCGAAGGCGGTGACCAGGACCCGGCCGTGGGCGCGGGTGCGGCGCAGCACCTCGCCGAGCCCGGCGACCGCGGCCCGCGTCTTGACGTCGAGGTTGAAGCGGGCGCCGGGGAAGGTGCCCAGGACGTCCTCCAGGCGCGGGACGGCCTCGCGCCCGGCGACGCGCAGGTGCCGCACCTGCTCCCAGGTGAGGTCGGACAGGTCGCCGCGACCGTCGGTGACGCGGTCGAGGTGCTCGTCGTGGAAGGCGACGAGCACCCCGTCGGCCGTGGCCCGCACGTCGGTCTCGAGGTAGGTGTACCCGAGCTCGACGGCGGCCGCGAAGGCCGGCAGCGTGTTCTCCAGGCCCCGGGCCGGGCCGGTGGCGGAGAACCCGCGGTGGGCCATCGCGATCGGCCCGTCCCACGCGCAGAACGCGTGCCGGGCCGGCGGCCGGGGGACCATCAGCCCGTGAACTCCCAGTGCCAGGGCTCGAACTGCCCACCGCGGTTCTGCGCCCAGGCCGGGTTGATCCAGCCGTAGAGCGCGGCGTTGCGGTCCATCCACAGGTGCTGGGCCGAGGTGGCGTTCTGGATCCCGCCGCCGAGGTCGACCGCGATGCCCAGGCCGTGCCGGCTGGTGCCGGGTCGCGCGGCGAGCGTGGGCTTGCGGGCCTTGACGTCGATCTGCTCGGCGAGGGTGCGGTAGGAGTCGGTGATGGCGATGTTCGTCCCGAACTGGGAGGCGTAGGCCTGGTTCAGGGCGGCGAAGGCGTTGGCCGCGTCCGAGCGCAGGACGTGGCGCGGCGCGCTGGCGAGCGGGCACAGGGCGTTGCGCGGGATGAGGCCGTTGGCGAACCCGGAGAGGTTGACGCCGGTCTCGCAGTCACCGACGGCGGTGTAGCCGCCGGCGGTGGCCGCGGCCGCGGCCGCCGCCGCCTGGGCCTGGGCGGCGGCGAGGTTGGCGGCGAGGTCGGCGGCGAGCCCGTCGGCGCGGGCGGAGTCGGAGGTGGCGGTGCCGGCGGCCGCGGACTGCAGGACGGCGAGGGCCTCGACCTGGCTGCGCTGCTGGGCGAGGAGGTCGTCGGCCTGCTGCTTGGCGGCGACGGCGATCCCTGCCTGGCGGACCGCCTCGGCGGCGGCGTCGGCGGCGCGGGTGGTGGCGTCGGCCTGGACCCGCTGAGCCTCTTCGAACGCCTCGACGGCGCTGGTGCGCCCGTCCCCGATGCGCTTGGCCGAGGCCACCGCGCTGGCGGTGTCGTCGGTGGCGCCGCTCTTGAGCACCGAGACGAGCCCGGAGTACTGCTCCAGGGAGGCCCCGCCCCGGTAGGTCTGGGAGGCCCACTGGCCCAGGTCCTGGCGGCCCTGCTCCAGGGCCGCCTCGGCCTCGGCCAGGCGCTGGCGCTGCAGGACCTCCTCGTTCTGGGCGGCCCACTGGGCCTCCATCGCCTGCTGGTACGCCTCCAGCGCGGTGCTGGCCTCCCGGGCCAGGGCGTCCAGACGGCCCTGGGCGGCGGCGAGGTCGGCCTGCGCCTGCGTGAGCTGGGCGGCGGACTCGGCGGCCTTCCGGCGAGCCTCGTCGACCTGGGCCTGCGTGGGGGGCTCCTCGGCGCGCACGGCGGCGGGGGCGACGGCGGGGGCGGTGGGCAGGGGGGCCGCACCGGCGGCCGGGACGACCACCCCGGAGGTCAGGGTCCCGGCGGCGGTCGCCGCCAGGAGCAGCGCCGCGCGCAGGCGGGTGGGTCGAGCGGTGGTGCGGGCCGTGGGGGAGAGCACGTCGTGCACATCCAGAGCGGTCGGGGGCGTTAGCCCGGATCGGCTGTCGGTGACGCGCGGGGGGCACGCGGAGGGACGGTGCGGTCGGGTCCGGTGGAGGTCCTGTGGGGACGTCCTCGCCGGACCCTACCCTCCGCTACCTCGGCACCGGGAGGCCCGACACGAAGGTGTGGACGGTCGATGTGAGGAGCATCACGTACCGCACGGCTCACCAGTGGTCACGTTCCGTCTCACCCGTCGAGGGCGGGTGGCATCATCCGGCGGTGCCCGAACCCGACCCCGCGCGCCCCGACGGCACCCGCCTGGACGCGGTCGCCCACGACGCCGCGCAGGACGCCGGGGGCATCGACCCGGCGTTGCTGGGGGACTTCCTCGACGCCGTCTGGCGCGCCGTCGTCTCCGGCCGGCGCCTGTCGACGGCGCGCACGGCCCGCTACCGGGCCGTGGGGGAGGACGCCGCGGCCTCGGGGGTCGCGCTGCGCGCCCTGCTCGACCTGTACCTGTCGGCGGCCTGGCGGCTGTGGCGGTCCCTGCCGCCGGTGCGCGACGCCGCCGAGGACCCCGCGGGGGTCGTGACCGCGGGGGAGGTCGTCCTGCGTGCGACCGACGACGCCGTCGCCGCCTTGACCGAGGGCTACCAGATCGCCCGCCGCCAGCTCGTGCGCCGCGAGGAGTCCGACCGTCGCGAGTTCGTCGACGACCTGCTCGCCGGCACCTCCGACCTGCCCGGGCTGCTGCGCCGGGCCCCGCGCCACGGCCTGGACCTCACCGGCCCCCACGCCGTCTGCGTCGTGCGCGCCGCCACGCCCTTCACCGACGGCACGGCGCAGGTCGCCGCGATCGAGCGGCGGCTGCAGGGGACCCAGGCCGACGCCGACGCCCTGGTGGCGACGAAGGACGGCGCGCTGGTCCTCGTCTTCGCCGCTCCCGACCGCGCCGCCGTCACCGAGGTCCTGGACCGGCTGCGCGACGTGCTCGGCAGCCCGCGGCGCACCGGCTGGCGGGCCGGGGTGGGACGGCCCGGACCCGGGGCGGGCGGTGTGGTCGGCTCCTACGAGCAGGCCCGCCGCGCCCTCGCGCTGGGTGACCGCCTCGGCGTCACCGACCCCGTCGCCGACGCGGCCGACCTGCTCGTCTACGAGGTGCTGCTGCGCGACCGCGACGTCGCCACCGACCTCGTCGAGTCCACCCTGGGACAGCTGCGCGGCGTGCGCGGCGGCGTCGAGCCCTTCCTGCGGACGCTGGAGGTCTACCTGGCCACCGGCGGCAACGCGACCGAGGCCGCCCGCCGGCTGCACCTGTCGGTGCGCGCCGTCACCTACCGCCTGGCCCGGGTGCGCGACCTCACCGGTGTCGACCCCACGCGCCCCGAGCAGCGCTTCGGGGTGCAGGCCGCCGTGCTCGCCGCCCGCGCCCTCGGCTGGCCCGCGGCGCCGCCCTGAGCCCTTCCGGAGCCCGCTTTGCCGGGACTCGGCAAGCATCGTCCCGGAAGTCGTCACGTCTTCGACAGGGCACTGCCCGGTCCCGGCAGTCACCATGGAGGTGGGCGGCAACCGCCGCCCACCGATCCTCGACCTCCAGGAGCACGCAGTGGGTCTGGACCTCAACGTCCCCTTGTGGGCCTGGGTGGCACTCGGCGTCGTCATCGTCGTCATGCTGGCGATCGACCTGCTGGGCCACCGCGGCGCCCACGTCATCCAGTTCAAGGAAGCCGCCATCTGGAGCGGTGTGTGGGTGACGGTGGCGCTGATCTTCGGCGGCATCATCTTCTGGGCCTACGGGGCCGAGGCCGGCACGGCCTACACGACCGCCTGGTTGCTCGAGAAGAGCCTGTCCGTGGACAACCTCTTCGTCTTCGCGCTGATCTTCGGGTACTTCAAGGTCCCCCGCGAGTACCAGCACCGCGTGCTGTTCCTCGGCGTCCTCGGCGCCCTGGTCTTCCGCGGCATCTTCCTCGGCGTCGGCGTGGCCGTCGTCGAGCGGTTCACCGCCATCCTCTTCGTCTTCGGCGCGATCCTGCTGTGGTCGGCGTGGAAGATGCTCAAGGGTGACGACGACGACATCGACCCGGGCACCAACATCGGGGTCCGGATGCTCAAGAGGGTCGTCCCGCTGAAGGACGAGTACCACGGCACGAAGTTCTTCATCAAGGAAGCCGGCAAGCGCTACGGCACCCCGCTGCTCGCGGTGGTCGCCGCCATCGAGGCCGCCGACCTGATCTTCGCGGTCGACAGCGTGCCGGCCGTCCTGGCCGTCTCCGACGAGGCGTTCATCGTCTACTCGTCCAACGCGTTCGCCATCCTGGGGCTGCGCGCCCTGTACTTCATGCTCTCGGGCCTGCTGGAGCGCTTCCACCTGCTGAGCAAGGCGCTGGCCTTCATCCTCGCCTTCATCGGGGTCAAGCTGTTCTTCCAGGCCGGGCACGAGGTCATCAGCCCCTCGATCCCGCACATCCCGACCTACGTCAGCCTCGGCGTCATCGTCGTCTCGCTGACCCTGGCGATCGTCCTGAGCCTGAAGCGGCCGGCCCCGGAGCCGGCGCGGGGGCCGGACGAGACCGGGGCGGGGGCCGGCGGCGCACCGCGCCCCGAGGTGGAGGACACCTCCACCCAGCGCTGACCCGCTTCCCGTCCCGGAGGCGCCCGTCCCCGCGGGGACGGGCGCCTCCGTCGTCCTCGGGAGGCCGTGGTCCACTGGGCGCGTGCCCTCCTCGCACCCGCCGCTGCTGGTGGCCGCCGCCACCTCGTACGCGGCCAACTGCGCCCTGGGCGCGGCCGTGGCCGCCCGCGTGGTGGACACCTCCGGGGCGCGGTGGGTGCACCACGCCGTCTTCGTCGCCACCGCGACCCTCACGGCCGCCGCCGGCGCCGACCTCGCCCGCCGCCGCTCCGGCGCCTTCTGGCGACTGCTGCCGGTGGCCGCGCCGCTGCTGGCGATCCCCTCGGTCCCCGCCCGTTCGCGCTGGCACCCCGCCATCGCCCTCACCGCCGGCCCGGCCTACGTCGCCGCCCTGCGGGGCGCCTGATGGAACTGCGCGAGGCCATCGCCGCCCGGCGCACCACCAACGGCCCGTTCTTGCCCGACCCGGTCAGTCCCGAGCACCAGCGCACCCTCGTCGAGGTCGCGGCCCGGGCCCCCTCCCAGCTCAACAGCCAGCCCTGGCGGTTCGTCCTGGTCGAGTCGCGCGCCACCATCGAGGAGGTGGCCCGCATCAGCGGGGCCTCGATGACGACGGCCATGGGCAACGGCACGTTCTTCGAGCGGTACAAGCGGTACTTCCGGTTCAGCGAGCAGGAGATGCGCGAACGGCGCACCGGCATGCTGTTCGACCGCATGCCCGCGCCGCTGCGCCCCTTCACGCGCAGCGTGTTCACCCGCCGCGGGCAGTGGGCCATGAACGTCCTGCGCGTCCCGCGGCGCCTGGGGGAGCAGAACCGCGAACTCGTGGCGGGTTCACCGCTGCTCGTGGGGGTGATGCTCGACCGCGCCGAGCACCGGCCGGGGGAGCTGTCCGCGTTCTACTCGCTGTTCTCCATGGGCGCCGCGATGGAGAACGTGTGGCTGACGACGACGGAACTCGGGCTGGGGATCCAGTTCGTCAGCTTCCCCATGGAGGTCCCCGGGGCCTGGGACCGCGTCGCCGAACTGCTGCACGTCCCCGACGACCTCGAGCTCATGGCCGTCTACCGGGTCGGGTACGTCCCGCAGCAGGCGCGACGACCGGCCATCGACTGGACGAGCTCGGAGCGGCTGCCGGTGTCGCGGTACGTGTTCCGCGAGACGTGCGACCGGCCGCAGACGGGGTGGGACGCCCCACCCGCGCCCGGGGGCCGGTCCTAGACTGCCGCGGTGAGCACCCCCTTCTTCCTCGACTGCGACACCGGGATCGACGACGCCATGGCGATCGGCTGGCTGGTCGCCTCCCCCGACGTCGACCTCGTGGGCGTGGCGACCGTGAGCGGGAACCTGGACGCGGCCGGGGGAGCGCGCAACACCCTGGACCTGCTCGCCCTGCTGGGCCGCCCCGACGTCCCCGTCAGCGTGGGTGCGCACGACTTCCTCGACCACCCCTACTCCGGCGGGGCGCCGGAGGTCCACGGACCCAACGGGATCGGTGGTGTCGAGCTGCCCAGGGCCGCAGCCGCGCCCACCGGGGTGAGCGGTGCTGAGGCGATCGTCGAGGCCGCCCGCGCCCACCCGGGGGAACTGCACCTGCTGGCCATCGGCCCGTTCACCAACCTCGCCCTCGCCCTGGACCTGGAACCCCGGCTGCCCGAGCTCGTGGGACGGGTGACCGTCATGGGCGGAGCGGCGATGGCGCCGGGCAACGTCTCGGCCCTGGCCGAGGCGAACGTCGCCAACGACCCGCTCGCCGCGCACCGGGTGTTCACCGCGGGTTTCGACCTCACGATGGTCGGGCTCGACGTCACGATGCGGCACGTCTTCGAGGAGTCGCACCGGACGGAACTGCTGGCCGTCGGCACGCCGGGGGCGGTCGCCGTCGCGCAGATGCTGGAGTTTTACTTCGCGTTCTACGCCCAGCGCTTCGGGCGGCCGTGCGCCGTCCTGCACGACCCGCTGGCCGCGGCCGTCGCCACGGGGGACGTCACCGCGGCGCTGGCCCCGCAGGTCCCCGTCGTCGTCGACCACACCGACGGCCCGGGCCGGGGGCAGACGATCGCCGACCTGCGCGACGTCTACCAGGGTTTCCCGCACACCTACCCCGGTGGCACGAAGGTCCTGCTGGAGGTTCCGGGCGACTTCGCCGGTGACCTGCTGCGGCGGTTGCGGACCCTCTGAGGGCTTCGTCCCGCACCGGCCGGGGAACCTGCGGGCCCGCCCCACCGTGTACCCACCGTGGGATCGGGACGGGTGAGGGGGACCGGGCGGCGCGACGCCGGGCTGGCGCTGGCGCTGGCCGCCGTCGTGTGCACGGGGCTCGTGCTGGTGACCGCGCTGACGGGTTCGCTCGGGGTGCTGCTCGCACACGGCACGGCCGCCGTCGCCGGTGTCGCGCTCGTCGCCTGCGCCGCGGTGGCCGTGGCCTCGCGCCGCGACCGCTGGTGCGGGCCGGCCGACCGCGTCACGCTGGTCCGCACGGTCCTGGTGGGTGGGTGCGCGACGGTGGCCGTGCTGGCCCTCGCCGGGGTGACGGGGCCGCGGCCGTGGTCGCTCCTGGCCCTGGCGGTGCCGGCGCTCCTCCTGGACGGCGTCGACGGGTACGTGGCCCGGCGGACCGGCACGGCGTCCACCGCCGGGGCCCGCCTGGACATGGAGGTGGACGCCGCGCTCCTGCTCGTCCTGTCCGCGGTGGTCGCGCTCACGCAGGGTCCGTGGGTCCTGGCGATCGGCCTCATGCGCTACCTCTACGTCGTGGCGGGCTGGTGCTGGGCCCCGCTGCGCCGCACCCCGGCGCCGCGGTTCTCCCGCAAGGTCGTGGCCGTCGTGCAGGTCCTGGCGCTGCTCGTGGCCCTCCTGCCGCCGGTCCCGCCCCGAGCCGGCGCGGTCGTGCTGGGCCTCGCCCTGGCCGCCCTGGTGCTCTCCTTCGGCCGGGACGTGCGCTCACTGGGACGTCGTGCCCCCGCGCAGGACCCTCAGCGACCCGCGGGGGCCGTGGTGAGGGACCGGACCCGGGCGCGGGCCGCCAGCGTGGCCCCCAGGTAGATCTCCCCGGACAGGTCGGGTGCGCCGGGAGCGGGCGCGTCGGGAGCGGGCGCCTCCTCACCCGCCGGTCCGGTGGTCCCCGCCTCGTGCGCGAGGACGGCCTCGATGGCCGCGCCGAGCCGCCCGCGCCGGTGCAGCAGCGCGTCCTCGACCTCGGGGGCCAGGGCGCAGCCCCGCGTGAGGTCGGCGGGGGCGATGCCGAGGACGGAGGCGGCCGCCGACAGCAGCCCGACGGTGAACCCGGCGTCGGGGTCCTCGGCGGCCAGGGCCCGGCAGGCCTCGGCCCGCGTGAAGATCCAGCCCAGGGTGTCCGGTCGCGCCGGCGCGGTCGACGTGCCGCCCACGAGGACGAGGGTGACCCAGGAGGCCAGTTCCCGGCGTCCCAGCAGGACGACCGCCTGGCGCAGGGACGTGACGCCCTGCCGGGGCGCGTGCGCCGCCGACCCGACGGTCTTGAGGATGCGCAGGCTCAGGCCGGGGTCGTGGGCCAGCAGCCGCAGCACGTCCTCGGTGCTCGTGCGCAGGTCGTGCAGCGCCGCGATGAGCTGCACGCAGGTGAGGTGGGAGGCGTCCAACGTCTGCTTCTGCACGACGTCCGGCCGGTGCAGGTGGTAGCCCTGGAACAGCTCGACGCCCAGGGCCACGCACCGGTCGAACTGCTCGGCGGTCTCGACGCGCTCCACCACGAGCTGCGCCCGCGGGTTCACCCGCCGCACCAGCTCCACGAGCTCGACCAGCCGGTCACCGCTCGTCTCCAGGTCGAGCTTGACGTAGTCGGCCAGGCGCAGGGCCGGCACGCGGTGCAGCTCACCGTCGAAGTCGTCGACGGCGATCGCGAAACCCCGGTCCTTCAGCCGGCGGACGCCGTCCATGACCCGGTGGTCGACGTCGACCGTCTCCAGCAGTTCGAGCACGACGCCCTGGGGGCTGAACGGCAGCGGCAGCTCACCGGTGAAGAAGCTGCGCGTGGTGTTGAGGAACAGGGGTTTGCCGTCCCCGAGCTCGGCGACGCCGAACTCCCCGAACGTCGCCGTGATCACCTGAGCGGTCGCGTGGTCGTGCTCGGCCCGGCCTGTCAAGGCCGCGGCGTGGCGGCCGGGGGCGCGGAAGAGCAGTTCGTGGGCCACGACGGAACGGTCCGCCGTGAGGATGCCCTGCAACCCGACGCGCACGCGCGCACCGGGGGCGGACGGGCCACGGGTCGGATCGGACACGGTTCCGGAACCTCACGGGGATCGAAGGTGTTGTGGGTGCACCCCGGGGGGTGCACGTGAGCATCGGCATCCGCGGGTCGGCCTTGAGGGACGTTCCCCCGGGTGCTCGGCGACGTCCGCCGTGCGGGCGCGCCCGGCTCCGGGCAGGGTGACCGCGTGGACGGACGAGGCGACGGCCGGACGACGGAGCAGCACCAGGCGACGGGGGGGACGGAGAGCGGCGGGCACGGTGCCTCCGGGGGCCGTCTCGACGGGCACTCGGGGGGTGATCCGGTCGCCACGCTGCTGGTCCTGGGGGCCAGCGGGGACCTCGCCTCGCGGCTGCTGCTGCCGGGGCTGGCGCGCCTGCTCGTCTCGGACCGCCGGGAAGACCCCGGCCACGGTCACGGGTCCTCGCTGCAGCTCGTCGGGGCCGGCGCCGAGGACTGGGACGACGAGCACTGGCGCGAGGTCGTCACCAAGGCGTTCTCCGGGGTCGCCGAGCACGCCGAGCACGCCGACGCGGAGCAGGTCGACACCGCCGCCGCGGAGACCGTGCGCGACCGCAGCCGGTACGCCCGGGTCGACGTCACCGACCCCGACGCCCTCCTGCACCTCCTGCACTCCTGCACCGCCCCGGTCGCGGTCTACTTCGCGCTGCCGCCGGCGGTGACGGCGCAGGCCTGCCGGGCCCTCGTGGGCCGGAAGCTGCCCGAGAGCACCCGCCTGGTCATGGAGAAGCCCTTCGGTGCGGACGAGGAGTCGGCGCACGAGCTGAACCAGGTCGTCGCCCAGCTCGTCCCCGAGGAGCACGTGCACCGGGTGGACCACTTCCTGGGCACCTCGACCGTCCTCGGCACGCTCGGGATCCGGTTCGCCAACCGGCTGTTCGAACCCACCTGGAACGCCGGGCACGTCGAGCGCGTCGACGTGTACTACGACGAGGACCTCGCGCTGGAGGGCAGGGCGCGCTACTACGACAAGGCCGGGGCGCTGGTCGACATGGTCCAGAGCCACCTCCTGCAGGTCCTGGCCGTCCTGACGATGGACGCCCCCGCCTCCCTGGACGAGCGGGAGTTCCGCGACCGCAAGGCCCAGGTGCTGCGCGCGACCCGGTTGGCCGGGTCACCGGCGCAGGCCAGCCGCCGCGCCCGGTACACGGCCGGGAGCATCGGCGAGCGCGACCTGCCCGACTACACCGCGGAGGACGGGGTGGACCCCTCGCGCGGCACGGAGACCCTGGCCGAGGTGGTCCTGCACGTCGACACGTGGCGCTGGGCCGGGGTGCCGTTCCGGTTGCGGTCGGGCAAAGCGCTCGGTCGGGCGCGCAAGGAGGCCGTCATCACCTTCAAACCGGTCCCGCACCTGCTGGCCGGCCTGGACGGCACGTGCGTGCCGACGCGCCTGCGGCTGGGGTTCAAACCGAACACGGTGAGCGTCGACCTGAGCGTGAACGCCCAGGGGAACCCCTTCCACCTGGAGGAGACGACCCTCACGACGCACCTGGCGGACTCGCAGTTGCCCGCCTACGGCGAAGTCCTCGCCGGTGTCCTGGACGGCGATCCGCTGCTGTCGGTCCGCGGCGACACGGCCGAGGACTGCTGGCGGATCCTGGCTCCCGTCATCGCGGCGTGGCAGGCGGACGAGGTGCCGCTGGAGACGTACCCCGCGGGCAGCGACGGTCCGGGACCGACGGAGGTGTTCCCCGCCGTGTGAGCCTCCTCGGGCGGCCACGAGGCGTCGTGACACCGTGGGGCGATGGATGGTGTGACTCTCTGGTGGGGCGGCTGGGAGCCGCTGGTGCGGATCGTCGTCGTCGGCACGCTGGGTTACGTGTGGCTCGTGGGCATCCTGCGCGTCAGCGGTCCCCGCAACATGGCGAAGATGACCCCGTTCGACTTCGTGCTGACGGTGACCCTGGGATCGGCCTTCGGACGGGTCCTGACGTCGAAGGACACCGCCTTGACCTCCGCGCTGCTCGTCTTCACGCTGCTGGTCGGGTTGCAGTGGCTCATGGCGTGGCTGCGTCAGCGGTCGACGACGGTCAAGCGGGCCCTGTCCACCGATCCCGTGCTGCTGTTCCACGACGGGACGTTCGTGCAGGACGCCATGCGCCGTCAGCGCTTCGTCGAGTCCGACATCCACTCCGCCGCCCGGGAGAACGGTCTGGGGTCGTTGGAAGAGGTCGCTGCGGTCGTCCTGCAGGCCGACGGGTCGTTCTCGGTGATCCGCAAGAGCGCTCTGGGCGACGCGTCCTCGGTCGAGCCGTACGTCATCCGGCACTGAGGCGGGGGGAGGGCTGGTGGGGAGCACCTCGAAGGTCCGCCGCCGGTGGCGGCGGTTGCAGTCCTGGCGGACGTCCTTCGACCCCTGGCGGTCCTTGGAGGAGGTGACCACCCGGCGACGGGTCCGCTTCCTCGGCCGGAACCCGGCGCACCTGCTGCTGCGGGTCGTGCGGCGGGCGCTGGAGGTCCGCGTCGCCGGGCTGGCCGCGGAGATCGGGTACTACCTCGTGGTGTCGCTGCTGCCGTTGATCACCATGCTGGGAGCCAGCTTCGGGGTGCTGCGCGAGGTGCTCGCGGACCGGACCGTCGACCGGATGCAGGAGAGCATCACCTCCGCGATGGAGGCGGTGTTCAGTCCGGGGGTCGCCGACGACCTCGCCGTCCCGCTGGTGCGGCAGTTGCTGCAGCAGCAGCAGTTCGGCCTCGCGATCGGGAGCGTCCTGGCGGCGCTCTGGTTGGGCAGCCGGGTGTTCCGGGCCGCGGTGCGCGCGCTCGGCGACGCCTACCGGACCCCGGAGCGGCGCAACGTCGTCGAGTTGTGGGCGCTGGGTTTCCTGTTCACCCTGGCCGCCGTCGTCGTGACGGCGGCGTTCCTGGTCCTGGCGGTCGTCGGGCCGCTGCTGGGCGGGGGACGCCGGCTCGCGGACAGCATCGGTGCCGGACCGGGTTTCGAGACGGCCTGGTCGCTCGGGCGCTGGCCCGTCCTCGTGGTGCTGGTCGTCGCGTTCCTGGGGTGGCTCTACACCGTCGGCCACAACGCCGACACCCGGTGGCGGGACTCCCTACCCGGCGCCGTCCTCGCGACCGCGGGTCTGCTGGTGCTGGCGGCGGTCTTCCGCAACTACCTGGAGATCGCCGGCCCGCGCAGCCCAGACCTGCAGGGTGGTGGTCAGGCGCTGCAGGTGGTCGGCGAGTTCATCGGTTCCGCGCTGGCGGTCGTCCTGTTCGGCTGGCTGGCGAGCATCGTCGTCCTGACCGGTGGGGTGTTCAACGCGGAGTGGCAGGACGACGGGAGTGATCACGACGGGGAGCCCGGTTGACCGGGTGGTACCGGCACGGGAGTTCCCCGCGGGCTCGTCCCTGGGGACAGCGGAGGCCGGCGGGGTGACCTCAGCGCTGCCCGACACTGGTGGTCAGCAGGGCCCAACGGGCGGAACGACCTGCTTCGTCGGGGTGGACCTCGTCCTGGATGAATTCGGGGTGGGCCTTGACGATGGCGGACCAGTCCATGACGTGCAGGTTGGGCCAGCGGCGAGTTGCGGCGTCCAGGCGGTCGTTGCGGGCGCGGAAGAAGCCGTTGGTGGACGGGTCCGTACCGTTGAAGCCGACGTTGTACCAGTAGACCGGCTTCCCAGCGGCCAGGTCCATGAAGTAGTCGATCTTCTGGTCGAAGTAGCCGTTGCCGACGGGCACGTGCCCGCTGGGGGCGGGTGCGACGTCCCCGGCGGGCCAGGACCTGGTGGGGAAGGGGGCCCTGTCGCGCAGGGAGTCGTTGGTGCCCAGGCCGACGACGAGGATGTCGCTGTCGGCGATGGCTCGGCGCAGGTCGACGGTGGGCAGGGGAGTGGACATGCCCGGCCAGGCAGAGCGGAAGGTCTGGTTCTGGATGAACGCCTGCATCTCATCGCTGGTGGAGCCGGGCCAGCCGAAGCAGGCGGTCCCGACCGCGGGGACCGTGGCGGGGACCACTTGAGCGGTCCCGCCGCACGCACCGTAGGTGATGGAGTCGCCGATGACCGCCATCCGCGGCAGGACGGTGGTGGTGGTGGCGCCGGTGGCGGCGTCCCAGGTGATGGACCCGCCCTGGAAGGTGCTGCGTTTGCCGCCGGGCACATCGAACTCGTCGCTGGTGGGGTAGCCCAGCTTGCCCCATTCGTAGCCCGCGCCGGCCCACGCGCCCTGGATGGCGCCACCCACCGCGTGAGCGCCGGTGGCCGGGGTCCAGTACACGGACCCGCCTTGGAAGTGCTGCACCCGCCCTCCCGCGCGAGGCAGGCTCGTCTGGCTGGTGAGGGGGTAGCCGAGGGAGGAGTTCTCCCAACCCGAGGCCGCCCACTTCTCGCGGATCGCGCCGGTGACGTCGTGCGCGCCGGTGGCCGGGCTCCAGTAGATCGACCCGCCCTCGAAGTGCTGGCCGCGCCCACCGCGGACGTCGAACTCGTCGGTGGTGGGGAAACCGAGGGAGGAGTTCTCCCACGCCAGGCCCGCGTAGTGGTCGCGGATGGCGCCGGAGATGGTGTGCGAGCCGGTGACCTGGCTCCAGTACAACGAGCCGCCCCGGAAGGGTTGAGCTGTCCCGCCCTTGCTGACCGGCCCTTCGTTGCTCAGGCAGGGGCCCAGCCAGGACGCTCGTCCGCCGAGGGTGGAGTACTTGCGAGCGAAGTCGCCCGTCACCAGGCATCCGTTGGGTGGTGCCAGGAGGCGGGCTCGCGAGCTTGCCAGCGGGCTCTTGGTCGGAACGGGCGGGGCTGCGTCGTGGGTGTCCGCGCTCGGCGCGGCAGGAACCGACGGACTCGTGTCCGACGGGCTCTCGTTCGAGGGGCTCGCGGTCAGGGGGGCCGTGGTCAGCGGGGCCGTCGTGGAGGCGACTGCCGTGGTGCTCACGGACACGCTCACCAGGCTCAGCGTCGCAGTGGCGACGACGAGCGCCGCGCGGCGAAGGGACACACCCACCGATCGACCGGTCAGGCGCGCGAGCCAGCACAGGATCGGCCGGACGGGTGATCTTCCTCGGGCGCTCACCCGTCTGGACCAGTGCCGCCTCAAGGTGCGCCGCGGTGCTCGCCGGACAGGACCAGGGTCCGGGACCGAGCGCCGACGACGGCCGTCGGCGGCGGAGAGCGTGCAGGTCCCAGCTCGGTCGACCGCGGCAAGGGCGGCACGAAGCCTCCGCTGCACGTGGGAGTCGCCGGCGCCGACTGCTGCGACTCACCGCTGCTGGCCCCCACGCTGGCCGGGTTGAGCTCGCTGCGCCCGCTGCCGAAGCAGGTCACGGTGCACTTGGACGCCGGGTACGACCCCCAGGACACCCGGGCACTGCTCGCCGAGCGGGGGCTGGGTGGGTGCCTCGCGAGGAAGGGATCGAGGCCCCGGTCCAGGTCGCGAAGCAGTACAGGTGCGGCTGCTGACGCAGGACGGCTAGGTCGCTGATCGCCTCACCGCCGTCGGCGAGCAGGACCGCCAGGTCGGTGAGGACCTGGCCGGGGTCGTGGCCGGCGCGGCGGGCGCGGGTGGCGGCGAGGACGTCACTGGACGCTGCGGTCAGGCCGGTGGCGTCGGCGACCTGGGCCAGCAAGAGGGTCCCGGCGTGGGAGACGACCCCGGTCCCGCCGGTGGTGACCCTCACCGGGGGGCGATGCTGGTGGGCGGTCCGAACTCGGCGTCGGCGGCGGATCTTGCGGGTGGGACGGGATCGGGACGGCCTTGTAGTCTGCACCTGCGGAGTGCCTTTCACGTACTGCGGATGTGGACCTTCGACAAGCCCACGATCCTATGCGAGACAGGCACTTCCGTGCGTTCGGGACCCTCAGTGACGAAGGGTTACTGGAAGATCCGGGCTAGCAGGCGGCTTGGACTGCCTCTTCGACGTCCTCGACGCGGCACGCTGCTTGGGTAGCCGTCCAGCGATCTTGGCAGGCGACGCGTGACGCCGGACTGGAGGCCGGGTGTCGGAGGGGTGCGGCACGATGCCCTCATGGCTGCCACGGTGACGCTGACCCTGAGCGCGATAGAGGCGGCGGTGCGCTGCTCGTGGGGGCCGGACACCGTCTTCGCCTCCCCGGAGTACATGGCCCGCGGCGGCGGGCAGCCCTCACGTGGTCAGTGCGGCACGACCGCCCTGGTCGTGCAGGAGCTGCTGGGCGGGGACCTGATGGTCGCCGACGTGGAGCACGAGGGCCGCGTGGAGGGTGTGCACTACTGGAACGTGAGCGTCGGGGGGATCGAGCTGGACCTGACCGGTGACCAGTTCGCCGCTGGTGAGGCGTTGGTCAACGCCCGCCGCGTCACCATGCGCCGCAACCCCGCCGGGGCGGGGGAGGTGCCGTTCCAGGTGCTGCGGGGCAGAGTCGCCGCCGCGTTGCGGGCCCAGGTCGCGGCGGCGTCCTGACGGGGACAGGGCGCCGACGGTCCTGGTACCAGGTCGGCCCCTGCGCCAGGACAGTCATGGATCAACCGCGCCGCGGTGTCGCAGCGCCATCGGGGTGAGCAGGTTGTGCAGCATCTGCTGGTGCTCAGGGTGCGCCCACGTGAGCTGCGACAGCTCGCCGGCGCTGAACCAGGCCAGCCGTTCGTGCTCGGCGGGCAGCAGGTTGGCGGGTTCTCCGTGCCACGCTGTGACGTGCCAGGTGCGCAGGCGCACGTCGGGCTGAGGGCCGTCCGGGGCGCCGGTCGGCAAGATCAGCTCCGAAATGGGAGTGCCAGTGACGCCGGCGACGTCGATGCCGAGTTCTTCGCCCAGTTCCCGGCGCAGGGCGTGGAGTTCATCCTCGTCTGGTTCGACGTGGCCACCGGGTAGGGCCCAGGTGCTGGGGTAGGCGCGGCGGGTCGCGCTGCGCAGGGTCAGGAGAACCCGTTCATCGGTGATGAGGATCCCGGCGACCACGGTCTGCACGGCGCCCAGCCAAGCAGGTCACCTCCGGTGGCTTCACTCCGAGCCCGGTGCCCCGGTGGGACGAGTAGCTGGGACGTTGGGACGTCTTGAGTCGGACGTGGGACAGGTTCACTGGGATTGGGACATCTTCACTGGGACAGGACAACGACGTTGCTGTGGGGAAGACCCCTTCGGCGCCCTAGTTGTCATAATGAAGATTATCGGTACGCTCGAGCGAGTGGCGGAACGACCGGGAACGAGTATCTCGACACCGGCACCCGAGCCCCGTCAGCACCGTTGCGTGACGTCGATGTCGGTGTCGGTGTCGGTGTCGGTGTCGGTGTCGGTGTCGGTGTCGGTGTCGGTGTCGGTGTCGGTGTCGGTGTCGGTGTCGATGTCGATGTCGGTGTCGGTGTCGGTGTCGGTGTCGATGTCGATGTCGCCGAACTCGCGGACGACGAACCCCCTGCCGGCGATCTCCCTGACGCACGTCGGCTCGCCACCACCGCGCGCAACCACTCGTCGCAGGTCGTCGCCGATCGTCGACACCCACTGACACCGCACATCGACCCGGACCATCGAGTCGGCCGCCACACAGACGCGCACCGAGGCGTTCCAGTGGTTGAACCCGGTCCGGCCTCGGGCGACCAGCGGACGAAGTCGGCGCCTCCTCGCGTTCCGCATAACGACGGATATGCGGAGACGACGAGCAGTACTCCCCCAAAGCCATTGCAGCGCAACGGATCTGGTTGACACGGCACTCCCCCGCCGAGTACGATCCTGACATGGCTCCCCTGAACCCCGGGGTTCTCGAGTCCCTCACCACTTCCTCCAGCCTGTCGACCGCCGTCCAGGCCTACGAAGTGGTTCGGCTCCCCCGCAAGGACTCCCCCAACACCCTCGCCGCGCGCGCCCGCGACGTGGCTGGGATCACGCCGCGCCTGGCGGTGGCCGTCGGGACCGGCGACCCCCTCGTCGGCGACCTCACGACACCCGCCCTGCGCGCAGCCTTCGCGGACTTCTCCGTGGACCACGCCCGCAGTTCCATCGCGCGCTGCTGGTCGACGTGGAACGGCCTGTGCGGTTTCCTGGTCGCCGAGGACGTCCTGCCGGGGAACCCGATGGCCGGGGTCCACCGGCCCCGTCCGCTCGACCAGGGTCCGAAACCGTTGCGCGGCAACGACACGCCCGAGGTGCTGCTCGACGCGGTCGCGGCGGGCCGGCAGGCGCGCGATCCCTGGCCCGAACGTGACCTGGCGGTCGTGGCGACCTTGCTGGTGACGGGCATCCGCAGTGCCGAACTCGTGGGACTGCGGATCGGCGACCTCGCCGGGACCGCCGGGGAACAGCGGATCCGGGTGCGCGGCAAGGGCGGGGCCGAACGCAGCCTGCCCGTCGAGGAGGCGCTGGGAGAACTCCTGGAGCGGTACCTGGCGGGCCGGGCCCGACGGTTCCCGGCGGTCCGGGGGCTGCGCCTGGATGCACCGCTGTTCGTCGACACCCGGGGCCGGGAACTGTCCCGGCACCAGCTGCAGTACCTCGTCGAGCAGTGCTACCGGGCTGCCGGGGTCAGCGACCGCGTCCAGCGCGGCGCCCTCGTGCACGCGCTGCGGCACACCTTCGCCACCCGCGTCGTGGCCGGCGGGGCCAGCGCGGTCGAGGTGATGCGTCTGCTCGGTCACCGCAGCCTGGCCACCTCGCAGCAGTACGTCGACGCCGGGGCCGACGAGCTGCGCGCGGCGGCGGCGGCCAGCCGCTCCTATGCGGCCCTGCGGACACTGGCCACCGGACCCGCTGACCCGCGACCGTGACATGATCCGGGCATGGCGACGACGCGGCGGACGCACTGCGCGAACAAGATGCCCTGGCCTGCGGGGAACCACCGCAGCCTGGAGCGCTTCCTCGACGACGCGGAGCGGGCCGGCACGCTCGACGTCATCGCCGACCACCCGCAGGCGGCGACGGTGCTGGCCTTCGCCCCGCACGGCCTGGACGCCGAGACCGTCGGGACCGTCCTGCGCTTCGCGGAGTCACCCGAGCAGGGGCAGGCGTTCCCGGCGGCCTGGCAGCACTGGCTGCAGGCCACCGAGGGCACCTACGAGGACCGGGCGGCCGCGGCGGCCGGTTTCGCGCAGTTCGCCGAGGCCGTCGACCACGACCACTGGGAGGCTCGGGGGGACGCTGCCGTGGAGGACACGCTCACGGGCTTCATCGACGCCGTCGTCGCCCGCGAGGACGGTACGAGCCCGCGGGAGGCGCTCGACGCCGCCACGGGCGTCACGACCGGGGACTGAGACAGCCTCCGGGGGGTCGCGCACGTCAGCCCCGGCGGTCCCGCTGGTAGGTGGTCCACGCCGCCGTGCACCGCTCGCAGCGGCACCGCAGGTTGCGGTAGCCGTTGGCCGAGCCGTGTCGGGGGTCCTGGAGATCGGCCCGGAACGCCGCGGCGCGGTCGACGGCCGAGGGGCGGGCGGCGCCCGGGGCCAGGCCCAGCTCGGCCCGCCAGAGGCGGATCGTCGGGTGGCTCACGCCGAGCAGGCGCCCCGCCTCCTGCTGCGGCAGGTCCGCCGTGGCCTCGACCGCCGCGCGCCAGCTCGCGTGCCCGGAACGGCGGGCGATCTCGTCTCGGTCGTGTCGGGGCACCGGGGCACCCTACGGCCCACCTGACGGCACCCCCTCCTCAGCGCGGCGGCGCCTCCCCCAGCGCCCGGCGCGACACCTGCAGCGCCTCGCGGAACGTCTCGCGCTCCCGGACCTCCAGGCCGCGCACCATCTCGTCCTCGATCTGCGCCACGGGGTCGCGCAGCTCGTCCAGGACGCGCTGGGCCAGCGGGGTCAAGGTCAGCAGCATCCGGCGCCGGGACCGCTCGTCGACCTCCCGCGACACGTGCCCCTTGGCCTCGAGGTCGACGACCATCTGCGCCATCGTCTGGGCCCGGACGAAGGAGTTGCGCGCCAGGTCGGCCGAGGTCATGCCCGGGTGCCGCTCCAGGACGGTCAGAGCCGTGTACTGCAGCGACGTCAGACCGTGCTCGCCGGTGACGGCGTCGAGCCGGGTCCGGATGGCGAGCTCGACCTGCTTGATGAGGTACAGCAGGGTCACGTCGGTCTGGCTGGTCACCCGCCCATCCAACAGCACGGCCCGGCCCCGGTGCGGCCCAGCACCCGGCGGCCGGGCCGCACCGACGCGATCAGGCGATCACGCGATCACGGGACTCAGGCGTAGAACCGGGTGAGGAAGTCGACCACGACGGCCGGTCGTTCCTGGCCCTCGATCTCGATGACGCCCGAGACGGCCAGCTGCACCCCGCCCTTGACCTCGGTGACCTCCTTGAAGGTCCCGCTGAAGCGCACCCGGGCCCCGGCCGGGACGGGGGCGGTGAAGCGCACGCGGTCCATGCCGTAGTTGACCTTCGTGCTCACGCCCTCGACGTCGAACACCTCCGACCACAGCGGGATGAGCAGCGACAGCGTGAGGAAGCCGTGGGCGATGGTGCCGCCGAAGGGTCCGTCCTTCGCGCGCTCGGGGTCGGTGTGGATCCACTGGTCGTCCCCGGTCGCGACGGCGAACCGGTCGATGCGCTCCTGGTCCACGAGCAGCCAGCTCGACGGGCCGATCCCGGTGCCGGCCAGAGCGGTCAGTTCGTCGAAGCGCACGACCTTCTGGGCGACGGTGGTGTCCTGGGTGGTCATGACGGCTCCTGGGTCTGGGTGGGGGTGGTGGTCTCGGGCGTGAGCCCGAGGATGCGCAAGGCGTTGTCGCGCACGATGAGGGGCCGCACCTCCGGGCGGATCGGCAGGTCGGCGAAGTCGCTCATCCACACGTCGGGGTGGATGAGCGGGAAGTCGGACCCGAACAGCACCTGGCGGCGCAGGAACGTGTCGGCGGCCCGCACCAGCGCCGGTGGGAAGTACTTCGGGCGCCACCCCGACAGGTCGATCGCCACGTTCGCCTTGTGGGTGGCGATCGAGATGGCCTGGTCCTGCCAGGGCACCGAGGGGTGGGCGAAGATCAACGTCAGGTCCGGGAACCGGGCGGCGACGTCGTCGAGCAGCATCGGGTCGGAGTACCGCAGCCTGAACCCGTGCCCGCCCCGGACGCCGGCACCGATGCCCGTCTGCCCGGTGTGGACGACGACGGGCAACCCCAGCTCCGCCAGCGCGGCCCAGAAGGGCAGGAACCGCTCGTCGGAGGGGTCGAACCCCTGCACCGTGGGGTGCAGCTTGAAACCCCGCGCGCCGTGGTCCAGCGCGAGGGAGCGCAACCGGTCCACGGCGTCGGGCCGGTGCGGGTCGACCGACCCGAACGGGATGAGGACGTCGGCGTGGTCGGCGGCCCGCTCGACGACCTCCTCGCTGGGGATGGGCGGGTGGGCCAGCTGGTGCTCGGCGTCGACGGTGAAGACGACGGCGAGCATCCGGCGCTCGCGGTAGAACTGCGCGATCGAGGCGACGTCGGGGGTGGCGCCGTCGGTGCGGAAGTACTTCGCCGCCGCGGCGGCCAGGTCCGGTGGCAACGAGCAGTGCCCGTGGTCGCCGACCTCGACGTGCACGTGGGTGTCGACGGCCGTGACGGCTTCGACGTCGATCTCGGGGCGGTACACGCCGATCAGTCCTGCGGGCGCACGAGGTCGGCGGGCAGCTCGGGGAACCGTTCGCCGACGGGCTGCAGGTTCTGGCGCAGCGTCGGGGCGAACTGCTCGGCGATGGTCTCGGCGTCCCAGCCGCCCTCGTGGTGGACCGTGACGACGGGTTCGGGGTGGCTCCACACCTGCAGCCGGTCCCCACCGGCGCCCAGGACCTGACCGCTGATGCCGGCGGCCTCCTCGGAGGCGAGGAACACGACGAGACCGGCGACGTCCTCGGGGGTGCCGAAACCCAGGTCGTGCCGGTAGAACGAGGGGATCGGCTGCCCGGCGTCCATCGCCTCCACGGCGGCGGCGAAGTACGGGACGGTGCGGGTCATCGCGGTGGCGGCGACCGGGACGACCGCGTTGACGGTGACCTGCGCCTTCTTCATCTCCAACGCCCAGGTGCGGACCATCCCGACGATCGCGGCCTTGGCGGCGGCGTAGTTCGTCTGGCCGAAGTTCCCGCGCTGCCCGGTGGGGGAACCGATCGTGACGATGCGCCCGGCCACCCCACGGTCCTTGAACGAGGCGTACGCGGCCCGGACGCAGGCGAACGTGCCGCGCACGTGGACGGCCAGGACGGCGTCGAAGTCGTCGTCGGTCATCTTCAGCAGCGACCTGTCGCGCAGGATCCCCGCGTTCGTCACGAGGACGTCGAACCCGCCGAACTCGGCCAGGGCGACCTCGACGAGCTGCTCGGCGGTCTCGGCGGGACCGACCGGTGCGACGACGGCCACGGCACGTCCACCGGCGGCCTCCACGGCCTCGACGGTGCTGCGCGCCGCGGCGTCCACGGCGTCGTTGACGACGACGGCGGCCCCCGCGCGGGCCAGGGCCAGCGCGTAGGCGGCGCCCAGACCCGCTCCCGCGCCCGTGACGACGGCGACCTTGCCCTGCAACGTGGTGCTCATGTGCTGCTTCCTCCTGTGGGGAACCGATCGGGTGGTCAGAGGACCGTGAAGACCTGGACGTCGACGCGGTGCGGGTGGCGGTGGGCGGTGGCGACGAAGACGCGGCCGCAGACCCACGCCCAGCCGGGGGCGGCGCTGGACAGCCGCGGGGTGCAGCGGAAGTAGACCCGTTCGGGGTCGACCACCTCACCGCGGGCCAGGGCCGCCACGTCCTGCCGGGACCCGCTGCGCACGCCCCGGTTGTGGACCGAGAGACGTTCCCCCGCAGCGGTCTCGACGACGTACTGGGCATCGAGCAGCGCGAACCCGGGGGTGAGGACCTGGTGGTCGGCGCCGCCGGGCAGCACCTGCCCGGCGAGTCCCCCGGGGCCCTCGAGGGTGCCGCCGAGGATCGGCACCATGCGGCGGTGCCCGTCGGGGGCCGGTCCGAGGTCGACGGGGTCGCCGACCTCGACGCGTAGGGTGAACAGCTCCTCCAGGGCCGGGGCGGTCACGGCGCGACCCCCTGGCGGGCGGCGAGGAGGGCCGCGACGTCGGCGGCGGCGCGCTGGCGCAGGTCGACGCGACGGACCTTGCCGGTGCCCCCCATGGGCAGTTCGTCGACGCAGAACACCCACCGGGGCACCTTGTAGGCCGCGATGCGGGTGCGCAGCTGCTCGCGCAGGTCGTCCGGGTCGAGCGTGGCCCCCTCCAGGGCCGTCACGTACGCGGCACCGACCTCCCCCCAGCGCTCGTCGGCGACGGCGACGAGGGCCGTGGTGGCGACCCCCGGCAGGCTGGCGATGACGGCCTCCACCTCGGCGGGGTAGACGTTCTCCCCGCCGGAGATGAACAGGTCCTTGAGCCGGTCCACCACCCGGACGCGCCCCTGCTCGTCGACGTCGACGACGTCACCGGTGCGGTACCAGTCCCCCGCCTCGCCCGTGAAGGCGTCGGCGGTCTCGGCCGGTCGGTCCCAGTACCCGGCGAAGACGTTCGGACCGCGCACGAGCAGTTCCGAGGGGGTCGTGGTGGGGTCCAGCGGGACGGGCCGGCCGTCGGCGCCGACGGCCGCGACGTCGACGAAGAAGTGCGGGGCGCCCACCGAGGTGGGCCGGCCGCGCCCGTCGGCGGGGGTCTCCATGAACACCCCGGGAGCGGCCTCGGTCATCCCGTAACCCTGCACGACCTCGACCCCGCGCTCGCGCCAGGCGCGGGCGACGCGTTCCACGACGGCCGAACCGCCGTAGACGACGGTGCGCAGGGAGGACAGGTCGGCAGCCGACCAGGCCGGGTGGTCGACCATCATCTGCAGCATCGTGGGGACGACCGCGAAGCTCGTGGCCCGGAACTCCTCGACCGTGCGCAACAGGCCGGCGGCGTCGAACCGCGGGAGCACCTCGACCCGGCCCCCCTTGAGCAGCGTCGGCAGGGTGATCTGGCCGAGCCCCACGGCGTGGAAGAGCGGTGCGGTGCACAGCGCGCGTTCCCGCCGCGACACGTCGAGGTGGGTGAGCTGGTTCAGGGTGTTCCAGGTGAGGTTCCCGTGGGTCAGGACGGCGCCCTTGGGGCGGCCGGTCGTGCCCGAGGTGTAGAGGAGGACGGCGGGGTCCTCACCGCAGGCGCCCCGCGCGGTCGGGTGCTGCCCGCCACCGGCGCCGTCGGTGAGTAGGTCCTCCAGCAGACGGCCCTCGACGCCGGTGACCGGCCCGAGGGTCAGCACGGTGCGCAGCGGCACGTCCTCGGCCAGGACCGCGGCGGCGACCGCGTCCACGCCGGGCCCCACGACGAGGACCTCGGTGCCGGAGTCGCTCAGCGCGAACGCGAGCTCGCGGGCGACGAGCCGGACGTTGAGGGGGACGAACACCGCCCCGGCCCGGCCGCAGGCGAAGAGGAGTTCGAGGGCGGCCAGGTCGTTCAGGCCCAGGTAGGCCACCCGGTCCCCCCGGGCGACGCCGAGACCGGCCAGACCGGCCGCCAGCTGCTCCGTGCGCACGGCCAGTTCGCGGTAGGTCCGCTCCCGGCCACCCTGGCTCAGGGCGGTCGCGTCCGGGTCGATGCGGGCGCGACGCGCGGGCCACGACCCCAGTCCGCTGTCCAGGAGGGTGTCGAAGCCGTCCACGGGCGCTGCTCCTTCGTCCACGTCATCGGGGTCCCGGCGGTTCGTGCGCAGGCCCGCGAGGGCCACGGCACGAGTGTGCCGATCGACAGTAATCCTGTCAATCACCCCGGGAGGGGGCATGCTGTCGACGTGACCCTCACGTCGCGCACCTTCGAGGTGCTCGCCGCCTTCACGCCCGCGCGCCGCTTCCAGCGCCTGGCCGACCTCGCAGCCGCCACCGGCCTGCCCCTGACGACCACCCACCGCATCGTCGGTGACCTCCTGCGCTGCGGCGCCCTCGAACGCGACCCCGACGGGGTGCTGCACGTCGGCCTGCGCCTGTGGGAGATCGGCTCCCTCGCCCCCCGCGGCAACGCCCTGCGCGAGGCCGCGCTGCCGTTCCTCGAAGACCTCTACGTCGCCACCCGCGAGAACGTCCAGCTCGCCGTCCGCGAAGGCCTCGAGAGCGTCTTCGTCGAACGCCTCACCGGCCGCGACGCCGTCACCGTCATGACCCGCGTCGGCACCCGCTTCCCCCTGGCCTCCACCGGCGTCGGGCGCGCCCTGCTCGCCCACTCCCCCGCCGACGTCCAGGAGGCCGCCCTCGCCCTGCCCGTGCGGCGCTGGACGGCGCACACCGAGACCGACCCGACCCGCCTGCGCGCCACCCTCGCCGAGGTCCGACGCACCGGCGTGGCCGTCAGCGACCGCGAGGTCACCCGCGACGCCGTCTCCGTCGCCGCCCCCGTCCGCGGCCCCGGCGGGGACGTCGTGGCCGCCGTCTCGCTCGTCGTGCACGCCGGCACCGCCTCCCCCCTCACCCTCGGCCCCGCCGTGCGCGCCGCCGCGCTCGGCATCTCCCGCGCCCTGGGCGCGCCACCTTCCGCTGCGCGGAAGTCCCTCTGGCGCGAGGGCACCCCCGCAGCCGAGGGTGCCGACCACGAGCCACCGGCTCCCACCGCACCGCCGCGATGACCAGGAGGACCACCGTGACCGAGCTCGACGTCCCCGGGCGGGTGACCGCCAAGATCTTCCCCCACCCCCTCAACGCCTGGTACGCGGTGGCCTGGGACCACGAGGTCACGGCCAAGGCCCCCACGGCCCGCACCGTCGCCGGCCGCCCCCTGGCCCTCTACCGCACCCAGGACGGGCGCCCCGTCGCCCTCGACGACGCCTGCTGGCACCGCCTCGCCCCGCTGTCCCTCGGCAAGCTCGTCGGCCGCGACGGCATCCAGTGCCCCTACCACGGCCTGCAGTACAACGCCGCCGGCCGCTGCACCGCGATGCCCGCCCAACCCACCGTCAACCCCAGCGCCCTCGTCACGTCCCACCCCGTCGTCGAACGCCACCGCTACGTCTGGGTCTGGCCCGGCGACCCCCTGCTCGCCGACGCCGCCACCATCCCCGACATGCACCAGATGGACTCCCCCGAGTGGGCCGGCGACGGCCTCACCATCGAGGCCCCCTGCAACTACCAGCTCATCCTCGACAACCTCATGGACCTCACGCACGAGGAGTTCGTCCACGGCTCCAGCATCGGCCAGGCCGAACTCAGCGAGAGCGAGTTCACCACCCGCCACGAGGACGACGGCAGCGTCACCGTCACCCGCTGGATGCGCGACGTCGAACCCCCGCCGTTCTGGCGCAAGAACATGCGCGACAAGTTCCCCGGGTTCGAAGGCCGCGTCGACCGCTGGCAGATCATCCACTACTACGCGCCCTCGACCATCTGCATCGACGTCGGCGTCGCCGAAGCCGGCACCGGCGCCCCCGAGGGCGACCGCTCCCGCGGCGTCAACGGCTACGTCATGAACACCATCACCCCCGAGACCGACACCACCTCGCACTACTTCTGGGCGTTCATGCGCAACTACCGCCTCGACAGCCAGCTCATCACCACCCAGCTGCGCGAAGGCGTCCGCGGCGTCTTCGCCGAGGACGAGGCCATGCTCGTCGCCCAGCAGCGCGCCATCGACGCCAACCCCGACAAGGTCTTCTACAGCCTCACCGTCGACGCCGGCGGCATGTGGGTCCGCCGCACCCTCGACCGCATGCTCGCCGCCGAGGGCCGCGCCCTGACCATCCCCGCCAGCCCCGCCAGCCCCGCCACCGCACCGGCCCGGGCCACCTCGTGACCAGCCGCACCCTCCACGACGCCCGCGTCGTCGAGACCACCGACGTCGCCGTCGGCGCCCGCCGCGTCGTCCTCGAACCCCCCACCGGCGCTCGCCGGCGCGCCGACCCCGGAACCCACCTCGACGTCCGCGTCGAGGTCCCCGGCGGCCGCCCCGAGATCCGCTCCTACTCCGTCGTCGACTCCACCCCCGACGGCTCCCGGCTCGCGATCACCGTCCTGCGCTCACCCACCAGCCGCGGCGGCTCCGCCCACGTCCACCGCCTGCGCCCCGGCGACGTCCTGCGCTGCACCGCCCCCCTGCAGAACTTCCCCGTCCGCATCGGCGCGCAGCGCTACCTGCTCCTCGCCGGCGGGGTCGGCATCACGGCGCTCGCGGCCACCGCCCGCACCCTGACCCGCCTCGGCGCCGACGTCGACCTCGTCTACGCCGGCCGCTCGCGCGACCGGATGCCCTACCTGCAGGACCTGCAGGCCGAGCTCGGGGACCGGGTCCACCCCGCCGTCTCCGAGGAGGGCGACCGCCTCGACGTCGACGCCCTCATCGCCCGCACGGCCCGCGAGGCCCCCGGGACCGAGGCGTACGTGTGCGGCCCCCTCGGCCTCCTCGACGCCGTCACCCGCGCCTGGCGCCGGCACGGGCTGCCCCCCACCGCCCTGCGCTACGAGACGTTCGGCAGCTCCGGGCGGCACAGCGCCCAGGCGTTCCGCGTCCAGCTCCCCGCCCTGGGGATCGAGACCGTCGTCGAGCCCGGCAGCACCGTGCTGGAGTCGTTGCAGCGCAGCGGCGCCGACCTCATGTACGACTGCCTCAAGGGTGAGTGCGGCCTGTGCGTCCTGCCCGTCCGCCACGTCGACGGCCTCGTCGACCACCGCGACGTCTACCTGTCCGAGCAGCAACGGGAAGCCGCGGACTCCCTGTGCGTCTGCGTGTCCCGGGTGGCCGCCGGGCCGCAGGGGCGCGAACCCCTCCTCGTCCTCGACCTGCCCTGACTCAGAACCGGAAGCGAGCGACCAGCGTCTGCAGCTGCGAGGAGATCCCCGCCACCTCCTGCGCCGCCTCCTGGGCGTACTCCACCGTCCGGACCGTCGTGCGCGTCGCCTCCGACACGTCCCGCACCCCGCCGTCCACGCGGTCCGCACCGGCCGCCGCCTCCGCGATCGACCGCGCGATCTCCGACGTCGTCGCCGTCTGCTCCTCCACGGCCGAGGCGATCGTCGTCTGCAGGTCGTTGATGCGGGCGATGACCTCCGCGATCGAGCCGATCGCCGACACCGCACCCGTCGTGTCGTCCTGGATGGCCTGCACCTGCCGGGAGATGTCCTCGGTGGCGCGCGCGGTCTGCTGGGCCAGCTCCTTGACCTCCCCGGCCACGACGGCGAACCCCTTGCCCATCTCCCCGGCCCGGGCGGCCTCGATGGTGGCGTTCAGGGCCAGCAGGTTCGTCTGCTCGGCGATGGCGGTGATGACCTTGACGACCGAGCCGATCTGAGCGGAGGACTCCCCCAGCCGCGAGACCGTCGCGGTCGTGTCGTCGGCGACCTGCACGGCCTGGGCCGCGACACCCGTGGCGTCGGCGGCGGAGGTCGAGATCTCCCGGATCGCGCTGCCCATCTCGTCGGCGCCGGCCCCGATCGCCTGCAGGTTGGTCGCCACCGCGGCCACGTCCCCGGCCACGCGCTCGACGCCGCGACCCGTCCGCTGCGAGGCGCTGCCGGCCTCCTGGCTCCGCTCGGCCAGCGCGCTCGACGTGCGACCGAGCGTGTGCGCCCCGGCGGCCACCGAGGCCACGTCCGTCCGCAGCTGCGCGAGCGCGCGGTCCAGCGCCGAGGCCGCCCGACCCAGCTCGTCGTCCACGTCGATGCCGCTGCTGGCCGTCAGGTCACCGCGTTCCAGCGCCTGGGCGACGTCGACGATCGCCCGGGCGTCGGCCCGGATGCGGCGGACGGCCAGGGTGACGATCCCGGCGGACACCCCCAGACCGACCGTCAGCAGACCGAGGGTCAGCAGCAGCGCCCGGCGCGCCTGCCCCCGCCCGTCCGCCACGGCCTGCGCCACGGCGGCGGCCGCGCTGTCGTTGAGCGCCTGGACGTCCTTCGCGAACGCCTCGCTCGCGGCGTCGTACTCCTGCCCGGCCGCCGTGGCCGAGGCGGTGTCGGTGGCCGAGAGGATCTTCTGACCCGCTGCCGCGCCCGCCTCGTACTGCGCGCGCAGGTCGGCGACGAGGGCCCGCTCGGAGGCCGGGACGAGCGTGGCGAGCCGGTCGAGGCTGGACGTGAGGGACTGCTGCCGCTCGGTGAGCTGGGGGGCGACCGCCTCGGCCTGCCCCGGGACGAACCGGCCGTTGAGGGCCAGCGTGGCGATCTGGCTGCTGGCGAGCTCGATCGCCCGCACGGTGCTCTGCCGCTGCAGGGGGCCGCGGGACAGGTCCTCGACGTCCTGGGACACCGACCGGGTCGCCAGCACGCCGCACGTGCCCGTGGCGACGGCCACGACCGCCAGCGACGCGGCGGCCCCCACGATGCGAGTGGTCAACGACACGGTGCACAGCTCCCCTCGAGACGTCCGACGGGTGGGCATCGGCACCCGGGGGATCCCGCTTGAGCCGTCTCAGCAGGTCGCGACGAAACGACGCAGCACGCGGACGCCGAACCCGAGGGCGTCGACGGGGACCCGCTCGTCGACGCCGTGGAACATGCCCGCGAAGTCCATCCCCGCCGGCAGCCGCAGGGGCGCGAACCCGTAGCCGCGGACCCCCAGGTGGGAGAAGGACTTGTTGTCGGTCCCCCCCGCCAGGCAGTACGGCAGGACGTTCGCACCCGGGTCCTCGGCCTCCAGGGCCGAGCGCATCCGGTCCACCAGCGGCGCCGCGAACCCCGTCTCCAGGGCGACGGACTCGTTGACGACCTCGACGTCGACGCGGTCCCCGGCCAGTTCCCGGATCGTGGCCATGAGCTCGGCCTGCCGGCCGGGCAGGAAGCGGGTGTCGATCAGCGCGGTCGCCGTCCCCGGGATGACGTTGTGCTTGTACCCGGCCTCGAGCACCGTGGGGTTCGCGGTGTTCTGCAGCGTCGCCCCGACCCAGCGCGCCGTCGTGCCCAGGGTGGCGAGCAGGGCCGAGGGGTCGTCCTCGTCGAAGGCGACACCGGTGATCTCCGAGACGCCCTGCAGGAACTGCCGCACCGTGGCGGTGTACTCCAGCGGCCACGTGTGGTCCCCGATGCGGGTCACCGCCGCGCACAACCGCGTCACGGCGTTGTCGGTGCCCACCTGCGACCCGTGCCCGGCCCGACCGTGTGCGACCAGGCGCAACCAGGCCAGGCCCTTCTCCGCCGTCTGCAGCAGGTACGTGCGGCGGCCGTCGAGGTCGACGGAGAAACCCCCGACCTCGCTGACGGCCTCGGTGACGCCCTCGAACAGGTCGGCCCGGTTCTGCACCAGCCACTGCGCACCCTGCGTCCCGGCGGCCTCCTCGTCGGCGAGGAACGCGAACACGAGGTCGCGCGGCGGGCGCGTCCCGGTGCGCGTCATCTCCCGCAGGACCGCGAGCAGCATCGCGTCCATGTCCTTCATGTCGACGGCGCCGCGGCCCCACAGGCAGTCGTCGGCGACCTCGCCGGCGAACGGGTCGACCGTCCAGTCCGCGGCCCGGGCCGGGACGACGTCGAGGTGCCCGTGCAGGAGCAGGGCACCGCGTTCGGCGGTGCCGCGCTCGTCACCGGGGACCCGCACCACGACGTTGCCGCGTCCCGGGAACGCCTCGACGTACTCCGGCTCCAGGCCGACCTCGTGCAGGAGCCCGGCGACGTGCTCGGCGGCGGCGCGTTCACCGGGGCCGGAACCGTCGCCGTGGTTGGAGGTGTCGATCCGGATCAGGTCCCGGCAGAGGTCCAGGACCTCGTCCTCGGCGGAGGGGGTGGCCTGCGCGGTGCTGGTGTCGGCGCTCACCCCCGCCACCGTAGCCGGTAGCGTCCCGGTCCCATGGACGACTGGTCGGTGACGACTCCTCGCGGGCTCACGGACACCGTGCACGACACGATCCTGGAACTCCTCATGAACCGCGGCCTGGAACCCGGCTCGGCCCTGCGCACCCAGACGCTGGCCGACCGCCTCGGCGTGTCGGCCACCCCCGTCCGCGAGGCCCTCGCCCGGCTGGAGGGTTCGGGTCTGGTGGTCCGCAGCGCCCGGCGCGGGTACCGGGCGGCGCCGCTGCTGTCGAACGAGGAGCTGGGCCAGCTGGTCGACGTCCGCCTGCTGGTCGAGCCCGGCAACGCCGAACGGGCCTGCGCCCGGACCGACGACGCCTTCGTGGCCCGGCTGTGGACCGCGGTCGAGGAGCAGCGGCAGGCCCCCACGGGCCCGGGGTACAGCGGTTTCAAGCACTACCTGGAGGCGGACTGGTCCTTCCACGAGCTGCTGGCCGAGGGGACGGGCAACCCCTTCATCGTCCGGACGCTGGACTCCTTCCGCGGTTTCGTGCAGCGCCTGCACCAGGACGAGGAGCGCGTCAGCGACGCCCGCGAGAGCGTCGCCGAGCACGAGGCGATCGTCCGGGCCTTCGAGCAGCGGGACCCCGCGGCCGCCGCCGCGGCCATGCGGGCGCACCTGCGGGGGGTGCTGGAGCGGGCGTTCGGGTGAGGGGCGCGGACACGGCGCCCCGGCACTCGCCAAGCTCCATGATTTTCTATAGAATCCTTGTCACGACGACCTCAGGAGTGAGAACGTGAGCGACGACGCCACCCGCGTGTTCGACGGCTTCCCCGACGTGCTGACCCGCCAGAACTGGCCGATCACGGTGCCGATGATGCCGCACCCGCACGTCCTGCCGGACGGTACGACGGTGCAGGAGCAGTCGGCCGAGGGCTGGGCGCAGACCCTCGAGGTCATGACGGACGCCGGGTACACGTGCATCGACCCCACGGACACCTGGATCCGCATCGCGGACCTGTCCCCGCAGCGGCAGCAGGAGTTCGCCCGCACCGTGCGCGCAGCGGGACTGCAGATCCCCGCGTTCTCGACCTCGCGCCGATCGGTGATGGACCACGAGAAGGCCGAGGAGAACCTCGCCTACTCCCACCGCGCCATCGACGCGTGCGCGGCCATCGGCATCCCCGTCGTGAACTTCGGCTTCATGCGGGGGTTCACCCCGGCGCAGGCCAAGGCCCTGTGGTTCTGGCTCGAACCCGGCTACGCCGACGACTTCAGCGACGACGTCCGCGCGGTCGCCGTCGCGAAGATCAAGGAACTGGCCCAGCACGCCCGGGAGGTCGGGGTGCAGATCGCGCTGGAGATGTACGAGGACACCTACCTCGGCACCGCCGACCGCATGGTGCAGTTCGTCCAGGACGTCGGCTACGACAACGTCGGCCTCAACCCCGACTTCGGCAACATCCTGCGCCTGCACCGCGAGGTGGAGCCGTGGGAGGAGATCGCCGCCAAGACGTTCCCGTACACGAACTACTGGCACCTCAAGAACTACTACCGCGACGAGGAACCCTCGACCGGTTCGGTGCGCACGCACCCGGCTCCCCTGGAGTTCGGCACGATCAACTACCGCAAGGCCATCACCACGGCCGTCGAGGCCGGTTTCCGCGGCGCGTTCTGCGTGGAACACTACGGCGGCGACAGCATCGGCGTGGGCGCGACGAACCGCGAGTACATCCGTCGCGTGCTGCCCAAGGTGACCCCGTTCCAGCCCTTCAGCAGCGGCGCTGCGAACCACTGAGCGATCGAAGGAGACCGTCCAGATGACCAAGATCTTCGGTGACCCCTCGAAGTTCGTCGACGAGTCCGTCGCGGGTTTCGTCGACCTCTACCCCCACTTCGTCCAGCCCGTCCCCCACGGGGTGATCCGCTCCACCGCCACCCCCGAGGGGAAGGTGGCCGTCGTCGCCGGCGGCGGGTCGGGCCACTACCCCGCCTTCGCCGGGTACGTCGGCCCGGGCCTGGCCGACGGGGCGGTGTGCGGCAACGTCTTCGCCTCCCCCTCCACCCGCTGGGTCTACGACGTCGCCAAGGCCGCGCACCGCGGCGGCGGTGTCGTCCTGGGCTTCGGCAACTACGCCGGGGACATCCTCAACTTCGGCCTGGCCGCCGAGCGCCTGCGCGCCGAGGGCATCCGCGCCGAACTGCTCGTCGTCACCGACGACGTCGCCTCCGAGGGCCAGGGTGCGAACGGGCAGCGCCGCGGCATCGCCGGTGACGTCGTCGCCTTCAAGATCGCCGGGGCGGCCGCCGAGGCGGGGTACGACTTCGACGAGGTCGTGCGCGTGGCCCGCCACGCCAACGACGTCACCCGCTCCATGGGCATCGCCTTCGCCGGCTGCACCCTGCCCGGGGAGACCGAGCCCCTGTTCACCGTCACCGAGGGCCACATGGGCATCGGGCTGGGCATCCACGGCGAACCGGGCATCAGCGAGGAGCCGATCGGCACCCCGACCGAGATCGCCGACCTGCTGGTCGAGAAGGTCCTGGCCGGCAAGCCCGAGGGTGCCCCCGAGGGCGGCAAGGTCGCGGTCCTGGTCAACGGGCTGGGCTCGACGAAGTACGAGGAGCTGTTCCTGCTGTACTCCCCCGTCGCCGCCAGGCTGCGCGAGGCCGGGTACGAGATCGTCGCCCCCCAGGTCGGTGAGCTCGTCACGAGCCTGGACATGGCCGGGTGCTCGCTCACCGTCACGTGGCTGGACGAGGAGCTGGAGACGTTGTGGACCGCGCCGGCGCAGTGCCCGGCCCTGTCCGTCGGCCCCACCATCGAGACCACCGCGGCCCCGGTCTACGAGGTGCCCGAGGACGAGGTCGCCGACTACTCCGGCACCCCCGAGGCGGCCCAGGCCGCCGGGCAGCAGGTGGCTTCCCTCCTCGAAGCGGTGCGCGAGGTGCTGAAGGACGCCGAGGCCGAGCTGGGCCGCATCGACGCCATCGCCGGTGACGGCGACCACGGCACCGGCATGGTCAACGGCTCCGTGGCCGCCGCCGAATCGGCCCGCGCCGCCGCCGACGCCGGGGCGGGGGCCGGTGCCACGCTGTCCGCGGCCGGTGGCGCCTGGGCCGACCGCGCCGGCGGCACCTCCGGGGTCATCTGGGGGGTGCTGCTGCACGCCTTCGCCGACAAGCTGGGCGACGAGGGCGCACCCAGCGCCGCGCAGGTCTCCGAGGGCGCCACCGCCAGCGTCGAGGCCGTGATGCGCCTGGCCGGGGCCCGGGTGGGGAACAAGACCATGCTCGACGCGCAGGTCCCCTTCGCCGAGACCCTCGCGCAGCGCGTCGAGGCCGGGGACGACCTCAAGACCGCGTTCACGGCCGCCGCGCAGGCCGCCACCGACGCGGCCGAGGCCACGAAGGACCTCCGCCCGCAGATCGGGCGGGCCCGGCCGCTGGCCGAGCGGTCCCTGGGCCACCCCGACGCCGGCGCCGTCTCGCTGGCCCTGGTCACCCGCACCGTCGCCGACAAGCTCTGAGAGAGGACAAGCACATGACTGACCTGCAGTGGCGCGTCGTCGTCGCCGCCGACGAGGCCGGTGTCTCGTACAAGGACGCCATCAAGGCCGACCTGTTGAAGGATCCCCGCGTCAAGGAGGTCATCGACGTCGGGGTCGGGTCCGACACCGACAAGACGGCCTACCCGCACGTGGCCGTGGCCGGGGCCCGCAAGATCGCCGCGGGGGAGGCCGACCGGGGGATCTTCGTGTGCGGGACGGGCATGGGGGTGGCGATCGCGGCGAACAAGGTGCCCGGGATCCGGGCCTCGGTGGCGCACGACTCCTTCTCGGTGGAGCGGCTGGTGCTGTCCAACGACGGTCAGGTCCTGACCTTGGGTGAGCGGGTCGTCGGGCGGGAGCTGGCGCGGCGGCTGGCCCGGGAGTTCCTGGGGTACGTGTTCGACACCTCCAGCGCCTCGGCGGCCAAGGTCGAGGCGATCACCGGGTACGAGACGGGGGCGGAGGGCGAGGCGGGTACCGTCGGCTCCTGCTGAGACCTGCCCCTCGAGACCGGAGCCCTGCGCACCATGACGACCCGCCCCCGCCCGCTCGTCGGGGTCAGCCTCAAGATGTACTTCTCGCTGGCCCGGACGCGCAGCTACCTCGCCGACGTGGCGGCCCTCGGCCCGGTGGCGGCCGAAGCCGGCGTGGACGCCTTCGTCATCCCCGACTTCCTCACCGTGACCACGGGGCTGGACCTCCTGCGCGGGACGGGGATCTCCGTCGGGGCCCAGGACGCGTCCTGGGAGGACTTCGGGGCCCTCACGGGTGAGGTGTCCCCCGCCGCGCTGCGCGAGGCGGGGGCCCGGTTCGTCGAGATCGGTCACGCCGAGCGGCGTCGCATGTTCGCCGAGGACGACATCGTCACGGCGCACAAGGCCGCCGCGGCCGCCCGCAACGGCCTCGTCCCGCTCGTCTGCATCGGCGAGAACGTCCGGATCGACGTCGACGACGCCGCCCGCACCACCGTCAGCCAGGTCCTGGCCGCGCTCGAGGACGTCCCGTCCGAGGCCGAGGTCGCGATCGGCTACGAACCCAACTGGGCGATCGGGCAGACCGAACCGGCCCCGCCCGAGCACGTCGTGGGGGTCACCACGCGACTGCGCGACGCCCTGTCCCACCGCCGTGGCCTCACGCGCATCCTCTACGGGGGCAGCGCCGGCCCGGGTCTGTTCACCGACGTCGCCGAAGGGGTCGACGGCCTGTTCCTGGGTCGCTTCGCCCACGACGTCGCCAACTTCAGGGCCGTGATCGAGGAGATCGCGGCCCACCCGCTCAACCGAGCGGACGACCACTCCTAGGAGAGCTCCGTGCCCACTGCACCCCGCACCGACAAGATCACCAAGGTCGCCCAGATCGGCACCGGTTACATGGGCGGTGGCATCGCCCAGTCCCTCGCCCTCGCCGGCAACGACGTGTGGCTCGCGGACGCCGACAAGGAGTCGACGCAGCGCAACTACGAGCGCCTGCTCAAGGAGTCCGAGCTCTTCGAGGCGCAGGGCCTGTTCGCCCAGGGCAGCACCGAGGTCCTCCGGCAGAAGTTCCACCCCGCGGACTCGATCGAGGAAGCCGTCGCCGACGTCCACTTCGTCGAAGAGGCCGTCTTCGAGGACCCGGCGGTCAAGAAGAGCGTCCTCTCGCGCGTGGAGAAGGCCGTCGCACCGGGCACGATCATCGGCACGAACACCTCCACCATCCCCGTGAAGGTGCTGGCCGAGGCGTTCGAGGACCCCTCCCTGTTCCTCACGGTGCACTTCTCCAACCCGGCGCCGTTCATCCCGGGTGTCGAACTCGTCATGGGCGAGGCGACCGACCCGGTCGTCCTGCCCATCGTCGATGACCTGCTGGCCCGCGCCGGCCGCCGCGGCGCCCAGGTCAAGGACGTCCCCGGTTTCGTCCTGAACCGCCTCCAGTACGTCCTGCTCAAGGAGGCGATGACGGTCGTCGAGGAGGGTGTCGCCACCCCCGCCGACGTCGACACCATCGTGTCCACGACGTTCGGCTTCCGGCTGCCGTTCTTCGGTCCGTTCGCGATCGCCGACATGGCCGGCCTGGACGTCTACGCCAAGGGCTTCGCGACCCTCGAAGGCCACTTCGGTGAGCGGATGTCCGCCCCCGCGAACCTCACCGAGCTCGTCGCCGCCGGCAAGTACGGCACGAAGACCGGCTCCGGTTTCCTGGAGCTCGAGCCGGAGAAGCTCGCCGAGCTCATCGACTACCGCAACAAGGCCTACCAGAAGATGGGTGAGCTCCTCGCCGAGCTCGGGCCGTCGCCGCTGGCCTGACCCGCACCCCCGCCCGGCTGGGGCGGACGCGCGATCCTCGGGGTCGGCCGGCAGGACGCGGCCGGCCCCGAGCGGGTTCCCGGCGGGAGCGTGCCCGCGACGTGGAACGGGCGACGGCCCCGCCGGTCCGGCCCTCCTGCACCCCTCACCTGCGGGTGAGCCCTGTCAGCCCCTCGGGGGACGCGGCCGGAACGCCAGGTGCAGCTCACCGTGGTGGTCGAGGCGACGGACGTCGACCTCGAAGACCGGTTCGAGCAGCGCGGGCACCAGCACCTCCGCGGGGTCACCGGCGGCACGCACCACCCCGTCGTGCAGCAGGACGACCTCGTCGCAGTAGGCCGCTGCGAGGGACAGGTCGTGGAGCACGACGACCACGGTCGTGCCGAGCGAGCGGACGAGGCTCAGGACCTCGTGCTGGTAGCGGACGTCCAGGTGGTTCGTCGGCTCGTCGAGGAGCAGGTGTTGCGCCGACTGGGCCAGCGCCCGGGCGATGAGGATCCGCTGACGTTCCCCGCCGGACACCTCGACGAGCCGGCGGCCGGCCAGGGGCAGCCCACCCACCCGGCGCAGGGCGGCCTCGGCGACGCGCACGTCCTGCGCCGTCGTCCCCCCGAACCGCCCTCGGTGCGGGGTGCGGCCCAGCAGCACCGACTCGGCCACCGTCAGGGGCAGGTCCGTCCCGGACCCGTGGTCGGTCTCCTGCACGACGACGGCGACCCGCCGGGCGAGCTCGTGCGCCGAGAGCCCGGCGACGTCCTGACCGTCCACCTCGACCGTTCCGCGCCGTGGGCGCAGCGCACCGTGCAGCAGGCGCAGGAGCGTGGTCTTGCCGCTGCCGTTGGGCCCCAGCAGCCCCAGGACCCGGCCGTCGGCGGCGTCGACGTCGACCCCGCGCAGCACGGCGTGCCGACCGTGCGCGAACTCCAGGCCGCGGGCGCGGATCACTGCGCGAAGCGGTCGACGATGCGCTGCAGACCGTCCAGCGCGAGCGGGGTGGGGGGTTCGGTGAAGTTGAACAGCAGCGGCAGGACGTCCCCCTCCTGAACGGCGGTCAACGCACCGGCACCGGGGGCGGAGGTGACCGCGTCGACGACGGCCGCCGGGTCCCCGCCGGAGTGCAGCAGGACCAGGACGTCGGGGTTGCGCGCGAGCAGCTCCTCGCGGGTGACCTCGAAGACGCGGTCGGGCACGTCGGCGAAGACGTTGGCCAGACCCGCCGCCTCGAGCTGCGGGTGGGCCGTGCTCGCGGTGCCGTAGGCGTACGTGACGCCTCCGCCGACCGTCGGGTAGAGGACGGCGGCGGTGCGCCCCGACGGCTCCCGGCGCAACCGCTCGAACCGCTCGGTCAGTTCCCGGGCGGCCACCGCAGCCTCGGCCTCGCGGTCGACCACGCGGCCGTAGAACTCCATCTGCTCGGCCACGTCGTCGAAGCGCACCTCCGACCCAGCGGCCCCGCACAGGGCCGGTTCCTCCAGCACCGGGACGCCCGAGGCGGCCAGCGTCGCCCGGTCGAGGTTGTCGGCCGTGCCCAGGACGAGGTCGGGCCGCTGGGCCAGGACGACCTCGCGGGAGATCTGCAGGTGCCCGCTGCTGTCGAGGCGGTCGCTGAGGACGGGGATCCCCGCCAGTGCGGTCCGGGTCGCCTCGTCGTAGTACTCCTGCGGGTACTGCCCGGCCCTGGCCACGACCCGGTCCAGGGCACCCAGCCGCTGCAGGAAGGGCACGGATGCGCTGTGCAGCAGCACGATCCGCTCCGGGGTGCGGTCGAAGGAGACCTGCGCGCCGCAGTTGGTGACGGTGAACCCCGTGACAGCCGGGGCGCCGGCGCCCCCGCACGCGGTGGCGCACGTCGAGGCCAGGGCGACGGTGGCGATCAGGGGCAGCAGGCGACGCACGGGGACTCCCTCAAGGACGAGTGGTCGAGTTCTGGTGGCGGACGAGGTGGAGCAGGAACGGCGCACCCACCAGCGCGGTGACGATGCCCACCGGGAGTTCCTGCGGTGCCATGAGCGTGCGGGAGACCAGGTCGGCCCACAGGAGCAGGCAGGCACCGAGCAGTGCCCCCACCGGCACGACCCACCGGTGGGAGGCGCCGACGAGCCGGCGGGCCAGGTGCGGCACGACGAGGCCGACGAACCCGATGCTGCCCCCGGCGGCGACGAGCACCCCGACCGTCAGCGACACCACCACGAGCAGCCGGGCACGCGTGCCCACCGGGGAGACGCCCAGGGCCTGGGCCGTGGCGTCGCCGTGGGCCAGCACGTCCAGGGCCGGGGCCCAGGCCCGCAGGAGGCCCACGGCACCGGCGACGACCACGATGACGACGACCAGCGCCGGACCCCAGCCGGCCAGGGCCAGCGACCCCAGCAGCCAGAACAGCACCGACCGCGCCCCCTCGGCGGAGTCGGAGGCGAAGACGAGGAAGCTCGTCGCGGCGGACAGGGCGTAGCCCACGGCGACCCCGGCCAGCAGCAGGCGCACCGAGGTCAGGGCCCCGCCCGAGCGGGCGACGGCGAACACGAGGGCCGTGGCCGCCAGGGCCCCGAGGAACGCGCTGACCGTCACCGCGTGCGGACCGAGCCCCGCGGCCACCCCGAACAGGATCGCGGCGGCCGCCCCGCAGGAGGCCCCGGAGTTGACCCCCAGGACGTACGGGTCGGCCAGCACGTTGCGCACGACGGCCTGCAGGGCCGTGCCGCAGACCGCGAGCCCCGCGCCCAGGGCCAGGCCGAGCAGGACGCGCGGCACCCGCACGGACCAGACGACGGCCTCGTGCTCGGGCGACCACGCCCCGGGCGCCCCGGCACCGACGCGGTGCCGCACGATCCCCAGGACGTCGGCCGGGGGCACGACCACGGCCCCCACCGCCGTCGCCACCAGGGCCGACACGACCGTGAACGCGACCAGGACGGCGAGCACCGACCCGTTCCGGCGGGTGCGCGACCGCACACCCAGCACGTCGGTCGTCACGTCGCTCCCCTCCTTGTTGCAAGCTGTTCGCAACAGCCAGGGAGCTTAGACGTCCGCCTGCGCACCGGGCCCACTAGGGTCTGCGGCATGGCTGACGAGGTGTCGTTCCGCAGCTCGACCGGGCACCGGCTGGCCGGCCTCCTCGACGTCCCCACCGGACCCGTCCGCGGGTGGGGGATCTTCGCCCACGGGTTCACGCTCGGCAAGGACTCCCCGGCCGCCGCACGGATCTGCAAGGGCCTCGCCGAGGAGGGCATCGGGATGCTCCGCTTCGACAACCTCGGCCTGGGCGGTTCCGAGGGCGACTGGGGCGACGGGTCGTTCACGCACAAGGTCGACGACACCGTCCTGGCGGCCGCGTTCATGGCCGGACGAGGAACCCCCGTGGCGCTGCTCGTGGGCCACTCCTTCGGCGGCGCAGCGGTCCTCGCGGCCGCCGGCCGGGTCCCCGACCTCCAGGCCGTCGTGAGCGTCGGCGCCCCCAGCGAACCCCGGCACGTCGAGCACAACTACGACGCCCTCGTCGACCGCGTCCTGGCCGACGGCCACGCCGAGTGGCTCGTCGGCGGCCGCGCGCTCACCCTCAAACGCGCCTTCGTCGAGGACGTCCGCGCCGCCGACCTCAAGCAGCACGTCCACCGGCTCACGGTGCCGCTGCTCGTCATGCACTCCCCCACCGACTCCACCGTCAGCGTCGAGAACGCCAGCGCCATCTTCAAGGCGGCCCCGCACCCGCGCAGCTTCGTCTCCCTCGAGGGGTCCGACCACCTCCTCACCGCGCGGGGTCAGGCCCGCCGGGCGGCCCGCATCATCAGCGCCTGGGCCGACCAGTACCTCACGGCCCTGGAGGCCTGAGCCCGAAGCGGACGCCGACGTCGTCCACGAGGACGTCGAGGGAACGGCCACCGTCGACGGTCAGCACCGCCGTCGGTGCGAGCTGCGCCAGCTGCCGCGCGAGGACCTCGGTGAAGAGCGCGTCACGGGCGAGCAGGTTCTCCAGGGCCCGTGGCGGGTCGCTCGTCCGCCCCGCCACGTCCCCCTCCCCACCCCGCTCACCGAACGCCCGGCGCCGGAACCCCGGCGTCGGCAGCAACCACACCGCCCGCTCCTGCACCCCACCCACGAGCGGGAGCACGAGCCGCGGCAGCAGCCGGAACCCCTCCACCACGACGACCCGGCCGCCCGGGCGGGCCAGCAGGTCCTCCACGACGAGCTCGAAGCCCTCCTCGGCGAACCAGTGGAAGGTCTCCAGCATCTCCACCGGGTCGCGCAGCACCCACCGCTCGTCCATCGACATCGCCAGGAAACGGTGCAGCAGCGGGGCCCGACCCGGGCCGAGCCGCCGCGCGTGGTCGACCATCGCGGCGTCGGTGTCCAGGACGTCGACCCCGAAGCGCCGGACCAGCTCCCGCGCCACCGACGACTTCCCCGCCCCCGAACCGCCGCCGAGCCAGCGCACGTGCCCCAGACGCCCCGCCTCCACCCGCGCACGGTAGCCCTGCCGCACGCAGTACCGCCCGACGGCGGAGTTCCACGGACGACGACCGCACCCCCACCCCGCGCGCTCCTGGCGCGGCGCGCGCCGTCTCACTGCGTCGATGTCGGCGAGCGTGAAGTCCAGACCGGCCTCCTGGGCCGCCGCCAGGACGTGCAGCACGGTGTCGGTGGAACCGTCCATCGCGACGTCGTGGGCCATCGCGTTCGAGAACGCGAGCTCGACGACCAGCGATCCCCCACGCGGGAACGGGTCCCGCCGCGCGACGCGCGTCGCCGGCGTGGACCCGTTCCCCGGCAGCGAGTGGCCGAGGGCCTCGGTGAGGCGGTTCACCGCGTTCGCGGTGAACATCCCCGAACGGGAACCGCACGTCGGGCAGGCCGACCGCTCCACCGCGTCGAGCCCGGTCTCGTTCACCTGCTCAGACGTCGGCGATGAGTTCCCGGCGCGGCGGGGAGCAGAGCATCCCCGGGTGGCCCGGGGCGACCCCGTCGTCGACGGCGACGGTGTTGAACTCCTTCGACACCCCGCCGGTCTCCGCGATCGCACCGGCCACGAGGTCACCCACGTCTTCGAGGTGGACGTGCCCCGGGGTGAACTGCCTGCAGGAGTCGGCGGCCGCGACGATCGGCTTCCCGAAGTCGCCGTCGGTCACGCTGGTGCACTCGGGTCGGGATCTGGTGCGGAACGAAGTCCAGGGTCGTCGTTTTGGCTGGGGCTGGCTGTCACCGTAAATTGCATTACATTGGCTCTGGTAACTGATGTTCCATTGTCTTACCATGGTGGTGTGAGCGCGAAGCCGGTAGCCGAGGTGCCCGACGAACTGGTGGCCGCGCTGCTGCCGCCCCTGCCGCCTCCCCCCGTGCTGGACGTCGAGACCCTCCTGGTGTGGTTCGCGTCCCTGGACCCGGTCCGGCTGGGCTTGCGCGCCCCGGCGACGTGGCGGGCGTACGCCGTCGACGTCACGCACTTCGGGGAGTGGTGCAGTGCGCAGGGGCTGGACCCCCTGCCCGCGGCACCCGAGACCGTCGCCGACTACCTCACGGCTCACGTCGAGTCGCTGTCGATCGCCACGTTGCAGCGCCGGCTGGCCGCGGTGTCGGTCGCGCACGGCCTCATCGGGGTCCCCTCCCCCACCGACACCGAGCACGTCAGCCTCGTCTGGCGCGGACTGCGCCGCCTGCACGCGCCGGGGCGACGTCGGCACCGCGTGGACGCGTTGGAGACGCGCGGGCTCGTCGACCTCGTCGCGCCGCTGGAGGACACGGTGATGGACCACCGGGACCGGGCGCTGCTCGTGCTGGGTTTCGCCGGGGCGCTGCGACGTTCCGAGCTCAGCGCCCTCGACGTCACCGACGTCGTGCCTGAACCCGAACGCCTCCTCGTCACCGTCCGCGCCATCGGCTCCCGCGACGAACGCGTCGTGGAGCTGCCCCGGGGGCAACGGGCGGAGACGTGCCCGGTGCGGTCGTGGCGCAAGTGGACGGAGGTCGCCCGGCTCACCGAGGGCCCCGCTTTCCGCCGCATGACCAAGGGCGGCCACTCCCTGCGCCCCGAACGGCTCGGCGACCGGGGGGTCGCCGAGGTCGTCAAGCGCCGCACGCTCGACGCCGGGCTCGACCCGAGCCTGTTCTCCGGGCACAGCCTGCGCGCCGGGTTCGTCACGGCGGCCACCCGGGCCGGGGTGCCGGGGGTCTCCATCGCCCGGCAGACCGGCCACCGGTCAGCAGCCGCGCTCGCCGCCTGCGTCCGCGAGGACAGGCCCTTCCCCGGGAACCCGGCCGCCCACGTGGGTCTGTGATCGGGTCCGGTGGACGCGGTCCTGACCCCACCGCGGGCGGCGGGGAGCCAGGACCGCGGGCATCACCCGAACAGGGCTTGGCCGAGGTACTCCCCTCGACGGCAGCCCCCCGGGACCGCGAAGACCGCCGACCCGATCGGGGTCGTCCACCGGTTCAACAGGTCCAGCTCGTCCAACCGCTGCTGGACGGGGACGAACTGGTGCGCCGGGTCGGCCTGGAAGGCGATGAACACCAGTCCTGAGTCGCTGAGCCGCCCCGGCGGGGGTGGGACGTCGTAGTTGTACGCCCGCCGCAAGAACGCCTGGGTGGCGTCGTCGGTGCGGGCGCGGCGGATGTGGGCGAAGGTGTCGATGACCGGCAGCCCCAGCTCGTCCTCCGCCTCCAGGTCCGGCTCGTCGTGCTCCCGGACCCCGGTCAGCGGGGCACCGTCGTACAGGCGGCGCCCGACCGCGGCTTCGCGGCCGGCACGGTCCAGTTCGTCCCAGGTGTCGAGGTCGATCGCGATGCGGCGCACGACCATGGACGTTCCCCCGGCCAGCCAGCGGGCCCCGTCGGCTGCCTCGGCCTCGCCGGCGCCGCCGGTGGTGGGGCCGATCCAGACCAGGGCCCGCCCAGCCGGGGTGGTGTGGTCGACGTTGCGGGTGCCGTCGACCTGGCCCATGAGGTTGCGCATCGTCGTCCCGGTCGGGGTGGACCCGACGCTGCGGCGAAAACCGTGCTGGACCCACCGCACGGTGGTGAAGGTCCGCGCCTCCTTGGTCAGCAACCGCACCGCGTGGGCGACGCTGACCTGGTCCTCGGCGCACACCTGCAGCACCAGGTCGCCCTCGGACCAGGACGCCTGCAGCCTGTCGATGCCGAACGGCGGCAGCGGTCCCAGCCACGACGGGCGCGCCGCCTCCAACCCCGCGGCGGTGAACACCGCGGGCCCGTAGCCGACCGTCACGGTGAGGTGCGCCGGGACGGTGGCCAGCTCCGGTTCGGTGTCGGCCAACCCGGCCAGACCAGAGGTCAGCCGGGCGATGTCGTCGGTCCAGACCCGCATGAGCCGGATCAACCCGTCGCGGTCGACGCCGGGGAGCAGGTCGAAGGCGACCAGGGTGGCGAACGCCTGCGGTGCGGTGGTGATCCCGGCCTGGTGCTCCCCGTGGAAGGGGACCTGGGAGCGACCGACCTCGTCCTGCTCACCGCTCGCGCCGCTGGTGCCCGCCGCGCCCGTCCCGCCGTCGCGGGCGGACGCCGCGCGGGCGCCCAGGGCCCCTGCACCGACCCCACCCAGAGCGGCGGCGCCGGAGGCGAACAGGGTCCGGCGGCCGAGGCCGTGGCTCCGTTTCGACTCCCCGCCGACGTTGTCGCGGTCGCGGCCCGCGGTGTGCCCGGGTGCGCTGTCCTCGGGCGTGGTCACGGCGTCGCCGTCGCCGTCGTCGGGGCGCCGGAGTGCTCCATCCCCTCCGTGCCGTGCCCTCCCTCCACCGTCCCCGTCCCATCGGCCTCGCCGTCCCCGTCGCCGTCGTAGGACTCGTTGGCGCCGGAGTAGGAGCGGGCCGGGGCGGTGAGGTCGACGGTGGAACCGTCCTCGGCGGTCAGGGTGATGGTGACGTCCTGGCCGGGCAGGACGGGGGCGGTCACCGACATGAGCATCAGGTGGTCCCCACCGGGGGACAGCTCGTGGGTGCCGCCGGCGGGGACGACGAACCCACCCTCCTTCGGGCGCATGACCATCGCGCCGGAGGCGTCGGTGGCCATCTCGTGCAGCTCCGTGCTGGTCGAGGACGCTGTGGTGGCCGAGACGATGTGCACGTCCTCGGCGCCGGTGTTGCTCAAGGTGGCGAACGCAGCCGTCATGCCGGTGTCGGCGGCTTTCACCCACGGGTCGGTGATGGTCACCGCCGACGCCTCCCCACCCCCGGTGCTGCCGGCCGAGGGTGCGGTGGAGGTGGTGGCGGCGGGTGCGGCCACGCCGTCGGTGCTCCTCGCTCCGCCGGAGCACGCGGCGAGCCCGACGACGGCCAGCAGCGGAGCAGCGGCCAACGCCAGCCGGCGGCGGGACTGCCCGGCGCCGCGCCCCGACCGGCCCGCACGAGCGGGTAGCGCGACGGTGGCGGGGACGGCCGTGGGGGTGGTGCCCTGCGAGGTGGTGGCCTGCGAGGTGGTGGTCATGGTCGAACTCCTGAACGTCGTCACGGGGTTGGGCTGAGGTGCGGGGGTGTCGTGGGTGTCGCAGGCGTCGTGGGGCCCGCTGGTGGGTCGGCTCACCGTTGCGGGCCCTTCGCACGGCGTCGTCGGTGCAGGGCGAGCGGCACCAGGCCGACCAGGACCAGGACCAGGACGACCGCCGCGACCGGGGCACCGGGGAACCCGCCGCTGCTGGTGGCGTCGGCGGGTGCGGGTGCGGCCCTGGTGCCCTGCGAAGCCGGCGCCGGGGTCGGTGCCGGTGCGGCCGTCGCGCCGGGCGCGGCGGGTGTGGAGGGTGCGCCGGCGACGGTGAAGCCGAAAGCGCCCTGAACGGGGTGCCCGTCGCCGGAGACGACCCGCCACACGACCTGGTAGTCCCCGCCGCCGAGCCCGTCGGGCCACGCCACGGTGAGGGTGTCGCCGTCGACGACGGGGTCGGCGGTGGGGATGTCGTTGCCGGCGCCGTCGCGCAGGACCGCCAACGGGGCGATGGGCAGGATCTGCGAACTGTACGTCATCTCCAACTGGGCCGGGACCTGCTCCAGTGAGGCCCCGTCAGCGGGGTTGGTCGAGCGCAGCTGGTCGTGGGCGGTGGCGGGCACGGCGGTGGCCAGGGCCCACACCAGGCAGCTCAGCACCCCCGCCGCGACCGCGACCGCGGTCCGCGGAGCCGGGGTCGGGGTCGGTGTCGGGGTTGGGCTCGAGGTCGAGGTCGAGGTCACGAGGTCCTCCCGGCCGTCGGGGTGGGGACGGCCGGGGACAGGTCGTCGCGGCGACGGGGCCGTCCGCGCCGGAGCCGGCCGAGGACGACGTCCACGACGAGGAAGGCCAGCAGTGAGACCCCCAGCAGCGGCAACGCCACGCCGACCGCGACGGTGATGACCACGACGAGGGCCAGGACCGGTCTGGGCAGGTGCCGCCAGGCGCCGGGGTGGACCGCCGGACCGACCGACGAGCGCCGGGCGGGGTCGGGGCGGCGCTGCCACCACATGCGGTAGCCCCACACGACCACCGCGCTCAGCCCCAGTCCCAGGACGAGCAGGGCCAGCTGGTTGCCCAGGCCGAAGGAGCCCATGTGCAGGTCGATGCCCCAGCGGGCCAGCTTGGCCGCGAACGGGTAGTCGGAGAAGCGGACGACGTCGAGGACCTGCCCGCTGAGCGTTCCCGTGCTCGTGGCGGTGAGGGTGATGGCGGCGGAGTCGACCTGGGTGTGCAGACCGCGGTCGACCTCGTCGACCTTCCACGCCGCCCCCGCCTCAGCCGGGGCCTTGACCTCGATCTTGCCGGCGCTCAGACCCGCCTGGCGGGCGGTGTCCAGCACCTGCTCGAACGCGGCCGGCGTCACCGCAGCGGCGGGGTCCGCGGCAGCGGAGGGGGCGCCGGGCTCAGCGCTGGGCGCGGTGTGCCCCTCACGACCTGCGTGCCCCTCGTGACCGCTCGTGGCACCACTGGCGGCACCACTGGCGGCACCACTGCCGGCACCGGGCACGGTGGTGTCCACCGTCGGGGTGTCCCACGACAGCGCGCTGCGCAGCTCGGTCACCCGGGCCCCGGCGTAGGTCGACCACGTCAGCCCCGTCGCGGACAGGGCCAGCAATCCCACCGCGGTCCAGGTACCGACCACCGCGTGCAGGGTCCGGGTCCGGCCCCGTCCACCCCGACCGCGACGACCGGGGCCCTGGTTCGGGCCGACGTCGGGACCCCGAGGGGCCAGCACCCGCCCCAGAACCCCACGACCACGGGGGGAAGGAGCCCCGGTGCCGGTGGTCTCGGTGGTGCTGGCGGCGGCGCGGCGAGCCCCGACCTGGCGGGCGACCCACAGGCTCAGGCCCGACAGCGCCAGCACCCACAGCCAGGAGGCGGCCAGCTCGCTGTACAGGCGGCCGGGTTCCCCCAGGTGCAGGTTGCGGTGCAGTTGATCCACCCAGGTCCGCAGCGGGAGGACCCCGCTGGTGCCGTAGACGGTCAGCTCGCCCCGCAGCTGCCCGGTGCCGGGGTCGACGAAGACGGCGGTGCGTTCGGACTCACCCAGGGTCGGGTCGGAGAACAGGACGCGGGTGGTGTCCGAGGCGGTGGGCGCGGGCCGGACCGCCACCGGTTCGGCCCCGCCGCGGGCCTCGACGGCGGCCTGGACCTGCTCGGCCAGCGGCAGTCGGGTCGTCGACGGGGTGACGTGCAACTGGTCGCGGTAGAGCGCTTCCTCGATCTGCGGAGTCGCCGCGTACAGGGTTCCGCTGACGGCGGCGACGAGCAGGAACGGGGCGATGAAGACCCCGGCGTAGAAGTGCAGACGCAGCACCAGCGGACGCGCCCGCGCCCACGTCGAACGGCTCGACGGTGAGGTCGTCGGCGGAGGTGTCGGTGGAGGCGTCGGTGTCGTGGGGGTGGGGGTGATCAGGTCGTCGGCAGGCACGGTGGGTCCTCCAGGGCAGGGGCCCGGGGCGGCGCAGCACGAGATCGCCCCTCTGCCTCGCGGGCCACCGGCCGACGCGACGTGGCGACGGGGCGTGGTGGCCGACGGGGACCGACGGCGACGACCGGCAGGGTGGGAGACCTGCGGGGGGATCGACGTGGAAGGGTGCAGCAGCACCCCGGGTCGGTCCGACGGTCACGCTCGGGAAGGTCAGCCCGGTCGTGGGAGAGGGCGACGGCACGCCGCCCGGTGGGCGGGGTGGTCGTGGTGGGTAGCGGTGACGTCACACGCCCCGGGCGAGGACCGGCGGACCGGTCCCCGGACGGGAGCGATCGGCCTGTGTCGAAGCTCAGGCGTGGAGCAGACCCACCGGTGGACCACGCCGCGACAGGGCCCGCACCAGGACGACCTCGTGCACCGGGCGTCGCTCGAAGGCCGCCCGGGACGCGCGGGGCAGACGTGCTGCGACCACCTGGGACGGAGCGAGCAGGGCCACCACCAACGGGGCCAGCCAGGCCCACAACCGCCACAACGCTCGTTCCCCGCTGGCCAGGACCAGCGCGGTCACGACGGTGGCGACGACGTGGGCGGCGAGCATCGGGGTGAGGGTCCAGGGTCCGACGTCGACCCCGGCAGCACCTGCCGTGTGCATCGAGCCCATCGAGGACACGGCGGTGGCGGAGTCGAGGGCGGAGTCGATGCCCGGGGAGTGCGCGTGGGCCGGTCGCCCCATCGGCATCGCGTTCAGCGTCTGGACGTCCAACGGCCCGGTGCGGGCGGAGTCCAGGCTCATGAACACCTGGTGCAGCAGCAGCTGTCCCCCGGCCAGCAGGGCGAAGACCGTGGCGGTGCTCAACCGCCAGCGAGTCACCAGGTGGACCGTCAGAGCGACGGCGACCACGACGGCACCGGCGAGCATCCCGGAGGGGACGAGGCCGCCACCGACGACGTGCGCGACAGCAGCCAGGACGACGATGACGACCGTCACCACGACGCTGCGCAGCACGCGCAGCACCCCGGTGGTCGGTCGGTTCACGGCGTCAGCCTAGATCAGGGTGCCTCCCCTACGACACCGCGTCGGACTCCCCCGTCGGGAGACTGCGAGGGTGCGACGTCGTCGGGACCAGGGCGTCATGTCACATTGGCTCCGGTAACTGATCTTCCCTTTGTATGGGTGGCAGAGCCACCCGAACGAACGCCGGCCGCGGCGACCCGACGCGTCGAGGCCCCGTCAGACGACCGGTCCCCCCGCCGCGCGCCACGCGGCGAACCCACCCTCGAGGTGCCACACGTCCTCGCGCCCGCCGGCGAGCACGGCGCGCACCGCCTGCGCGGAGCGGGATCCCCGGGCGCAGTGCAGGACGACCGGGCCCGCGGGCAGGGCCGCGGGGTCGGCGAGGAGCTCCCCCAGCGGCAGGGCGAACGACCCCGGGATCGCCCCCTGCGCGCGTTCGTCCGGTTCCCGGACGTCCACCACGACGACACCGGGACGGGCGAGCAGGTCGGCCACCGTCACCGTGGGCAGGTGCTCGGGACCGGTCCGGCGCGGGTCCGGGCGCAGGGGCAGCTCGCGCCACGTCATCGCCAGCGCGTCGTGGACGAGCACGCGTCCGGTGAGGGGCCGACCGGCCCCCGTGAGGAGCTTCACGGCCTCGGTGACCATGACGCTCGCCACCGCGGCGCACACCCCGCCGAGCACCCCGGCCTCACCGCAGCTCGGGACCGTCCCCGGGGGCGGCGGGGTCGGGAAGAGGTCGCGGTAGGTCGCCCCGGCGGGGTCGAAGACGCTGACGTGGCCGTCGAAGCGCAGGACCGCACCCCACACCCAGGGCCGGCCGGCGGCGACGAGGACGTCGTCGACGAGGTACCGGGTCTCGAACGTGTCCGACCCGTCGAGGACCAGGTCGTAGCCCGCCAGCAGCGGCGCCGCGTTGCGGGCGGTCAACCGTTCGGCGTGCCGGACCACCGTGAGCGAGGGGTCCAGCCGCGCGACGGCGTCCGCGGCGCTGTCCACCTTGCGGCGCCCGACGTCGGAGGTCCCGTGCAGGACCTGGCGCTGCAGGTTCGACTCCTCCACGACGTCGTCGTCGACCACGCCGATCGTCCCGACCCCGGCCGCGGCCAGGTACAGCAGCGCCGGTGAGCCCAGCCCGCCGGCCCCGACGACCAGGACGCGGGCGTTGAGCAGCCGGCGCTGCCCCACCTCCCCGATCTCCGGCAGCAGCAGGTGGCGGGAGTAGCGCTCCCGCTGGGCGGGGGTGAGCTCCGGACCGGGTTCGACGAGCGGCCTCACGGGCTCACCCTCTCCCCCACGGCCGCGACGTGCCGCGCCGGGCTGCCCTGCCGCTCCAGGGCGGCGCGCAGACGGTCGGCCCCGCCGGGGGCGGCGAGCGCCGAAGCCGGCGGGGACTGACCGGTGAGCCGTTGCAGCGCACGGGAAGCGGCTTCGAGCACTCCCACGACCTGGGCGGTGTCCAGCCGCTCGAGGGAGCCGGAGGGCCCGTCGAGGGCGAGGCAGCCCGTCACCGACGACCTCGCCCCGGAGTCCTCGACGAGCGGCACCGCGACGACCACGGCGTACTTGCCCCGCACGCGGCGGAACTCCTCCGGGCTCAGCCCCTGCCGATCGCCCGCCGCGTCGAGGGTCGTGACGTCCCGCGCGACGACGGCCCCCGTCGCCACGCACTCCCCGACGACGCCCATGCCGGGTGCCCAGCGGACCCCGGAGGCGACGGGCCGGCGCCGGGCGCGGACCCGGTGGACGCGGGACAGCCGGGGGGCCCGGCCCCAGGGACGGACGAGGCGGTACCCGGCCACGGACAGGTCGCGCGGGTCGAGGCCCGTGGCGTCCACCACGGCCCACAACGCGCCGGAGAGCAGGTCGTCGAAGAGCTCGCGACGGGCCGCGGCACCGCGTCCCCGGAACGTCGCGACCGCCCGCAGGACCGACGGGACGACGGCCAGGACGGCGGTGAGGAGCACGAGGGTCACGACGGCGGACTCCGGTGCCGCCCACACCGACGCCTGGTCCAGAGCCAGGAGCAGGGTCACGACGGCGGCCGCCGCGGCCACCGCGACGTCGAGGACGGGGCCGGTCCAGACCCGGGGCGCTGCCACGGCGCCACCGTAGGCGCAGGCTCGGACGAGGGGTCGGGGACGTCCCCGGCAGGCACCGTCGTCCACAGGTGGACCGTCGCCGGTTTCCCCTGTCGTCGCATCGTCAACTAGCCTCCACGGCGAACTCGATGCCGACGAAGGACTCCCCCACTCCCGTGCGCCGCTCGCTGACGTCCCCCACCCCCCCCCCCACCCCCCCCCCCCCCCCCCCCC